>JBEIPU010000192.1:0-6037 GCA_040376925.1 Caenimonas sp. | reverse complement strand
TGATCACGACCTTGTCGTGCTCACGCGCCAGCTTGATCATGCGCTTCTGCAGGGCCGGCACCGACGCGTTGCCGACCTCGACCGCCAGGTCGCCACGGGCGACCATGATGCCGTCGCTGGCCTTGAGGATGGATTCCAGGTTGGGGATGGCCTCGGCCCGCTCGATCTTGGCGATCAGGCCCGGCTTGTGCCGGTATTCGGCGGCGGCCACGTTGCACAGCTGGCGCGCCATTTCCATGTCGGTCGCGGTCTTGGGAAAGCTGACCGCCACGTAGTCGGCCTGGAAGCTCATCGCGGTGCGGATGTCTTCCATGTCCTTGGCGGTCAGCGCGGGCGCCGTCAGGCCGCCGCCCTGCTTGTTGATGCCCTTGTTGTTGGACAGCTCGCCGCCCAGCTTGACGGTGGTGCGAACCTGCTCGCCCTTCACGGCGTCAACAGTCAGCACGATCAGGCCGTCGTTGAGCAGCAGCACGTCGCCGGGCTTCACGTCGCGCGGCAGTTCCTTGTAGTCCAGGCCCACGCCCTTGATGTCGCCCGGCTCGGCGCGTGACGCATCCAGCACGAACTTCATGCCCGGCTCCAGCATGACCTTGCCCTCGGCGAACTTGCCCACGCGGATCTTGGGGCCCTGAAGGTCGGCCATGATGGCCACCTCGCGCCCGGCGCGCTGGGCGGCGGCACGCACCAGCGTGGCGCGGTCGATGTGGTCCTGCGCCTTGCCGTGGCTGAAATTGAGCCGCACCACATTGACGCCGGCCCGGATCATCTGCTCCAGCAGGGCCGGATCACTCGACGCGGGGCCCAGGGTGGCAACAATCTTGGTGGCGCGGCGCGGCCGCGGGTGCTTGTCTCCAGACATTGAACTGCTTTCTTGTAACTAAGTTTCGGATTCTGGCACGAAACTGGTTACATACGGGTTACCAGATGCGCCGGCTTTGACCGGCGTCAGGGCGCGCGGCCGCAGGTGTGCCTAGGATGCCCCGCATGACATCACCGCTTGCCCCGATTTCCCCTCGCGCCCCGCTGCCGCACCGCAAGATCCTGCGGCAGTGGCTGGCACCGCTGTCCGCCCGCACCACCGGGCGCGCCCTGGCGCTGCTCGCGCTGGACTACGCCCTGCTGGCCGCCGCGCTGGCGGGAACCGTCGCGCTGCACGCGTGGTGGCTCAAGCTGCTGTGCGGCCTGGCCGCCGGCTTTGTCATCGGGCGGCTTTTCATCATCGGCCACGATGCCTGCCACCAGAGCCTCACGCCCCACCGCGGCCTGAACCGCTGGCTGGGCCGCATCGCGTTCCTGCCCTCGCTCACGCCCTACAGCCTGTGGGATATCGGGCACAACCTGGTGCATCACGGCTACACCAACCTCAAGGGCACCGATTTCGTCTGGGCACCGCTGACGGCGGCCGAGTACCACGCCCTGACGCCACGCCAGCGCCTGCTGCAGCGCATCTACCGCAGCGGCTGGGCGCCAGGCCTTTACTACCTGGTGGAGATCTGGTGGCGGCGCATGTATTTCCCCAGCCGCGCCTACATGGGTGCGCGCCGGCAGGTTTTCGTGCTGGACGGGCTGCTGGTATCGGCCTTTGCGTTGCTGTGGGCCGGCACGCTGGCGGCGCTGGCCGCGGCTACGGGGCAATCCGCGATGCTGGTGCTGGCCATGGGGCTGGGGGTGCCTTTCATGTTCTGGTGCGCCATGATCGGTTTCGTGGTCTATGTGCACCACACGCATGTCAAGGTCGGCTGGCATGACGACAAGGCGGCCTGGGCAAAAGCCCAGCCGTTTGTGTCCACCACCGTGCACCTGACCTTCCCGCTGCGCATTGGCGCGCTGGTGCACCACATCATGGAGCACACCGCCCACCATGTAGACATGGGCATCCCGCTGTACCGGCTGAAAAACGCGCAGAAGCTGCTGGAGGACATGCTGCCCGGGCGCATCGTGGTCCAGCGCTTTTCGTGGCGCTGGTATTTCGACACGGCGCGCCGCTGCAAGCTGTATGACTTTTCGCGCCGCTGCTGGACCGACTACACCGGCCGCGCCACCAGCGAGCCACAGCCCCTGCCCGTCTGAGCAGCCGCTGCGTTCAACCTGCGGCGCGCTTTTGCAGGATCTCGAAAGCGGGCAGCGTCTTGCCTTCCAGCACCTCCAGGAAGGCGCCGCCGCCGGTGGAGATGTAGCCCACGTCCTTTTCAATGCCGTACTTGGCAATGGCGGCCAGTGTGTCGCCGCCGCCGGCGATGCTGAAGGCGCTGGATTCAGCAATCGCGTGGGCAATGGCCTTGGTGCCGTTTTCAAACGCCGGGAACTCAAACACACCCACCGGACCGTTCCACACAATGGTGCCGGCGGCTTTCAGTTGCGCGGCCAGCTTCGCGGCCGTCTGCGGGCCGATGTCCAGGATGAGGTCGTCATCCGCCACGTCGGTGGCGGCCTTGACTGTGGCGGGCGCGTCGGCCGCGAAGGTTTTGGCCGTGACCACATCGGTGGGGATGGGCACGTCGGCGCCGCGCGCCTTCATGGCGTCAATCACCTTGCGTGCCTCGCCCACCAGGTCAGCCTCAGCCAGCGACTTGCCGATCTTCAATCCCGCAGCCAGCATGAAGGTATTGGCAATGCCGCCGCCTACGATGAGCTGGTCCACGTTCTTGGCCAGCGCCTCCAGGATGGACAGCTTGGTGCTGACCTTGGAGCCGGCCACGATGGCCACCAGCGGGCGTTTGGGCTGGGCCAGCGCCTTGGTGATGGCGTCAATCTCGGCCGCCAGCAACGGGCCGGCACAGGCCACGCTGGCGTACTGGGCGATACCGTAGGTCGTGCCCTCGGCGCGGTGGGCCGTGCCAAAGGCGTCGTGCACAAAGATGTCGCACAGCGCGGCCAGCTTCTGCGCCAGCTCCGGGTTGTTCTTCTTTTCGCCCTTGTTGACGCGGCAGTTCTCCAGCAGCACCACCTGGCCGGGGGCCACCGTCACGCCATCGACCCAGTTGGCCACCAGCGGCACCTCGCGGCCCAGCAGCTCGCCCAGGCGCCTGGCGACCGGGGCCAGCGAGTCCTCAGGCTTGAACTCGCCCTCGGTCGGGCGGCCCAGGTGGGAGGTGACCATCACGGCCGCGCCGGCGTCCAGTGCCATCTGGATGCAGGGCACCGACGCACGGATGCGCGTGTCTTCGGTGATCGCACCACTGTCATCCTGCGGCACGTTCAGGTCGGCCCGGATGAAAACGCGTTGGCCCCGGGCCTTGCCCTGGGAACACAGATCGGAAAAGCGCAGGACGTTCATGGTGCAGGTCTATGAATGGCAAAGCCTGCCATTTTAGAAGGCCCCACCTTCGCCGGAAATCACCAGCCCAGGCCGATGTGCAGCGGCAGGTACACCAGCATGCCCGCCACGATGGTCACCAGCACATCACGGCGCCAGTAGTAGGCTGCGGCACCGGCCGCGGCGGCGAACAGCCGCGCGTCCTGCCAGGTGGCCACCAACTGGCCCTGGGACATGACTACCTCGGGCACCACCACCGCCGACAGCGCCGCGATGGGCGCGTACTGCAGGCCCCGCTGCGCCCAGTGTGGCAAGCTCCAGGGTTTGCTGGCGATGAAGAAGAAACTTCGCGCCACCACCGTCACGCAGCTCAGGCCCGCGATAACCCCCATGGTCCACCAGTCAGTCATGCTGCTGCCCCCGGTACGGACGCAGGCGGCTGCGGCTTTTCAAGCGTGAGGCACAAGATCACGGCGACTGCGATGGCCACCACGATGTTGAGCTTGAGCGGCAATGCATACGCCGCCACGGCCGCCGCGCCTGCCACGGCTGCGGACACGACGCGCATGCGCGTGCTGGCCAGCGAACACAAAATGCCCACCAGGCACAGGATGCCGGCAAAACCCAGCCCCCAGCTGGTGGGGATGAAATTGGCCAGCGCCACGCCGACCACGCTGGCGCCGACCCAGCTGCACCAGTTCACGCAGCAGTTGCCGGCCAGGTAGGCCCCTTGCGCCTGGCGCAATGCGGGGTCCTGCGCGGGCTTGGCAAAGCGCTGGGTGAACAGCACGTAACTCAGGTCGGCCGTCAGGTAGCCGTGCGTCAGGCGCTGCCACAGCGGCAGGTGCATGAGGTAGGGCCGCAGGTGCAGGCTGAACACCACAAAGCGCAGGTTCACGCAAAACCCGGTGGCCAATATCACCCAGACCGGTGCACCCGCCACGATCAGCGGGATGGACGCCAGCTGCGAGCTGCCGGCAAACACGAACAGCGCCATCGCCAAAGACTCCAGCACGCTCATGCCGGACTTGACCATGGCCACGCCGGTCATCAGCCCCCAGGCGGCAATGCCGGGCGCCTGGGGCCACATGTCGCGCGCGCCGGCGCGAAATTCGGGGTGCGTGTAATGGGATCGCAGGAAGAACATGGGCCGCTCAGTGAAAGGCCATGCCCGGCTTGATGTCAAAGCCGCGCAGGAAATCCGCCACGGCCAGCCGCTTGCCACCCGCGCGCTGCAGCTCGGTGAGCTTCAGCACGCCGTCGCCACACGCCACGACAATGCCGGTGCCATCTGCCGACAGCACGGTCCCGGCGGGTTCGCACTGGCCGGCGGGCGCGGCCAGCACCTCATGGCGCCATAGCTTGAAGGTTTCGCCATCCAGCTCGGTGAAAGCACCCGGGAAAGGGTCGAACGCGCGAATGCGCCGCCCGATGACGGCCGCAGGCTGGGCCCAGTCCACGCGCGCCTCGGCCTTTTCAATCTTGTGGGCATAGGTCACCCCTTCGGCGGGCTGTTTGACCGGCGGCATGCCGCCGCAGGCGGCCAGCTCCAGCGCCTCCACAACAAGCCGCCCGCCCAACAACGCCAGCCGGTCGTGCAGGGTGCCCGTGGTGTCATCCGGCCCGATGGGCAGCTTTTCCACCAGCAGCATGTCGCCGGTGTCCAGGCCTGCATCCATCTGCATGATGGTCACGCCGGTCTGCGCGTCGCCTGCTTCGATCGCACGGTGGATCGGCGCCGCGCCGCGCCAGCGCGGCAACACCGACGCATGAATGTTCAGACACCCCAACCGGGGCGTGTCCAGCACCCACTGCGGCAGGATCAGCCCATACGCCGCCACCACCATCACATCGGCCTGCGCAGCCTCGATGGCGGTGCGCGCAGCCGCCGCATCTTCCGGGTATTTGCCGTCCAGCCGCAGGCTGCGGGGCTGGGCCACGGGGATGTGCTGCTCCAGCGCAAACTGCTTGACCGCTGATGCCTGCAGCTTCATGCCACGCCCGGCGGGCCGGTCGGGCTGGGTCAACACCAGCGGGATCGCGAAGCCCGCTGCGTGCAGGCGTTCAAGCGCAACGCGGGCAAATTCGGGCGTGCCCGCAAAAATCACTCGCACGCTGCTTATTCCCGGTCTGGTGCGTTGACGAATTCCATGGCCTGGTGCGTGCGCTGCACGACCTGCCTGGCGTCCAGGTACACGAAAAAGAACATGTCGCTGCCGTCGTTCCAGCGGTAAGTCAGGATGTCGCCCCGCCAACTGGCCACGCCGTCTACGCGCGCGGGCGGCCCGAATTCGCGTTCCACATCAGCCCGCGTCCATTGCCCGTCCACAATCCGCGAGAACTCAGCCAGCGTCAGCACCTGCCGCGCCGACACCACCCGCCCGGCACCGTCCAGATCCACCATCGTCGCGTACTGCCCCATCGGCTGCTGCGAATACTGCAGCCGCTCGCCGGACGGCAACGCCACGCTGCGCGTGGGCTGTCCGAGGCGGGAAATGACATCAGCACGAGAAGTACCAGGCGCGACACCAGACACGCCAACACCCGCACACCCCAGCAGGGCCGCGCAGCAGGCCAACACCAGTGCCACCGCGGAACCGGCTCCGCCGGGCCGCCGGTGGCGCCCCCCTTGGGGGGAGGCGCTGAAAGCGCTTCGGGGGGTCATTTCCTCTTGAGCATCTTGGTCTTGATGCGATTGCGTTTGAGGGGCGACAGGTACTCGACAAACACCTTGCCCAGCAGGTGGTCCATCTCGTGCTGGATGCACACGGCCAGCAGGCC
>JBEIPU010000003.1:0-76646 GCA_040376925.1 Caenimonas sp. | reverse complement strand
GGCGGCACCAAGGGCCACGGCGGCAGCGTCACGCTGGACGCGCTGGGGGCCGTGTCCACGGGCGCTGCGGGCAACATCAACACTGCCGGCGGCACCACCATCACCGGCAACGCCGGGCGCAACGCGGGTGCGGTCACCATCAGCGGAGCATCCTTCTCCTCGGGCACCGGCACCATTACGGCTTCGGGCACGGCGGGCATCGGCACCAACCAGGCGGGTGGCGCCGGCGGTGCGGTCAGCCTGACCACCACGGCCGCACTGAACACGGCCGCCATCACGGCGTCGTCAGGCAATGCCACGGGCACGGGCGCGGGCGGCGCGGCCGGCAGCATCAGCCTGAGCGGTGGTGACGTGGCCGTGGGCAACCTGGTCACCACCGGCGGCACGCGCGGCAATGGCGGCGCGGTCAATGTCAGCTCCACCGGCACCATGGCGCTTGCGGCGGTGACGGCCAGTGCCGGCGCCGGCGGCACCACGGCGGGCAATGTCACGCTCACCAGCAGCGGCGCGGTGACGCAAAGCGGCGCGATCACTGCCGCCGGCCTGGCGCTCAAGGGCGCCGGCGGCAACCATGTGCTGCGCAACGCCGGCAACGCCGTCACCACGCTGGCCGCCGACACCGCCAGCATCGACTACGCCCAGGCCGGCGCGCTGACGGTGGGCACCGTGGGCGGGGTGGCGGGCGTCACCGCCACCGGCAGCGCCAGCATTGAAACCACCGGCGCGGCGGCCAGCCTGACGTTGGCCAACGCCGTCACCGCCGCCGGGACAGGCGACGCCATCGTACTCAAGGCAGGCTCCAGCAACGCTGCCGGCGTGACCACTGGCGGGCAAATCATCAACAGCGTCGGCGCGGCCGGCATCGTTGCCACAAACGGGCGATTCCTGGCCTACAGCGGCGATCCGTCCACCACCACGGAAGGCACCACCGGCTACAGCAAGCGTTACAACACGGCGGCAGGCTTCACACCGGTGGGCACCGCCAGCCATTTCCTGTACCGCATTGCGCCCACGCTCACCGTCACCGCCAACAACAAGTCGCGTGTGTATGGCGATGCCAACCCGGTACTGGATGGCACCGTCACCGGCCTGATTGATGGCGACACCGCCAGCGGCATCGGTGCAACCTACAGCACCACGGCGGTTGCCAACACCGCGGTGGCTGCGGGCCCGGTGGCCATCACCGCAGCGGCGACCAACAACGAAAACTACACAGTCACGCTCAATAACGGCGCACTGACCATCACCCCGCGGGCACTGACCGTGTCCGCCACCGGCCAGAACCGCGTGTACGACGGCACCACCAACGCCAGCGTGACGCTGACGGACAACCGCCTGGGCGGGGACTCATTGACCCTGGGCAACACCGCCGCGACATTTGCCGACAAGCACGTGGGCACCGCCAAGGCGGTCAGCGTGACGGGCATCAGCGTGACCGGTGCCGCAGCCGCCAACTACACCTTCAACACCACCGCCGCGACCACAGCCGACATCACGGCGCGCGCGCTGACCGTGGGCGCGACAGGCCAGAACCGTGTGTACGACGGCACGACCAACGCCAGCGTGACGCTCACCGACAACCGCGTGGCCGGCGACGTGCTGACGTTGAGCAACACCGGCGCCAGCTTTGCCAACAAGAACGTGGGCACCGCCAAGGCCGTGAATGTCACCGGCATCAACGTGACCGGCACCGACGCCGGCAACTACACTTTCAACACCACGGCGGTCGCCACGGCTGACATCACGGCGCGCGCGCTGACCGTAGGCGCCACCGGCCAGAACCGTGTGTATGACGGATCGACCAGCGCCACCGTCACGCTGAGCGACAACCGGGTGGCCGGCGACGCCCTGACCCTGAGCAGCACCGCTGCAAACTTCGCTGACAAGAACGTGGGCACAGGCAAAACTGTCAGCGTCACCGGTATCAACGTCACCGGCGCTGACGCCGGCAACTACAGCTTCAACACCACGGTGGCCACCACCGCCAACATCACGGCGCGCGCCCTGACCATCACGGCCGCGGGCCAGAACCGCGTGTACGACGGCACGACCCATGCCGGCGTGACGTTCAGCGACAACCGCGTGGCCGGCGACACCCTGAGCATCGCCTCGACCGCCAGCTTTGCCGACAAGAACGTGGGCACCGGCAAGGCCATCAGTGTGACCGGCATCACCCTGGGGGGCGCCGATGCGGGCAACTACAGCTTCAACACCACGACAGCCACCGCGGCCGATATCACGGCACGTGCACTGACCGTCAGCGCCACGGGCCAGAACCGCGTGTACGACGGCACCACCAGCGCCAGCGTGACACTGGGCGACAACCGTGTGGCAGGCGATGCGCTGGACCTGAGCCACACCGCGGCCAGCTTTGCCAGCAAGAATGCCGGCACCGCCAGGACGATCAATGTCACCGGCATCAACGTGACCGGCACCGATGCGGGCAACTACACCTTCAACACCACCGCTGTTGCCACGGCCGACATCACCGCGCGCCCGCTGACCGTGGGCGCTACCGGCCAGAATCGCGTGTATGACGGCACCACCAGCGCCACGGTGACGCTCAGTGACAACCGCGTGGCGGGCGACGTGCTGACCCTGAGCAACACCGGCGCGACTTTCGCCGACAAGAACGTTGGCACCGCCAAGGCCGTGAGCGTCACCGGCATCAGCGTGACCGGCACCGACGCCGGCAACTACAGCTTCAACACCACGGCCACCACGGCCGCCGAGATCACCGCGCGCGCGCTGACGGTGGCCGCTACCGGCCTGAACCGCGTGTATGACGGCACCACCAGTGCCACCGTCACGCTCAGCGACAACCGGCTGGCCGGCGACGTGCTGACGCTGGGCCATGATGGCGCCAGCTTCGCGGACAAGCATGTGGGCACCGGCAAGGCCGTCAGCGTCACCGGCATCCAGCTGACCGGCACCGATGCGGCCAACTACAGCGCCAACACGACGGCTGCCACCACCGCTGACATCACCGCACGCGCGCTGGCGGTGGCCGCCACCGGCCAGAACCGCGTGTATGACGGCACCACCAACGCAAGCGTCACGCTCAGCGACAACCGGGTGGCCGGCGATGCACTGACGCTGGGCCACACAGCGGCCACGTTTGCCGACAGGAACGTGGGCAACGGCAAGGCCGTGAGCGTCACCGGTATCAGCGTGACCGGCCTGGATGCCGGCAACTACAGCTTCAACACCACAGCCGCCACCACGGCCGACATCACACCCGCCAGCATCACCGCCGTCACCGGCATCACCGCCCAGGACAAGGTGGAAGACGGCACGACCACCGCGTCGCTGGTGACGGGCGCAGCCGCCTTCACCGGCCGCATCGGCGCCGACGTGCTGAGCGTGACGGCGGCCAGCGGCGCCTTTGATTCGCCCAACCCCGGCCTGGCCCGGCCGGTTGCCATCACCGGCATCACACTGGGCGGCGCGGACGTGGGCAACTACGTGCTGACCAACGCAACGGCCGCCACCACCGCCAATATCTACGAAGCGGCCGTCCCGCCCCCGCCTGCCCCCGTCCCGCCCCCGCCTGCCCCCGTCCCGGCCCCGCCCGCACCGGCACCTGTCCCTCCTGTACCTGCGCCGCCAGCGCCGGCCCCCGGGCCCGCCCCCGGCCCGGCGCCCGCTCCCGGTAGCGGTGGTGGTGGCGTCATCCCGGGCGCACCCGGCGGCAATGCAGGTGGTGCACCGACCCCTGCCCCAAGCACACCCGGCACACCCGGCGGCCCCACGCTGGTGCCCACGGAGCTGGTGCGCTACGTGAGCCCCGGCAGCAGCTACCTGGGCAGTTGGGCCTTTGAAGGCCCCGTGACCTTGCAGTCGCTGCGCCAGCAGATGACGGGCGCGCAGGCGTCCAGCAACGAAGCCTGCGTGCCCGGCAGCGCCGATCCCGCACGAAGCTGCAACTAAAGTGTCAGGCGCGCGGGCCTGGCATGGACTTCGCATCGCCACGGCTGGCGGCCCGGGTTTTGCGGATAAGCTAGCGGCATAAAAACAGTCGCTGGCGTTACCCCCAAGGACGCTGTCCACACCAGCGGCCCCTTGCCTTACACATGAGTCTTTTCCTGCTCAAGCGCCTCATCACCCTGATCGCCACGCTGGTCGGGGCGTCGGTGGTGGTGTTCCTGGTGCTCGAGATCCTGCCGGGCAACGCCGCGCAGATCCTGATGGGCCCCGATGCCACGCCGGACGCCGTGGCGGCGCTGGCCACCAAGCTCGGCCTGGACCAGCCCGCCAGCCAGCGCTACTGGGACTGGATCACCGGTCTGCTGACGGGCGACCTTGGCATCAGCTATGCCTACAGCACGCCGGTGTCCGAGCTGGTGCTGGAGCGGCTGACCGTGACCGTGCCATTGGCTTTCATGGCCATGGCAATCACCACGGTGCTGGCACTGGCCGCCGGCATCTATGCGGCGGCGCGGCACAACAAGCTGGGCGACGTGGGCCTGATGGGCCTGACGCAGGTGGGCATTGCCATACCGAACTTCTGGTTTGCCATCCTGCTGATCCTGCTGTTCTCGGTGCACCTCAAATGGTTTTCCGCGGGCGGCTTCCCGGGCTGGGAAGACGGCATTGGCGCCGGCGTCATGGCGTTGCTGCTGCCCGCCATATCGCTGGCGGTCGTGCAGGCGGCCATCCTGGCGCGCATCACGCGCTCGGCCGTGCTGGAGGTGTTGCGTGAAGATTTCGTGCGCACCGCGCGGGCCAAGGGTCTGTCGCAGCGCGCCACGCTGTGGGGCCATGTGCTGCGCAACGCGCTGATCCCCGTCATCACCGTCATGGGCCTGCAGTTTGCCGAGTTGCTGGCGGGCACCATCGTGGTGGAAAACGTTTTTTACCTGCCAGGACTGGGCCGGCTGATCTTCCAGTCCATCTCCAACCGCGACGTCATCGTGGTGCGCAACTGCGTGATGCTGCTGGCCGCCATGGTGGTCATCGTCAACTTCATCGTGGATGTGCTCTATGCCGTGATTGACCCGCGTGTGAAAGCCAGCGACATATGACCGCCACCGCATTGCCAACCCAGGCAGCACCGGGCTTCTGGAAACGGGCCTTGGGCCATCGCGCCTTCGTGATCGGCGCGGTGCTGACGGTGCTGCTGATCGCGATGGCGGGCCTGTCGCTGGTGTGGACGCCGGGCTCGCCCTATGACGTGGAAATGTCCAAAAAACTGTTGCCGCCCGGCGCGGAACACTGGCTGGGCACCGACCCGTATGGCCGCGACGTGGCGTCGCTGCTGCTGGTGGGTGCGCGCGCGTCCATCCTGGTGGGCGTGATCGCGGTGGGCATCGGCCTGGTGGTGGGCACGGCGCTGGGCCTGCTGGCTGCGGCGCGCCGCGGCTGGGTGGAAGAGCTCATCATGCGGCTGTCGGATTTCAGCTTTGCGTTCCCGGCCATCCTGTCTGCCATCATGATGACCGCGGTGTTTGGCGCGGGCATTGTCAACGCCATCATCGCCATCGGTATCTACAACATCCCGACCTTTGCGCGCATCACGCGCGCCTCGGCCAACGCCATCTGGTCGCGCGAATTTGTACTGGCCGCGCGCGCCTGCGGCAAGGGCGCGTTCAGCATCACCATGGAGCATGTGCTGCCCAACATCGCTTCGGTGCTGATCGTGCAGGCCACCATCCGCTTTGCCATCGCCATCCTGGCGGAGGCCGCGCTGTCTTACCTGGGCCTGGGCACGCAGCCGCCGCAACCGTCCTGGGGCCGCATGTTGAGCGAAGCACAGACGCTGATGTTCCAGGCGCCGCTTCTGGCCGTGTTCCCGGGCCTGGCCATTGCGTTTGCCGTGCTCGGCCTGAACCTGCTGGGCGACGGCCTGCGCGACCTGCTGGACCCCCGGCTTGCGAGGAAACGCTGATGGCCCTGCTTGAAGTCAACAACCTGCATGTGCGCCTGCAGACCCAGCGCGGCCCGGCCGAGGCGGTGCGCGGCGTGAGCTTCTCGCTGGAGCGCGGCGAAACCTTGGGCCTGATCGGTGAATCGGGCTGCGGCAAATCCATTACCGTCATGTCGCTTATGGGCCTGCTGCCTGAGAGCGCCCGCATCACCGGCAGCATCCGGTTTGACGGCGAGGAGTTGGTGGGCAAGAAGGACAGCGAGCTGTGCCGCATCCGCGGCAACCGCATCGGCATGATCTTTCAGGAGCCCATGACGGCGCTGAACCCGGTGCACAGCATTGGCCGCCAGGTGGCCGAGCCACTGCGCCTGCACCGCGGCGTGTCGGCCGCCGAGGCGCGCAAGCAGGCCATCGCCCTGCTGGACCGCGTGGGCATCCCGGATGCGGCGCGGCGCATCGACGCGTACCCGCACCAGTTTTCGGGCGGGCAGCGCCAGCGCATCACCATCGCCATGGCGCTGGCCTGCGGGCCCGACCTGCTGATCGCCGACGAGCCCACCACCGCGCTGGATGTGACCATCCAGCAGCAGATCCTGGACCTGATCAGCGAGCTGGTGGCCGAACGCGGCATGGCGCTGATGCTGATATCGCACGACCTGGGCGTGATCGCGCAGAACGTGGACCGCATGCTGGTCATGTACGGCGGCAGCGTGGTCGAAAGCGGGCCGACCGATACCGTGTTCGCCCACAAGATGCACCCCTATTCACGCGGCCTGTTTGGCGCGCGGCCCAGCCTGGGCTCGGCCCGCGGCCAGCGCCTGGTGACCATCGCAGGCACCGTGCCCGAGCTGGTGGACCTGCCCGCGGGCTGCCCTTTTGCGGGGCGTTGCCGCTACACCGTGGCCGAATGCCACAGCACGCGGCCGCCGGCCATGGACATGGGCGACGACCACACCGTGCGTTGCATCCGGCTGGACGCCGTGGCGGCCGAACTGCAGGCGGAGGCTGCCGCATGACAGCGCCATTGCTGCAAGTCAACAACCTGACGCGCGAATACCAGATGCCGCGCGAAAAGCTCTTTGGCCCGCCACCCACCGTCAAGGCGCTCAACGGCGTGAGCTTCACCATCGAGGCCGGGCGCAGCCTGGGCATTGTGGGTGAATCGGGCTCGGGCAAATCCACACTCGCACGGCTGGTCATGGCGCTGGACAAGCCCACGGCCGGCACCGTGCACATGCTCGGCCGCGACCTGCACACATTGGGGGTGAGCGAACTGCGCGCCGCCCGGCGCGACTTCCAGATGGTGTTCCAGGACCCCTATGGCTCGCTGGACCCGCGCCAGACGGTGGAGCGCATTGTGGGCGAGCCCCTGGCCGCGCAAGGCGACACCACGCGCGTCGAGCAGCGCAAGCGCGCCGGCGAGGTGCTGGCGTCCGTGGGCCTGCGCGCCAGCGACCTGGACAAGTACCCGCATGAATTTTCCGGCGGCCAGCGCCAGCGCATTGCCATCGCCCGCGCGCTCATCACGCGCCCGCGCCTGATCGTGGCCGACGAGCCCGTGAGCGCCCTGGACGTGTCCGTTCAGGCCCAGGTGCTGAACCTCATGCAGGACCTGCAGGCCGAATATGGCGTGACCTACATGCTCATCAGCCACGACCTGGCCGTGGTGCACCACCTGTGTCATGAGGTCGCCGTGCTGTGGCAGGGCCGTATCGTCGAGCAGGGCCCGCCCGAGCGGCTTTTCACCGCCGCCGAGCACCCCTACACCCGTGCCCTGCTGGACGCCGTGCCCCAGGCCCAGCCGGGGCGCAAGCGCCGGCGCCAAAGCATATCGGGTCATGAGCAAATCCCCCTTGCGCAACCCGAACCATCTCGCGGATGATGTTGAATCCTGCGCCCGCCGGGCCAGACCCTTTTTGTTGTGGCTTTTTCCCTGGAGTGAAATCATGCTGAACCGTCGCACCCTGCTGTCCACCGCCGCCCTGGCCTCCGTGCCGCTGGCCCTGCCCCAGGGCGCCCTGGCCCAGAGCAAAAAAGACGCCATCGTGCTGGCCATGGCGCTGGAGCCGGTAGGCCTGGACCCCACCGCCGCCGCGGCCTCGTCCATCGGCGAAGTCACGCTGTACAACATCTATGAAACCCTGACCAAGATCAACCCCGACGGCAGCGTCACGCCGCTGCTGGCCGAAAGCTGGGAGGTGTCGCCCGACCTGCGTACCTACACCTTCAAGCTGCGCAAAGGCGTCAAGTTCCAGAACGGCGAGCCGTTCAACGCGCAGGCCGTGAAGTATTCCTTTGACCGCGCGGGCGGCGAAAAGAGCACCAACAAGGACAAGCGCACGTTCGCCGCCATCACCACCCAGGTGGTGGACGACAGCACCGTCGTGCTGCTGACCAAGGAAATCGACCCCGACTTCCTGTTCCTGATGGGGCAGGCCACGGCCATCATCGTGGAGCCCAAGAGCGTGGACACCAACGCCACCAAGCCCGTGGGCACCGGTCCCTACAAGCTGGACAACTGGGTCAAGGGCTCGTCCGTGGTGCTGAGCAAATGGGACGGCCACCGCAACGCCGCCAGCCTCAAGATCAGGCGCGCCACCTTCCGCTTCATTGCCGACCCGGCCGCCCAGGTGGCCGCCTTGCTCGCCGGCGACGTGGACGCGTTCCCGCGCGTCACGCCGCGCAGCGTGCCGCAGTTCAAGACCAACCCGAAATTCCAGGTCATGGCCAGCGGCTCGCGCGCCAAGACTATCCTGGCGCTGAACAACAAGAAAAAGCCGCTGGACGACGTGCGCGTGCGCCGCGCCATCAACATGGCCATCGACCGCAAGGCCGTGATCCAGGGGGCGGGCGACGGCTACGGCTCGCCCATTGGCAGCTACTACGTGCCCAGCGCCCCGGGCTATGTGGACCTGACCAAGGTCAACGCCTACGACCCGGACAAGGCCCGCGCGCTGCTCAAGGAAGCCGGTGTGTCCAACCTGGAGCTGACCATCACGCTGCCGCCGCCGCCGTACGCGCGCCAGGGCGGCGAAGTGATTGCCTCCATGCTGGACAAGGTAGGCATCAAGGCCAAGCTGCAGAACGTGGAATGGGCGCAGTGGCTGTCGGGCACCTACGGCAACAAGAACTACGACATGACCATCATCTCGCACGTGGAGCCGTTTGACCTGGGCAACTTCTCGCGCCCGGGCTACTACTGGAACTACGAGTCCACCAAATTCAATGCCCTGTACGACAAGTACAAGCAGACCGCCAATGCGGCCGAGCGCAACAAGATCCTGGCCGACATCCAGCGCCTGGTGGCCGATGACGCCGTGCACGGCTACCTGTACCAGCCGCAGTGGGTGACGGTGGCCAACAAGAACGTCAAGGGCCTGTGGGCGAACATGCCGATCTTCGTGAACGACCTGTCGGCCATGTCGTGGGCCTGACCCTGAAAAGAGCGTCTCGCTTACCTTGACAGCGTTACACGAACTGTCCGCCGCCGAGCTGGCGGACGCCTACCGGCGCGGCGACGCGTCGCCCGTGGAAGTGGCCCAGTCGGTGCTGGGCCATATCGAGCGCTGGGAGCCGCACCTGTGCGCCACCTACCTGCTGCGCCCCGAGCTCGCGATCGAACAGGCCCGGGCGTCCGAGGCGCGCTGGCTGCGCGGCGCACCGCTGTCGGCGCTGGACGGCGTGCCTGTCACGCTCAAGGACAACATCGCCACGCAAGGCGACCCCATGCCGCTGGGCACCGGCGCAGTGGACCCCCAGCCCATGGCAGCAGATGCGCCGCCTGCGGCGCGCCTGCGCGAGGCCGGCGCCGTCACGGTCACCAAGACCACCATGCCCGACTACGGCATGCTGTCCTCGGGCCTGTCGAGCTTTCACCCGCTGGCACGCAACCCCTGGGACCTGTCGCGCACACCCGGCGGCTCCAGCGCGGGCGCGGGCTCAGCCGCCGCCGCGGGCTACGGCCCGCTGCACCTGGGCACGGACATCGGCGGATCGATCCGCCTGCCCGCCGGCTGGTGCGGTGTGTTTGGCCTGAAGCCCAGCCTGGGCCGCGTGCCCATCGACCCGCCCTACACCGGCCGCGCCGCCGGGCCCATGACGCGCAGCGTGGCTGACGCCGCGGCCATGATGGCCGTGCTGTCGCTGCCCGACACACGCGACACCATGAGCCTGCCCTACCAGGCCATTGAGTGGCACCGCTTTGACGCCGGTGTTGAAAAGCTCAAGGGCCTGCGCATCGGCCTGCTGCTGGACGCAGGCTGCGGCCTGGCCGCAGACGCTGAGGTCCTGGCCGCCGTACAGCGCGCCGCCGACCTGTTTGCACGGGCCGGCGCGGTGGTGCAACCCATGGCGCCCTTTCTCACGCGCGAGATGCTCGACGGCATGGACCATTTCTGGCGCATGCGCTCGCATGTGGACATGAACGCCCTGCCGCCGGACCGCAAGGCCAGGGTGTTGCCCTATATCCAGGCCTGGGCCGACAGCGCCGACGGCATGGGTGGCGAAGCCGTCTTTCGCGCCCAGCACCAGTTCTACCTGACACGATTGGCCACAGTAAAAGCCTGCTCGGCGTTTGACTACGTGATTTCGCCGACGTCACCGGTGCCCGCTTTTGCCGCCGAGCTGCCCTCACCCACCAACGACCCGCTGCGCCCGCTGGAGCACATCGCGTTCACCGTGCCGTTCAACATGTCGGAGCAACCGGCCGCCTCCATCAACTGCGGTTACACCACCGGCGGCCTGCCCATCGGCTTGCAGATTGCGGGGCCGCGCTTTGACGACCTGGGCGTGCTGCAGGTGTCGCGCGCTTTCGAGCTGATCCGCGATGCCCAGCGCCCCTGGCCGCAGCCGCCGTCCGAGGCTCTGCAGAACCTGGACTGACCGTGCTGACCGACAGCCTGGGCAATGCCGTCACGCTGCTGCACGCAGCCAGCGTTGCGGCCGTCAATGATTTTGTAGAAGGCTTCATTGCCAGCGAAGCCCGCGCCATCGCACCGCTGGCCATTGCCGATACCGACGCCAGCCCCATCGTGCAGGCCTACTGCGCCGCGCTGCACATGTTTGCCGAGTCGCGCGATGCACCGGCCAACGCGCGCCCGTACATTGCCCGTGCGCTGGCCTCAGCGGTCACGGCCACGCCACGCGAGCAACGTTTCGTGCAGGCCGTCAAAGCCTGGGTTGACGCCGACATGGCCCGCGCGATTGCGCTGCACGAAGAACAGGCGCGCGAGCACCCGCGCGACCTGGCCTCGCTCAAGCTGGGCCAGTACCACCTGTTCAACCGTGGCGACTCGCCGGGCATGCTGCGCCTGGCGCTGGCGGCGCTGCCGGCCGCGGGCGACGTGCCCTACCTGCACGGCATGCTGGCCTTCGGCTGGGAGCAGTGCCACCTGCTGACGCAGGCCGAGGCCGCGGCGCGCCGCGCCATCCAGCTGCGCCGCAAGGAGCCCTGGGCCCACCATGCGCTGGCCCATGTGCTGCTCACGCAGGGGCGTATCCGTGAAGGTCAGGCCTTTCTGGCGGACGTCAGCGACACCTGGACGGGCCTCAACTCCTTCATGGTCACGCACAACTGGTGGCACCAGGCCCTGTTTGCACTCGAGCTGGACGACCACACCGAAGTGCTGCGCCTGTACGACACGCAGGTGTGGGGCGTGGTGAAAGACTATTCACAGGACCAGATCAATGCGGTGTCGCTGCTGGCGCGGCTGGAGCTGGCCGGTGTCGATGTGGGCCACCGCTGGCAGGACCTGGGCGGCTACCTGGCCGTGCGTACGGCCGACCATGTGCTGCCTTTCCTGGACATGCAGTACCTCTACGGCCTGGCACGTGCCGGCCGGCCCGAAGCCGACATGCTGATGCGCAACATCGAAGCCCATGCGGCCACCGTACCGCCTGCCGACCGCGACGCCTGGCAGCGCGTGGGCCTGCCCGCCAGCCGCGGGCTGATCGCCCATGCGCGTGGCGACTGGCCCCGCGCAGCCCATGAGCTGGGCAGCGCCCTGCCACGCCTGGTGGAAATCGGCGGCAGCCATGCGCAACGCGACCTGTTTGCGCAGGTGCACCTGGACGCCCTCGTTCGCAGCGGCCAGCTGGGCGGTGCGCAGCACCTGCTGCAACAGGCCGTGAACAGCCAACCCGAGTCCCGGCGCCTGAAGCGTCAGGCCGCACAGGTGTATGCCGCGCTGGGCCTGAAGGAGATCACCCCATGAGCCCGACCCGGCCCACATTGGTGCTGCTGCCCGGCCTGGCTGCCGACGCCGTGATGTGGCGCGCCCAGATCGACGCGCTGGCAGACCCCTGGCAGCCCCGCGTGGCCGATGTGAACAGCCACCACGACACCATTGAAGCCATGGCCGCCGCGCTGCTGGCGCAGCATGCCGGTGAGCTGGTGCTGTGCGGCGCCTCCATGGGCGGCATCGTCGCGATGGAAGCCGCCCGCCAGGCGCCACAGCGCATCCGCGCGCTGGCCCTGCTGGGCACCAATGCCCGGCCCGAGACGCAAGACATGCGCGCTTTGCGCGAAGGCGCGATCGAACTGTTTGCCAAAGGCCAGGTGCGCGAGGTGATCGAGCCCAACGTGGCGCTGGCCTTTCACCCCGACCAGGCGCAAAACCAGGCCCTGACCAGTACCTACCTTGAGTTCGTATTGCGCGCGGGCGCGGACCAGCTCATCCGCCAGAACCGCGCCATCATGGCCCGGCCCGATGCGCGCATCCACCTGCCGCAGCTGCGCTGCCCCACGCTCGTGATGTGTGGTGACGCCGACCAGCTCACGCCGCCCGCGTGCTCGCATGAAATCGCCGCATTGGTACCGCAGGCGCAGCTGGTCATGGTGCCGCGCTGCGGCCACATGCTGACGATGGAAAAGCCCGACACGGTGAACGCCACGCTGCAGGCGTGGCTGCGTTCGCTCTGAGCGGGCCCGCCTATTCGCGGCCCAGGCTGCGTACCTTTTCAGCCAGGCGCTGCTGGACCGAGGGCGAGACGAACTTGTCCACCTCGCCACCCAGCACGGCGATCTCGCGCACAAAGGTGCTGCTGATGAACTGGTATTTGTCGCTGGGCGTGAGGAACACCGTTTCCACGTCGGGCATCAGGCTGCGGTTCATGCCGGCCAGCTGGAATTCATAGTCAAAGTCGGTCACGGCGCGCAGGCCGCGCACCATGGCCTTGCCGCCGCGCGCCACGACAAAGTCGCGCAGCAGGCCGGAAAAGCTCTCGACTTCCACCTGCGGGTACTGGCGCACCACCTCGCGGGCCATCTCGATGCGCTCTTGCAGGGTGAACATGGCCTTCTTGTGGTGGCCGGCGGCCACGGCCACGATCACGCGGTCAAACAGCTGGGTGGCACGGCGGACCACGTCCTCATGGCCCAGGGTCATGGGGTCGAAGGTGCCGGGGTACACGGCAATCACGTTATGGGCCATCAAGTTCTCCTCTTGTGCGCCGGTCCAACGATTCTTATGTTGCAGCGCATTATGACGGCTCGGCCAGCCGCTGCAGCACATGGGCATGCACCGCGCCGGCCTTCAGGTGCCGGTGCACCTGCAGGCCCAGCGGCGCCAGGCGGTCATCGCTCCAGGCTTCGGGCGCCTCCAGGTACACCTGGGCGCCGGGGGCCAGCGCGTCCGCGCACGCAGCCAGCGCCGCGTCATACAGGCCCGCACCAAACGGCGGGTCCAGAAACACCAGGTCCACCGAACCAGGCGCCAGCGCTTTCAGGCCCGCCACACCGTCGCCGCGCTGCACCGTCACCGCATGCGCCCCGATGCGCAGCTGCACCGCCCGCAACTGGGCCACCAGTGCCGCGTCCTGCTCCAGCAGCAGCACCTGCGCGGCGCCGCGCGAAGCGGCTTCAAAGCCTAGAGCGCCGGTACCGGCAAATGCGTCCACGCAGCGCCAGCCCGTCAGGTCCTGGCCCAGCCAGTTGAACAGCGTCTCGCGCACGCGGTCAGGTGTGGGACGCAGGCCGGGCTTGTCGGCCACGGGCAGCGGCGTACGCTTCCATTGGCCGCCGATGATGCGCACCGTGTGGGCGCCGCGGGAGGTGGGGTGTCGGGAGGTCATCAGGGCGCAGCTTAACTGCCCCGGCCCCCGCGCCGGCAAATCAGCGCCGGCTGTCGTCGCTGCCTGAATCGCCGGTCAGCGGCGCGAGGTCGGACGAATAGATGCGGTCGCCCACCTGCAGCGACTGGCCCTTTTGCCAGGCCGCCTCAAAGGCGGCCAGTTCGTCGGCGGTGGCGCGCTCGTACTTCTGGCGGGGTGTCTGCGCGGCCGGTTCGGCCGGCGCCGCCTCGGCGGGCGCCCTGTCAAAGCCCTGCAGTTCCTCGTTCACGCGCCAGTACACACCGGCCACCACGATGCCGTAGCGGGCCATGGCGTTGCGCGTGATGTTCGCGCCCACGGCCACCAGCCGTGCAGGCTGGCCCTCGGGGTTGGCCAGGAAATCAGTGGACAGGTCGATCATCACCGAGTACTGGTGGCCGCGCTTGTCGTTGCGCACCACGCGGAACTTGTAGCTGGCCGACAGCACGCCGCTGGCCTGCATGGTCACCTTGATGGCCTCATACAGCATTTCGCGCCGGAAGGCCATGCGCTCTTCCAGGTTCATTTTCACCGGCGCCGTTTCAGGACCGGATTTGGCGCTGTCCTTGGTTGCAAAAAGACTCTTGAGTATCGACATGTGAGGCCTCCGCCTGCGGGGTCGCGCCGCGAATGCGGCGCCAGTGCTTGCACACCCAGCCTTTTATGTACTTGGGCACTGCGTAATGCGCAAGAAAAACGCTGCACTCGTTACACAACATAACAACCTGATGGCGCGCCTGTCGATTTCATCACGCTGGATGCGCAGGGCTGGGGCCGCTCCAAAAAAAACGGCTACAAGAGACCGGCTGGTGACAGACGGTCCGCTGTAGCCTGAAATCGCAGGCCGGGGGGGCCCAACCTGCGCTGCGAAGACATGATTCCCGGTTGTGGCGCCGCCGGGAGCCGGCGTGTGTGACAGCACCGGGCTGGATATTTGCGCAACATTTCGACACGGTGTTGCAAACCCCTGTCAACCTTGACAGGTAGCAAGGGTAAACCCTTGACCTCAAGGACGGGCCGGCCCGCCCACCACCACGGTCGCCATGCGCTGCGGTTGCAGCTTGCGGGCGAAGGCGGCCTTGATGTCTGCCACCGTGACGCGGTCCACCTGCTGCGTCCAGGTGTCCAGGTAGTTGAGCGGCAGGTCGTTCCAGGCGATGCCGGAGATGTTGTCCAGCAGCTTGCGGTTGGTGTCGATGCGCAGTGCAAAGCCGCCCACCAGGTTGTCCTTGGCCGCGCGCAGCTCGGCCTCGGTCGGGCCGTCGGCCACAAAGGCCTGCAACACATCCCGCGCCACCTGCACCGCCTGGGCGGCCTGGTCGGGTCGGGTCTGCAGGCCCACGGTGAACGCGCCCGCATGCAGCCCCGGCGAGAAATAGCTGTACACGCTGTAGCTCAGTCCGCGTTTTTCGCGCACCTCGCTGGACAGGCGCGACACAAAGCCGCCGCCACCCAGGATGTAGTTGCCCACGATCAGCGGGAAATAGTCCGGGTCCATGCGGCGAAAGCCGGGCTGGCCGATGAACACATGCGCCTGGGCTGACTCAAACGGGATCGCCTGTTCGCTCGGCTGGGCGAGCGCGGCCACCTCCCCCACCGGCGGCAGGGCCGCGCAGCGCTTAGGCGTGCTGGCCGGCAGGCGCGCCAGCAGCTGGCCCACCAGCGTCTGCGCCTGTGCGCGGGTCACGGCGCCGACGATGCTGACCTTGGCCCGGCAGGGCACCAACATGCGCGCGTGCAGGGCCTGCATGTCGGCCACGGCAATGCGCGCCAGCGTCTGCTCGGTCACCTCACGGCCATAGGGGTGGGTACCGTACACCGCCTGGCCATAGGCCCGGGCGGCAATGGTGGCGGGGCGGGTGTTGGCCTCCTTGATGGACGCCACCATGCGTTCGCGGTCACGCTGCCAGATGTCCGCGGGAAACGCCGGCTCGGCCAGCTGGCGCGCGGCCAGCGCCACGGCGCGCGGCAGCAGGTCGGGGTAGGTCAGCGAGCGCAGGCCAAAGCTCATGCGGTCGCTGCCGGCGCTGCCGCCAAACGACGCGCCCAGGTCGGCCCAGGCTTCGCTGAGGGAGTTTTCGTCCAGTGCCGGCTGGCCGTCACGCGCGACGAGGCCCTTGGACATCATGGACGCAGTCACCGACGCCAGGCCGGCCTGTTCGGCCGGGTCGCGCCGGCTGCCGGCATCAAAGTCGATCTGCACATCCACCATGGGCAGGCCTGGGCTTTGCGCCAGCCAGACCTGCGCCCCGTTGGGCAGGGTGAATTTCTCGATCGGCAGCGCCGCCTGGGCAGCCTGCAGGCCGCCCAGCAACAGCACGGCGCACAGGGCGCGCAAGGGTTGGTTCAGCTTCATGTTCATGCCGGCTCCTCAGTGGCGCGAGCCGGTGGGTGCAGCGCGGGGCTTGCGGTTCTTGTCCACCGGCTGCGGGCGCAGCACGGCCACGGTGAGCTGGTCGTCGCCAAAGTATTTGGCCGCCACCGCCTGCACCTGCTGCGCCGTCACTGCGCGCAGGCGCTGGATCAGGCGCTCGCCTGCGTCCAGCGGCAGGCCCAGCGCCCACTGGCTACCCAGCTCACGCGCCTGGTTCATCACGGAATCGAGCTTGTACACCTCGCCGGCCACCCAGCGCGTCTTCACGCGCGCAAGCTCTGCCTCGGTCACGCCGCCCTGGGCCACGCGCGCCACTTGCTCGCGCAGGGCCGCTTCCACCTGCTCGGTGGTCTTGCCGGGCGCAGGCACGGCGTCCAGCACAAACACCTGCGGGCCGCGGCCCCACAGGCCGTTGTACGCACCGGCGCTGTCGGCCACGCGGTCAGGGCCCTGCTCCAGCGCGCGGTTCAGGCGTGCGCCGGTGTAGCCGTCCAGCACGGCGGCCAGCACCGTCAGCGCCAGGGCCTCGTCGGCCTCGGGTGAAGGGTCAAACGTGCGCAGCTGCGGCACCTTGAACGCCATGGCCACATAAGCCTGTTCGGCCGGGGCCTTGAACTCGATGCGGCGGATACCGGCCTGCACGGGCTCGGTACGCGGTTTGCGCGCGGGCACGGCCCGGGCGGGGATGACGCCGTAGTATTTTTCCGCCAGCGCGCGCACCTGGGCCACGTCCACGTCGCCCGCGACCACCACCGCCGCATTGGCGGGCGTGTACCACTGGCGGTAAAACGCCCGGGCGTCGTCGGGGGTCATGGCGTCCAGGTCGCTCATCCAGCCCACAATGGGCCGGCGGTAGGGCGACGCCAGAAAGGCCGTGGCGTTGAGCTGCTCATACAGCAGGGCCCGGGGGTTGTCCTCGGTGCGCAGGCGGCGCTCTTCCTTGACCACCTCCAGTTCCTTGCGGAATTCCTCGTCGGCCCACTGGTTGCGCGCAAAGCGGTCGGACTCCAGCTTCATCACGTCTTCCAGCCGGCCTGCCGGGATCTGCTGGTAGTAGCCGGTGTAGTCGCGCGCGGTGAACGCGTTTTCACGCCCGCCCAGGGCCGCCACCCGGCGCGAAAACTCGCCCACGCCTACGTCAGGTGTGCCCTTGAACAGCATGTGCTCCAGCACATGGGCGACGCCGCTGGTGCCGTCCACTTCGTCCATGGCGCCCGCGCGCACCCACAGCATGTGCACTGCAGTGGGCGCGCGCCGGTCGGGCTTGATGATCAGGGTCAGGCCGTTGGCCAGGGTGAATTGTTCGGCTTTGACGGGAGCCTGGGCACCGGCGGCGGGGACAAAGCCCAGCGGCAATGCAAGGCAAATCAGGGTCAGCAGGCGCTGCAGGGGGTGTTTCATAGAATCGTGTGATTCTAAAAAGTCCCCAATGTTCAGTTTCTTCCGGAAAAAGCCGCCCGCCCCTGAACCCGCGACCTTGCCCGCAGCCTCGCCCGCGCAGCCACCCGCTGGCGCCACGCTGATCGGCAGTGCGCTGGTGGCGCCGATCGCGGTGCCCGACCCTGTTGTCGCACCCGACAGCGCGCCGCCCGAGCGCGCGCGCTGGCTGGACAAGCTGAGCGCCGGCCTGCGCAAGACCGGCTCCAGCATTTCAGGCGTGTTCACCGGTGCGCGGATTGATGACGCGCTGTATGAGGAACTGGAATCCGCTCTGCTGATGGCAGACACCGGCGTCAAGGCCACGCAGCAGCTGCTGGACGGGGTGAAGCGCCGCGTGAAGGAAAGCGGCGCAACGCACCCGGTGCAGGTGCGCAACCTGCTGATTGAAGCGCTGACCGCGCTGCTCAAACCGCTGGAAAAGCCGCTGGTGATCGGCCTGCACCAGCCCACCGTGATCATGGTGGCCGGCGTGAACGGCGCGGGCAAGACCACCTCCATCGGCAAGCTGACCAGGCACCTGGCCAACGAAGGCGCGTCAGTGCTGCTGGCCGCGGCCGACACCTTCCGCGCCGCAGCGCGTGAGCAGCTGGGCGTGTGGGCCGACCGCAACACGGTCGAAATCATCAGCCAGGAGGGCGGTGACCCCGCGGCTGTGAGCTTTGACGCGGTGACCGCCGGCCGCGCCCGCGGCAAGGACGTGGTGCTGGTGGACACCGCCGGGCGCCTGCCAACGCAACTGCACCTGATGGACGAGCTGCGCAAGATCAAGCGCGTGGTGACCAAGGCGCAGGACACCGCGCCACACGAGGTGCTGCTGGTCATCGACGGCAACACCGGGCAAAACGCAGTAACGCAGGTCAAGGCGTTTGACGATGCGCTGGGGCTCACCGGCCTGATCGTCACCAAGCTGGACGGCACGGCCAAGGGCGGCGTGCTCGCCGCCATCTCGCAGGAGCGGCCCATTCCCGTGTACTTCATCGGCGTCGGCGAGAAGCTGGAGGACCTGGAGACCTTCAACGCGCGCGAATTCGCCCAGGCCCTGCTGGCCTGAGGTAAGAACATCCGCCGCGCGACGACGCACGTACTGCAAGCAGCCACCCTGACCCCCATGAAGCCCACACCCCTGCTGTCACGCCGCCAGACGCTGGCCCTGATCACCGCCACCGCAGCCATACCCGTGTGGGCGCAAAGCCCGGCCTGGGCCGCCCTGGAAGCCCGCGCGCGCGGGCAAAAGGTGTTCTTCAACGCCTGGGGCGGCAGCGACCGCACCAATGCCTACCTGCAGTGGGCAGCGGCCGAGGTCAACACCCGCTGGGGCGTGCAGGTGGAGCACGTCAAGCTCACCGACACCGCCGAGGCCGTGAAGCGCGTGCGCAGCGAAAAGGCTGCGGGCAAGCTCACCGGCGGCAGCGTGGACGCGGTGTGGATCAACGGCGAGAACTTCCTCACGCTCAAGCGTGAAGGCCTGCTGTTTGGCCCGTTTGCTGAAAGCCTGCCCAACTTCCAGTACGTGGACACCGTGGGCAAGCCCACCACGCGCATGGATTTTTCCGAACCCGTGGAGGGCCTGGAAGCCCCCTGGGGCATGGCGCAGTTCACGCTATACGCCGACCGCAGGCGCGTGCCGGTGCCGCCGCGCAGCATCGCGGCCCTGCTGGACTTCGCGCGCGCCAACCCCGGGCGGCTGAGCTACCCGCGCCCGCCGGCCTTTGTGGGCACCACCTTCCTCAAGCAGGCGCTGGTGGAGCTGAACACCGACCGCACGGCCCTGTACAAACCGGTCACGCCCGAGGCGCTGGCTGCGGCCGCCGCGCCGCTGTGGGCGTACCTGGATGCGCTGCACCCGCACCTGTGGCGCGCGGGCAAGCAGTTTCCGGCCAACCCCGCGGCCATCCGCCAGATGGTGGCGGACGGGGAGCTGATGATTGCGCTCAGCTTCAACCCCAACGAGGCCGCCAACGAGATCGCCGCCAAACGCCAGGCCGACACGGTGTACGCCTGGCAGATGGCGGGCGGCGCAATTGGCAACACCCACTTTCTGGCGATCCCGTTCAATGCCAACGCCAAAGAGGGCGCGCAGGTCTTCATCAATTTCATGATGTCCCCGCAGGCACAGGCCCGCAAGGCCGACATTGCCGTCTGGGGCGACCCGACCGTGCTGGCACTGGACAAGCTGCCCGCCGCCGAGCGCGCGCGCTTTGGCACCAAGCCCGCCCCCGGCCAGGTAGAGCAAACCGTGCCGGTGATCCTGGAGCCTCACGGCAGCTGGGTGGACCCGCTGGAGCGTGAATGGCTGCGGCGATACGGCCAGTAAACCTGCAAGCGCTGTGGCTGCCCGTGCTGTTGGCGCTGGTGGTGGCCGTGCCCGTGGCCTGGGCCGCCTTGTCGGCCGTGGCCGCCGCGCTCAACGCTGCGGCCTGGCGCGAGCTGTGGCAGCAACCCCAATGGCCGCGTGCGCTGGCCATGACGCTGTGGACCGGGCTGGCTGCCACGGTGTTGTCTGTCGCATTGACGGCCTGGGTGCTGTCGCGCAGCTTTGCGGGTGCGCTGTGGCAACGCGTGGTGCAGGCGCTACCCCCCATGCTGGCCGTGCCGCATGCAGCGTTTGCGATTGGCCTGGCCTTTCTGATCGCCCCCAGCGGCTGGCTGCTGCGCGCCGTGTCGCCCTGGGCCACGGGCTTTGATGCGCCGCCGCCCTGGCCCACCACGCAAGACCCCTGGGGCCTGGGCCTGATCGCCGTGCTGGTAGCCAAGGAAGTCCCCTTTTTGCTGTGGGCCGCCGCCACACAGCTGCAGCGCGCCGACACCGGCGTGCGCTGGGCGCGCGAGCTGGACGCGGCGCGCAGCATGGGCTACACACCGCAGCGCGCCTGGTGGCGCGTGCTGTGGCCCCAGCTGTGGCCGCGCCTGGCCGGCCCGCTGGTGGCGGTGCTGGCCTACAGCCTGACAGTGGTGGACATGGCCCTGGTCATCGGCCCGCAAAACCCGCCTACGCTGGCCGTGCTCGCCTGGCAGTGGCTGCTGGACGCCGACGCCGCCGTGAATGCGCAGGGTGCTGCAGCCGCCTGGTTGTTGGCCGG
Source organism: Caenimonas sp. (assembly GCA_040376925.1). GTDB lineage: Bacteria > Pseudomonadota > Gammaproteobacteria > Burkholderiales > Burkholderiaceae_C > RAM1. The sequence goes on along the minus strand of JBEIPU010000003.1, from coordinate 55,798 downwards.
CTTGGTGGCGGTGCTGGCGGGTGGACTGTGGACCGTGCGCCATGCAGCGCACTGGCGGTCGCGATGGACAGCGGGCGGGCGGGGACGCGCCGGTGTGCTCAAGGCGGTATCGGGCCTGCCGCTTCTGTCACTGGCCATACTCTACGGCGCTGTGATGCTGGCGCTGGCCGTAGGCAGCCTGGCCGGCGCCTGGCCGTTCCCGCAGCTATGGCCCCAGCAATGGGGCCTGCAGGCCTGGCAATCGGTCGCGTCCAGCGCCAACACGCTGTGGACCACGCTGGCTTTGGCGGGTCTCAGCGCCGTCACCGCCCTGGTCTGGTCCGTGGCCTGGCTGGAAAGCGCGCCGCCCGCCTGGGACGCACGGCTGCGCCGGCTGGTGTACCTGCCGCTGTTGCTGCCGTCGGTGTTGTGGGTGGTCGGCCTGCACCGGCTGACGCTGGCGTGGCATATCGACGCGCACTTTGCCGGCCTGTGGCTGGCCCACACCCTGGCGGCCGTGCCCTATGTGCTGATCGCGCTGAGCCCGGCCTACCTGGGCTTTGACGCGCGCTACGCGCAGATCGCCGCGTCGCTGCGAAAAAGCCGCTTCACCTTCCTTGCGCGCATCAAATGGCCGCTGCTGCGCGCGTCACTGCTGGCGGCACTGGCCGTGGGTTTTGCGGTCAGCGTGGCCCAGTACCTGCCCACGCTGTTTGTGGGCGCGGGGCGCTTCAATACCGTCACGACCGAGGCCGTCACGTTAGCCAGTGGCGCGCAGCGGCCGCTGACCGCGGCCTATGCCTGGCTGCAGTGGCTGCTGCCCGCGCTGGTGTTTGCACTGGCCGCCTGGGCCGGGCGGCCGCGGCGGTTTGCCAAAGTCCCTTCATGAGTCTGCATTTGAACGTCACACGTCTGGCGCTGGGTGAGGCCACGCTGGTGCAAGACCTGCACCTGGAGGTGCCGCCCGGTGTGGTGCACACGGTCATGGGCGACAGCGGCTCGGGCAAATCGAGCCTGCTGGCGGCGGTGTGCGGCACGCTGGCGCCGGTGTTCAGCTTTGACGGCAGCGTCACGCTCAACGCACAGCGCATCGACACGCTGCCCACCGAAGACCGGCGCGTGGGCATCCTGTTCCAGGACGACCTGCTGTTTGCCCACATGACGGTGCGCGAGAACCTGCTGTTTGCCGTGCCGCCGGGCCCGCGCGCGCAGCGCGAAGCGGCCGTCACACAAGCCCTGGCTGACCTGGAATTGCCCGGCTTTTCCCACGCCGACCCGGCCACGCTGTCAGGCGGCCAGCGCGCCCGCGTATCGCTCATGCGCGCGTTGCTGGCGCAGCCGCAGGCCCTGCTGCTGGACGAGCCGTTTTCGCGGCTGGACGCCGCACTGCGCCAGCGCATGCGCGAGTTTGTTTTTGCCACGGTGCGTGCGCGGCGCATCCCGGCGCTGCTGGTCACGCATGATGAGGCGGATGTGGCGGACCCGGCTCGCCTGACGCGCTTGTAACGCCTCAGCTCTTGCGCACCGGCTTGACCCAGCCCACGAACTGCGGCGCCACGCGCGCCACCACCGGGCCGTTGAAGTCCCAGGTCATGCACCGGCCCATGTAGAACGGCGGCTGGTCACCCTCAAACCGCGGCAGGCCGGCCTCGCGCCGACGCACTTCCCTGGCATGCGGGATGGTCTGGAAGGCGGCGGTCGCCAGGTTGAACAGCAGCTCGCGCAAATGCGTGCAGCCCTGCACGCCGCCGATCGCGCGGTCAATCGTCTGGCGCCAGCCGGCGCCCATGGTCTGGCCCACCATGCGCTGCAAGGTGTCGCCGGCCACGCCGCATTCGCCAAACGGCGTGGCGTCCATGGACGATTCAATGGCCTGGATGCACAGCGTGTCGTCCACCGTCACGCGGATGTGCATGTGATGGATGGGCGTGCCGGCGGGCACGGGGCCGCTGCTGCTTTCATAGCCGTAATGCTTGCTGTCGTGCAGCTCGCCCTCCAGGTCCCACAGGCCGTCGTCGCGCGCGTAGCCGCGAAAGGTGATGGCACGGGTGTGCAACGGGGAACGGGCGGCGGCGGGGCTGAGCATGGGCGGGCGGGCAAAACGGATCAGGACCCCGATTTTGCCCGCCTGGGCTTCGCCGGCGTGTCCCGCACGGGCAACACCCATTCGTGGATGCGCCGCGCCATGGCCTCGCCGGGCGTGACGGGCACTGGCAGGTCGTCCAGCGCGCCGTCAATGGCCAGGTGCGCAAAGCCATGCCCCAGCGACCAGCCGGTCAGCGCCACCACGGCACCTTCACCGGGCGCATACCGCTCGGCGGCCTGCAGCACCTGCATGAACGAAGCGCGGGCGGCCTGCGCCAGCGCGGGGAATTCATCCTTGCGTGACAGCAGCGGGCCGAACATCAGCCGAAAGTGTGCGGGCTGCGCGCGCGCATGGGCCACGTAGGCGTCGCCTATGCGCAGCATGGCCTCGCGGGCGTCGGACGCGCTGGCGGCCTCAGCCAGGGCCGCGCCCAGTATTTCAAATGACCGCGCAGCCACCGCCGCCAGCAGCTCGTCCAGGTGGGCAAAGTGGTGGTACGGCGCGGCGTGCGACACACCCGCCACGCGCGCCACCTCGCGCAGGGTCAGCCCGGCCAGGCCCTGGCGGGCCAGCAGTTCGTCGGCCGCCAGCATCAGCGATTCGCGCAGGTTGCCATGGTGGTACGGGCGGGGTTTGGGAGATGCCATGACGCTCATCTTGACACGAGAAACATGGCAGCGCATGATCCCTTATCTTTCTCTTGTAAAGATAAGGGATCTCCATGACCACCACCCTGCCCGCCCTGCTGATGGCCGCCAGCGCCGGCGTGATCCTGCTGCTGGGGTTGGCGCACCTGCTGTTCACCTTTCGCGGCCAGCGCCTGCACCCGCGCGAGCCGGCGGTGATGGCCGTCATGCAGCAGGCGCTGCCGCGCATCACGCGCGAAACCACCATGTGGCGCGCGTGGGTGGGCTTCAACGCCAGCCACAGTTACGGCGCCATGCTGTTCGGCCTGGTCTGGGCCTGGCTGGCGCTCACGCAGCCGGCCCTGCTGTTCGGCTCGCCGTTCCTGCTGGTGGTGGGCGCGCTGCTGCTGGGCGCCTATGTGCACCTGGGCTGGCGCTACTGGTTCAGCATCCCGTTTCGCGGCATTGTGCTGGCCCTGCTTTTGTATGCGGCTGCGCTGGCCATGAGCGCCAGCGCAGCACCCATCAGCGCCGCCCCTGCCCACTGCAGCGGCGCCAGCGGCTGCGACAGCAGCCAGGCCGCGAGCAGCGCCGTGGCCAGCGGCTCCACCAGGATGCCCAGCCCCGCCGCCGTGGGCGTGATGCGGCGCGAACCCCAGGCAAACAGCAGGTAGGCGATCGACGTGGTCACCACGCCGGTGTAGAGCACCCCCATCCAGCCCAGCCAGCCCATCGTGCCCACGGGCCAGGTCAGCCCCTGGGGCAACACCAGCAGCGCCATGGCGGCGGCCGCGGCCGTCATGCCCCAGGCCGATGCGCTGACGGGCGACACCCCGGCAGGCATGCGCGCGTTGGCCAGCACCACGCCGGCCTGCAGCGCGGCCGAGGCCAGCGACAACGCCACGCCCAGCCCATGGCCCGCGGGCAGCACCCAGCCCGAGGCCGGTCGCACGATCAGCACCACGCCGGCCAGGGCCAGCCCCAATGCCACGCCCAGGCGCCAGCCCGCGCGCTCATAGCCGCGCAGCACCGACACCCCGGCAACGAACAGCGGCGCGCAGCAGATGGAGATGACCGTGGGCAAGGTCGCGCCCATGAGCGCGATGGCCGCGAACCAGCAGGTCACGTTCAGCGCCATGGCCACGCCCGTGCCGGCCACCAGCGCGCGGTGGCGCAGCGGCAGGGCGCGCCAGCGGCCCCCCGCGCCGCGCTGGCGCGCATGCCACCACCACAACAGCGGCAGGCCCAGCGCAAACCGGGCCAGGGCCAGCGAGGCGGGCGACATGCCCTGGGCCATCAGGTCATGCGCCACCAGGGCGCCCGCGCCCCATAAAACGCCAGCCACGAGCACACCGCCCCATGCCAGGGCAGGCAATACAGAAACATTCATGTGGGTTCCCCAAAGGGCACCTGCCCGTGAAAGGGTTGGGGCAGGTGCGTTCATCCGCGCTGCGCCGGCGTCAGGGCCGGAGCAGCAAGCCAGGTCGACACCGGTGCGCTTGAGCGCGCACCGTTCACTGGCGGGATGCGGGAGGGGATTGGCGGCAGAACATGCGCGGGATCATAAGCTCAACCGACCACAATCACGCGCGCCTGCGGCACCTTGGCATAGGGGTCGTAGCCCAGCAGGCCGGCGCGAATGCCCATTTCCTGGCTGGCCGCGATGCGCCGGCGCTGCACGGCCGAGGCCTGCGCCATGCTGGCCAGCAGCTGTGGCTCAAAGCGCACGGTGACCGGCGTGGACATTTCAAACAGCGCCTGCGGGTCGCGCGCCAGCGCCCAGGCGATCACCAGGTTGCCGTTGGACAGCTGCACCGCCTGGGCATTGGGCGGAAACAGGTGGCGCCAGGCATCCCAGCAGGCCGCGCGGACCGGGTCCATGAGGCTGCCGTCGGCCTGGGGCGCGGGCTCGGGCGGGCTCGCCTCGTCCAGCAGCCAGGCCAGCGCCGGGGGTTCGGCGTCGAACACGCGCAACTGCACGCCGTGCGCGCGGGCCACCTTTTCGCTGGTGCGCGTCATGCGCGCCGGGGGCACCACCGACGCCAGCCGGCTCAGGTGCCCCAGCTGCCGGGCCACCTGCTCGCCCAGCACGAAATGGCCGGTGGAGTCCAGGCTTTCCTCGACCTGCAGCAGGTTGACCAGCAGCAGCCGGTCGCCCTGGGCCAGCGTGTCGGCCGCCACCGCATGGATGCCCCGCACGAACGCGCCCACATCGGCCGGGCCACTGACCTCGACCCTGACAAAGCGTGTCGCACGCACAACCTGGAACTGCATGGTGCAGGTATTGTGATCTGGCTCAGCCGGATGCGGGGTCGCGCCGCTGACAATACGGCTTTGCCACCGCTTTCTTCAGGTCATATCCCCATGCTGTCATTCCTGCCCCCGGTTGTGCGGGGCGTCATTGCCTTTGTGCTGCTTGTGCTCAACACCCTGTTCTGGTGCGCGCTGCTGTTTGCCATGTCGCTGCTCAAGCTGGTGCTGCCGCTGGCGCCGGTGCGCCGGCGCGTGGACCCGGTGCTCAATGCCATTGCCACCGCCTGGATCAGCTGCAACAGCGCGTGGATGGGCCTGACGCAAAACACCGCCTGGGACGTGCAGGGCGTGGACAGCCTGCCTTACCGCGGCTGGTATCTGGTCAATTGCAACCACCAGTCGTGGGTGGACATCTTTGTGCTGCAGCATGTGATGAACCGGCGCATTCCCATGCTGAAGTTCTTTTTGAAGCAGGAGCTGATCTGGGTGCCGGTGATCGGCCTGGCCTGGTGGGCACTGGATTTCCCGTTCATGAAGCGCCATGGCAAGGCCGACCTGCGCAAGAATCCCGACCTGCGCCGCCAAGACCGCGAAACCACCCGCCGCGCCTGCGAAAAATTTGCGCTCGTGCCCACCAGTGTCATGAATTTTGCCGAGGGCACACGGTTTACCGTCGCCAAACACCAGGCGCAGTCGTCACCCTACCGCCACCTGCTCAAACCCAAGGCCGGCGCGCTGGCGCTGGCGCTGAATGCCATGGGCGAGCAGTTCCATTCGCTGGTGGACGTGACCATTGTTTACCCCGGCGGCGTGCCGACGTTCTGGCAGTTCCTGTGCGGACGCACGCCACGCATCGTGCTGCGCGCGCGCCAGCTGCCGATTCCGGCGGCGTTCACCGACGGCGACTACGACACCGACAGCGAGTTCCGCGGAACCTTTCACCGCTGGCTGGCCGGCCTGTGGGAGCACAAGGACGCCGAGATCGCCACCCTGCTGGGCGAGCCGCCACCCCAAAGGCTCACAGCGCGTTCAACGGAATCTTGAGGTAGGCCACGCCGTTGGCCTCGGGCGGCGGCAGCTCGCCTGCGCGGATGTTGACCTGCACCGCGGGCAGGATCAGCACGGGCATGTCCAGCGTGGCGTCGCGTGCGCTGCGCATGGCCACAAAGTCGCCTTCGCTCACGCCGTCATGCACATGGATGTTGCCGGCACGCTGCGCGGCCACGGTGGTTTCCCACGCGGGCGCGCGTGGAGCAGGCGGGTAGTCGTGGCACATGAACAGGCGTGTGTCACCGGGCAGGGCCAGCAGCTTGCGCACCGACTGGTACAGCGCCGGCGCACTGCCGCCGGGAAAGTCGCAGCGCGCTGTGCCTACATCGGGCATGAACAAGGTGTCGCCCACGAACACCGCGTCACCCACCTGGAAGGCCATGCAGGCCGGCGTGTGGCCGGGCACGGACAGCGCCTTGGCCGTGAGCGCGCCGATGGCAAAGGTTTCGCCATCCTGCAGCAGGTGATCGAACTGGTGGCCGTCGGGACGGAAACCGGGCTCGAGGTTGAAGATGCGCCTGAACACGCCCTGCACCTGGGTGATGGCCGCGCCGATGGCGATCTGGCCGCCCAGCTTCCCGCGCAGGTAGTGCGCGGCAGACAGGTGGTCGGCATGGGCATGGGTTTCAAGGATCCATTGCACCTTGAGCTGTTTTGCCTGCACGAACGCGATCAGCTTGTCAGCCGAGGTGGTGCGGGTGCGGCCGGACTTCGGGTCGTAGTCGAGCACCGAGTCCACGATGGCGCATGGCGCGCCGTCCTTCTCATAGACCACGTAACTCACGGTCCATGTGGCCGGATCGAAAAAGCCTTTGACGATGGGCTTCATGGGCGCTCCTGGGTGTTAATCGGTTTCAGTTCAGATATTATATTGACGAACATATTGTTATTCAATAGAATATCTGCAAGTAAATTGAAAAGGAGCTCGACATGCAAACCGGCACTGTGATGGACATCGATGTCTTGCGCCAGTCGGCGGATGGCGCCAGCCGGCTCATGAAGGCGCTGTCCAACCCCGACCGGCTGCTGCTGCTGTGCCAGCTGGCGCAGGGCGAAAAGCGCGTGGGCGAGCTGGAGGCCATCGTCGGGATCCTGCAGCCCACCTTGTCCCAGCAGCTGGGCGTGCTGCGCGACGAGGGGCTGGTCAGCACCCGGCGCGACGGCAAAAACATTTACTACCGCATCGACAGCCCGCAGGCGCTGGCGGTGCTGAACGTGCTCTACACGCAATTTTGCGAACCCCCCAAGGCGTAAATCATCATGACCATTGACTGGACACACTTCACCCCGTGGGCCTCGCTGGCCGGCGGCATCCTGCTGGGCCTGGCCTCGGCCTTGTTCATCCTGGTCAACGGCCGCATCCTGGGCATCAGCGGCATCGTCGGCGGCCTGCTGCGGCCGGTAAAAGGCGATACCGGCTGGCGCCTGGCCTTCCTGGCCGGTCTGCTGGCTGCACCGCTGCTGTACTTCGTGCTGGCCGGGCCCGTGACAGCCCGCATTGATGCCGGCTGGGGCACGCTGGTGGTCGCCGGCCTGCTGGTCGGCGTGGGCACGCGATACGGCTCGGGCTGTACCAGCGGGCACGGTGTCTGCGGGCTGTCGCGCCTGTCGCCTCGCTCGCTGGTGGCCACGCTGGCCTTCATGGGCGCGGGCTTCGTCACTGTCTACTTCGCGCGCCACGCCTTCGCGTGAGCCGCACCGCCCCACAAGGAGTACCTCGTGCAACACCGCATTACTGAATTCGCTGCGGGCCTGCTGTTTGGCATCGGCCTGATCCTGTCGGGCATGACCGATCCGGGCAAGGTGATCGGCTTCCTCGATCTGTTCGGCCCCTGGGACCCATCGCTCGCGCTGGTCATGGGCGGCGCCATCGTGGTCGGTGCATTCGCTTTTGCGCTGGCCAGGAAGCGCACGCGCACCTTCCTCGGCGGCGCCCTGCACCTGCCGAAGTCCACCGATATCGACAGGCGTCTGGTGGTCGGTGGCCTGGTGTTTGGCGCAGGCTGGGGCCTGGCGGGCTTTTGCCCCGGCCCGGCGCTGGTGTCGCTCGGCGCGGGCCAGCCCAAAGCAGCCGTGTTCGTGGTGGCCATGATCACGGGCATGGCGGTATTCGAGCTGCTGGAGCGTCGCCAGGCGCGCAAGTGATGGCCTGGCTGCCTGACTGGTTGCGCCACTACCGGCCGGCCTGGTTCGCCGGCGACCTGACGGCTGGCGTCATCGTCACGGTGATGCTGATACCCCAGAGCCTGGCCTATGCGCTGCTGGCCGGGTTGCCGCCCGAAATGGGGCTGTACGCCAGCATCCTGCCAATCATCGCCTACGCCCTGCTGGGCTCCAGCATGACCCTGGCCGTGGGACCGGTGGCGGTCGCTTCCCTCATGACGGCCAGCGCGTTGCAGCCGCTGGCGGCAGCGGGCTCGGCCGGTTACGTGGCGCTGGCGATGCAGTTGTCGCTGCTGTCGGGCTTGATGCTGCTGGCTTTTGGCGCATTTCGTCTGGGTTTTCTGGCGTACTTTCTGAGCCACCCGGTCATCAGCGGCTTCATCACCGGCTCGGCCGTGCTGATCGCGGTGGGGCAGCTCAAACACATCCTGGGCGTGAAGGTCGCGGGCAGTGATGTGCCCGAAGTGCTGTACGGCCTGGCAACGGCGCTGCCGCAAACCCGCCCCGTCACGCTGGCCATCGGCCTGGCCAGCCTGCTGTTTTTGTGGGGCGCGCGCCGCTACCTGGCCAGCGCGCTGCAACACACCGGCATGGGCGCCAGGACGGCCGACCTGCTGGCCAAACTCGCGCCCATGCTGGCCGTGATCGCATCCACTGCGGTGGTGGGCCTGCTGCGGCTGGACCAGTCGGCCGGCGTGAGCGTGGTGGGTGCCGTGCCGCAGGGTCTGCCGCATTTGAGCCTGCCGATGCCCAGCCTGGGCACGCTGGGCCCGCTGTGGCTGCCCGCGCTGCTGATCTCGCTGGTGGGTTTCGTGGAGAGTGTCTCGGTGGCCCAATCGCTGGCGCTCAAGCGCCAGCAGCGCATCCAGCCCAACCGCGAGCTGCTGGGCCTGGGCGCGGCCAACATCGCCAGCGCGTTCTCGGGCGGCTACCCGGTCACGGGCGGCTTCGCGCGCTCGGTGGTCAACTTTGCAGCCGGCGCGCAGACACCACTGGCCGGCGTGATTTCAGCGGTACTGATGGCGGTGGTGATCGCCGCGCTGACCGGCTGGTTCTTCTACCTTCCCCATGCCGTGCTTGCGGCCACCATCATCATCGCCGTGACTTCGCTGATCGACCTGGACACGCTGCGCCACGCCTGGCACTACGACCGCGCCGACGCACTGTCGCTGCTGGCCACTGCGGGCGGCGTGGTACTGCTTGGCGTAGAGGCCGGCATCCTGCTGGGCGTGGCGCTGTCACTGGGCACCATCGTCTGGCGCAACACCCACCCCCACATCGCGGTGGTGGGGCGCATGCCGGGCACCCAGCATTTTCGCAACGTGGAGCGCTTCCAGGTGGAGACGGTGCCCGGCCTGCTGGCCGTGCGGGTGGACGAAAGCCTGTTCTTTGCCAATGCCACGGTGGTGGAAGACCGCATTGAGGCGCTGCTTGCGCGCGACGCCACGGTGCGACGGGTGGTGCTGATCTGCTCGGCCATCAACCAGATCGACGCCACGGCGCTGGGCGTGCTGACGCAGCTGGAGCGCAACCTGGCCGCGCGCGGCATCGAGTTCACGCTGGCCGAGGTGAAGGGCCCGGTGATGGACCGCCTGAGCGGCACCGAGCTGGGCCAGCGGCTGCAGGGCAAGGTGTTTTTGAGCACCCACGACGCCTTCATGCAGCCGGTGCCAGCGCCTCCCAGGCCGTGATGGTTTCCGCGGCGTACATCACTGCCGGGCCACCGCCCATGTAGATCAGGGTTGCATCAAGGTCATTCGATGCATCCACTGTGCGCCCAGGCGGACTTGCGTGACTTGATCTTCATCACACACTGCGCGTACCGGATGCAAGCCAGGGGTCTTTGGCCGGCCGCTATGCTCGCCACATCCTTTTTGCGCAGTACACCCATGACCTACCCGCCCCAGCTTTCAGCCTCTCATGCCGCCGTGCTGCTCGCGCTGGCACCCCTTTGCGCCGCCGCCCAGCAGGCGCCGGCCCAGCCCCTGTGGGAGCTGGGCGCGTTTGGCGCCGCCTACAGCCAGCAAGCCTACCCGGGGTCGGACAAGCAGGTCAATGGCGCGATCGCCCTGCCCTATTTCATCTACCGCGGCCAATACTTTCGCGCTGACCGCAATGCCCTGGGGCTGCGTGCGCTGAAGACGCCCACGGTGGAAGTGGACATCGGCGTGTCCGGCGCATTCGGCTCCAGCTCCGACGACATCGAAGCGCGCCGCGGCATGCCCGACCTGGGCACGCTCGTGGAATTTGGTCCCCGGCTCAAATGGGACCTGGGCCCGGCGCTGGGCGGCCGCTGGCAAGCGGAGTTTCCGCTGCGCGGCGTGTTCGACCTGAGCGACGGTGCGGCCAGCCGCGGCGTGGCGTTCGAGCCAGAGCTGCAGTTCGAACGCGCCGGCGCCAACGGCTGGCGCTACAGCACCGGCGTGAGCGCCGTGTTTGCCAACCGCAAGCTGGCCGATACCTTCTATGGCGTGGCGCCGCGCTATGCCACACCGGGCCGACCGGCCTACACCGCCGAAAGCGGCCTGGTGGCCTGGCGCCTGTCGCTGGCGGCGTCGCGCCAGCTGGCGCCCGACTGGCGGCTGTTTGCGTTCACCCGGCTGCAAAGCGTGGCCGGCGCGGCCAACAAGGCCAGCCCGCTGGTGCGCCAGACAACCGGCGTCACCGTGGGGGTGGGCGTGGCCTACACCTGGGCGCAATCAGACCGGCCTGCGGTCGACTGAGCTACCCCACCAGGGCCTGGTACGCGGCGCGTGTTGGCGCCGACACCGACTGCACCAGCTGCGCATACGCTGTCTGGTGGCGCGCCAGCATGCGCGCCGACGCGACCATGCGCGACTTGCAGAACCAGTGGCAGGTGTGCTGCAGCAAGAAAAGCTCCGCCGACAGCGTGAAGGCCCGCTCGCGCGCCGGCAGGTCCACTGCGTCCACCATGCGGCCGATGCCGTCGGCATGCACCACCAGCGCCTGGCGCATGTCAAATGTGGCGCGCGGCAGCAGCTGCGTGACCCAGGGCAAGTACAGCGGCAGGCGGCTCACGCGCGCATGGGCCGCGTCCACCCGCGCAAAGTCCACCGCCAGCGCCCGCATCTGCGTGGCCAGCAGCTGTTCGGTGGATTGCAGCATGCTGAAGATCTGCCCGCGCCGTTCCCCATCGGCCTCGCCCAGCGCACGCAGGTAGCCCTGGGTCAATGTTTCCATGTGCTTTTCAATCTGGTGCTGGCCCAGGTGGCTGGCCAGCAATGCAATGCGCTGGCGCTGGTCTTTGGAGCGGACAAACCACAGGGCAATGGCGGCCAGGATCGCCAGGGAGAGCAGGTTCATGATGGCGTCGAGTGTACTGAGCGCCTGGCGCAGCTTGAGGGCACCCCGGCAAGCTGTTTGACACACCTCCTGGAAGATATTAAAGTGATATCACTTTTTCCTGGAGTCAACCATGGTCCATCCTCTGGTCACCCCCGCGCGGCAAACCACCCGCGAGAAGCCCTACCAATCGCAAAACGGCTATGCCATGGCGGCGGCCGGCGTGCTGCTGGCAAGCCTGGGCGTGCTGGTGCTGTCACAGCGCATGGCCCCCGGTCTGCTGGGCATGGCGCTGCTGGCCAGCGGCATCGTGGTGCTGATAGGCCTGTACATGCTGCAGCCCAATGAAGGCGTGATCCTCACGCTGTTCGGCAAGTACCAGGGCACCGACCGCACCGAGGGCCTGCGCTGGCGCAACCCGCTGCAAAGCGGCAAAAAGATATCGCTGCGTGCACGCAACCTGAACACCGCGCCGCTAAAGGTCAATGACAAGCGCGGCAACCCGGTGGAAATCGGCGCGGCGGTGGTCTGGCGCGTTCACGACACGGCGCAGGCCGTGTTCGACATCGACGACTACACCCGATTCGTCACCATCCAGGCCGAGGCCGCCATCCGCCACCTGGCCACGCTGTACGCCTATGACAGCGGCGAGGACCTGGACGCCGATGAAGTCACGCTGCGCGCCGGGCTGGACACTGTGGCCAATGCCCTCAAGGACGACCTGAACCAGCGCTTTTCCACCGCCGGCGTGGAGGTGCTGGACGCCAAGCTGACACACCTGGCTTATGCGCCCGAGATTGCCCAGGTGATGCTGCGCCGCCAGCAGGCCACGGCCATCGTCAGCGCTCGCCACCAGATCGTGGCCGGCGCCGTGGGCATGGTGGAAGCCGCGCTCAACGGCCTGTCTGAACGCAACCTGGTCACGCTGGACGACGAGCGCAAGGCGGCCATGGTGTCCAACCTGCTGGTGGTACTGTGTTCAGACAACAATGCCCAGCCGGTGATCAACGCCGGCACGCTTTACAACTGACCCGCGCGAACCGCGCCGACGATCCCTTTTCCATGGCAAGCCCCGGCAAGAAGGCGTTTCCCCTGCGGATCGATCCCGTCCTGTGGGCGGAAATCGAACGCCTGGCCGCACAGGAGCTGCGCAGCGCCAATGCGCAGGTGGAGTTCCTGTTGCGCGAGGCTCTGGTCAAGCGCGGTCGGCTGACGACCGGCAGCACGCAAGCCACCAGCAAGGACAAAAGCAAGTAGCCCTTGCCCGATCGGGGCGCTCAGCGGGCTGCGCCTGCTTCGTCGTCGATCGCCTTTTGCACCGCCTGGTAGAACGCCTCGCGCTGGGCGCTGGAACCACGGTCGTTGGCGCCGGTGCCCCAGTTGGCATTCAGCGCGACGACCAGCTTGCGTTTCGGGTCGATGAAGATGCCCTGGCCGAAAATGCCGCGCGCTGAATAGCTGCCGTCGGCATAGGTCCACCACTGGTAGCCGTAGCCGCGGTCGGCCTGGCCGATGGGCATGCGGGTGGTGGTGGCCTCGGCCAGCCAGCCGTCGGGCACGATGCTGGTGCCGTTGACCATGGCACCGTTCATGATGAACTGACCCACGAGCGCAAAGTCGCGTGTGGCCGCCTGGATGCAACAGCCGCTGATCTCCTGGCCTGTCTTGCTCAGGATCCAGGTGGCCTGCTGTTCCATGCCCGCTGGCACCCAGATTTTTTCAGACAGGTAGGTGGCCAGCGGCTTGTTCGTCGCCTGCGCCAGCAGAATGCCCACCAGGTTGGTCTCGCCCGTGCTGTAGTGCCAGCGCGTGCCGGCCGGTGCGACGCGCGGCAGCTGGCGCATATAGCTCACAAGCGCGTCCACGCCGGGCTCGGGCTTGTGGTTGTTGAAGCGCGCCACGTCGGAATTCGGGTCGGCGTAATCTTCATTCCAGCGCACACCCGAGGTCATGGTCAGCAGCTGGCGGATGCTCACGTCGTCATAGGCCGAGCCCTTCATTTGCGGGATGTAGTCGCTGACCTTGTCGTCCATGCTCTTGATATGCCCGTCGCGGATGGCCGCGCCCACCAGCGTGGATGTCATGGACTTGGCCACTGAAAAGCTGGTCCAGCGGCCGTTCGCATCAAAGCCCAGGCCGTAACGCTCCAGCCGCAGCTTGCCGTCGTGCAGCACGATCACCGCCGCGCTGCGCTGCGCGGCCATGAAGGCGTCCACGTCCATGCCCAGTTTCAGCGGCGCGCCCGCGGGCAGGAGCGATGGCGTGCTGCCCGCGCCGATGGGCCGGGCCCTGGCCAGCAGCGGGATGCGGTCCAGCGCGCGAAAGGCAGCGTCGCGCTGCGGCACCGTCCAGAACAGCAGGTCGCGGTTGGTGGGCACGGTGGCCAGCAGGCCCCGCGTTTCCTTGTCCAGGCTGAACCAGCCGGCGGTGCCGGCCACGGCCACCGCGGCCAGCAGGCCGAGGGCGATTGTCTTGAGCTTCATGGCGGCAGTCCCCGTGGGTGGTGGCGCCCCCGGTGGGGCACCGTGCCGGCCATTGTCTGCGATCAGCCGCAGCGCACGGCTCAGGCCGCCACGCCCTCGCCCAGTTCATGCTTCAGCAGTGCCTTGCGCTCTTGCAGCCCCGGCACCATGGCCACCAGGTCCAGGCCGCTTTTGCGCGCCTGCGGGAACATTTTTTCGCGCTCTTCGGTCACGTGGTGGTCGATCATTTCGCCCAGCACTTTCACCTTGGCGTTGAAGTGACTCGCGTCGGCGTCCATCGCCTCGATCTGCGCGATCAGGTCCTTGGCGCTGGCATGCTCCACGTCGGCCTCGTCCATGATGTCGTCCTTGCCAATGGCCTCACGCACCGGCGGGTAAAACAGCTCTTCTTCCAGTTGCGCATGGACGGTCAGTTCCTGGCAGATCTGGTCCGCCAGCTGTTTGCGCTGGGTGGCGGGTGCGTCAGCTTCGGCCAGCTTGTTGAATTGCTGGAACAGCTTCTTGACGGCGACATGGTCGGCGTCCAGCAGGTCGACGGCGTCGCCTTTTTTCGGGGGTGCTTTGCTCATGGTGGGGCTCCTGGGTGTTTGAAAGAAAAAGATTCACCGGCGCATCAGTGCGGCGCCGGCTTTTCAATCTAGGCCCACCCGGGGCCCGCGCCCGTCAGCACAGCCAACCCGCCTGCTGTCAGCGCAGAACTACGCGCACACGCTGTTACGCGGGAAAGTGCAGCTGCTGGCGGCTCACGAAGCTGCGGTCCTGCCCCGTGATGGGGTCACGAAACGCAATGCCCTGCGCCAGCAGGCGCAGCGGGTTGTGCGGCTCGTCGCCACCCTGGGGCAGCAGCGCGGGGTAGATGCGGTCACCCAGGATGGGCAGGCCCAGCGCGGCCATGTGCACGCGCAGCTGGTGGCGCCGCCCGGTCAGCGGCCGCAGGCGGTAGCGGGCATGGGCGCCCTGCGTTTCCAGCCATTCGATGTCGGTGCTGGCATTGGGCACGGCCGCGGCGTCAGCCGGCGCCTCGCGCATCTGCATGAAATGCTCACCCTCCTCCAGCGTGCTGGCCCGCGTGAGCGGAAAGCGCAGCGCCGTGCCCTGCGGGCTGGCCGCAATGGCCTCGTACACCTTGGTCATGCCGCGGCTGAAGAACAGCCGGTGGTAATGCTCGCAGGTGGCCGGCTGCTTGGCCAGCAGCACCACGCCCGCCGTCTCGCGGTCCAGCCGGTGCAGCGGCGTCAGCGTGTCCAGCCCCAGCTGGCGGCGCAGGCGCACCAGCAGGGTTTCCTGCAGGTAGTTGCCCGATGGCGTCACAGGCAGGAAGTGCGGCTTGTCGGCCACCACCAGCAGCTCGTCCTCAAACAGCACGGTGGCCTGGGCGGCGTTGGGTGCCTCGCCCGGCACCGTGCGGTAGTAGTACAGCTTGCCGTGCGCGGCGTAGGGCTGATCGGGCGTGATGCAGCGGCCCGCTTCGTCCACCACATCGCCACAGGCCATGCGCTCGCGCCACTGCGCGGCCGGTATCGCGGGAAAGCGCTGCACCAGGAAGTCGAGCATGCGCGCCCATGGGCCTTCGGGCAGGCCGACCTGGCTGGCTCCCACGCCATCACGTACGGGCAGCATGCTCAGCCGCCCGGCATCGGCGCGGCCAGCGCCAGCCGCCGCGCGCGCGCCAGGCGCCAGGCGCCGTCGGGCCCGGCGTCGTACACGTCTTCCAGCGTGGTGGCGGTTTCGTTCAGGCGCGTGTCCAGCGCCACGCGGTTGTCAAACACAAAACATTCGCCGTGCCAGTCCTGCTGCGCGTCGGGCATCTGCTGGAAGTAGTTGAGGATGCCGCCGTCCAGCTGGTACACCGACAGGCCCAGCCCCCGCATCCAGGCGCTGGTCTTTTCGCAGCGGATGCCGCCGGTGCAGTACATGGCCACGCGCGTGCCCTGCGCCTGCCACTGCGCGGCGTGGGCCTGCACATAGGCCGGGAAGTCGCGGAAGTTCGCCACGCCCGGGTCCACCGCGCCCGCAAAATGGCCCAGGCGGTACTCAAAGCTGTTGCGGTTGTCCAGCAGCACCACGTCGGTGGACTTGATCAGTTCGCGCCAGTCTTTCGGTGGCACATTGATGCCGGTGCGCCGCGCGTCCACCCCATCCATGCCCAGCGGCACGATTTCCTTCTTGACGTGAACCTTGAGCCGGGCAAACGGCGGGGTGTGGCAGGCGCTGCGCTTGAACGCCATGCCACTGAAGGCGCCGGCGAAAGCTGCGTCTTCACACAGCGCCTTTTCAATGGCGTCTACCGCGTCCACCGTGCCCGCCAGCATGCCGTTGATGCCCTCGGTGGCCAGCAGGACGCTGCCGCTTAGCGCGCCGCCTTGCGCCAGCCGCAGCCTGAGCTGCGCCGCCACACCGTCGGGGTCTGTGAGCGGGACAAACTTGTAGAAGGCGGTGTGAACCAGGGCGGACATGGGCGGGATTTTCCCATGGGGTTCTTCGCGCGTGGGTACCATGGCGCCTGAAGCCCACTACATCCCCCGCGCAGCGCCATGACCCTCACCCCTGCACTCATTGCCGCCCTGGCACCCACTGGCCGCCTGCGCGCGTCCATCAATACCGGCAACCCGATCCTGGCCGCGCCCGATGCGGCCACCGGCACGGCCCGGGGCGTATCGGTGGACCTGGCGCGCGGGTTTGCCCAGCGCCTGGGGGTGCCGCTGGAGCTGGTGGTGTTTGACACCGCCGCCAAATCGGTGGACGCCGTGACGCAGGAGCAGGCCGACATCGGGTTTTTTGCCATCGACCCCAAGCGCGGCGAAGGCATCCACTTCACCGCGGCCTATGTGCTGATCGAAGGCTGCTACGCCGTGCGCCATGATTCGCCGCTGACCGCCATGGCGCAGGTGGACAGCGCCGGCACGCGCGTGGTGGTGGGCCAGGGCAGCGCCTACGACCTGTACCTGAGCCGCGAGATCAGGCACGCCAGCTTGCTGCGCGCGCCCAGCTCGCCGGCGGTGGTGGACTACTTCCTGGCGCAGGGCGCCGATGTGGCCGCCGGAGTGAAGCAGCAGCTGGAGGCAGACGCGCAACGCCTGGGCGGCCTGCGCCTGTTGCCGGGGCACTTCATGGTGATCCAGCAGGCCATGGGCTGCCCGCGCAGCCGTGGGCCCGAGGCTGCGGCGGTATTGGCCGCCTATGTGGAAGACATGAAGCGCAGCGGCTTTGTGGCCGATGCACTGGCACGGCACGGCATCAGCGGAGCGGCGGTGGCGCCCTGAACCCATGGCCACGCCGCTCAACTTCCGCCACCTGTATTACTTCTGGGTCGTCGCCAAGGAAGGCGGCATCTCCCGCGCGGCCGAACGGCTGGGCATGGCGGTGCAGACCGTGAGCGCCCAGGTGCGCGCGCTGGAGCAGGACCTGGGCCATGCGCTGTTCAAGCCCGCCGGCCGCGCGCTGGTGCTGACCGAAGGCGGTGAGGCGGCCATGGCGCTGGCCGAGCAGATCTTCCAGCTGGGCGAGGCGCTACCCGCTGCCGTGCGCGAGGCCGCCACCGGCGTGGGGCTGCGCCTGCGTGTGGGCATTTCGGACGGCCTGCCCAAGCTGGTGGTGCGCCACCTGCTGCGCCCCGCGGTGGCCGACACCGGCGCGCGGCTGCTGTGCCACGAAGATGAGTTTGACCGCCTGCTGGCCGAGCTGGCGCTGCACAAGCTGGACGCGCTCCTGGCCGACCGCGCCGCGCCCACCAACAACCCCAACCTGCGCCTGTACAGCCATAAGCTCGGCGAGGCGCCGCTGGCGTGGTTTGCGCCGGCGGCCATGGCCGACAAGGTCGGCGGCAAGCGCCGCCTGCGCTTTCCGGCCTGCCTGGCGCAGATGCCGCTGCTGCTGCCCACGGGGCATGCGGCCGTGCGTGTGCGCATTGACCACTGGCTGGAACGCGAGGGGCTGCGCCCGAATATCGTCGGCGAGTTTGAGGACAGCGCATTGCTGGCGGCGTTTGGCCGCAGCGGCATGGGCGCCTTTCCGGCGTCGCTGCTGTCAAAAAAGGAACTGCTGGCCGACCCCGCGATCGTGCAGATCGGCGACAGCCCCGAGCTGGTCGAGGCGTTCTACCTGATCTCGGCAGAAAGAAAAATCCAGCATCCGCTGGTGCAGCGGATGCTGGATGGCTTGAAAAACGCGACGCCTGGTTAGGGCGTCGCTGATCGGGTTCAGGCGCCCGGTGTGACCTGCTGGATGCCGGCCACCACCCAACCACCAAAGCCGGTACGCGGCTTGGTCAGGTGCCAGACTTCGTCCAGGTCTTCCGTGTCGGCATGGGCCTGGTCACGGATGCCGCCGGTGAAGCGCACGCTCACGATGTAGCGGTCGCCTTCTTCCACCACTTCCAGCACCTGGGCGTTCAGGCCGAACACCTGGGTCTGCTGCGGTGCGTCGCCGCGTGCTTCCAGATCCGCGCGCACTTCCTCGAACATCTCGGGCGTGAGGTAGTCGCGCAGACGTTGCAGGTCGCGCGCATCATTGGCCGCCTGCAGCGCCAGGAACTGCTGGGTCGCGTTGCGCGCAAAGCCCGCCGCGTCGAAATCCGCCGGGATGGCCGACGGTTGCGCCGCCGCAGCGCTCACGCCGCCCAAGGCCGATCCGATGCGCGTGCCGCCTGCGGGCTGGCTGCCAAAGCCGCCGCCGAAGCTGCCGCCGGTACGCCCGGCAGCGCCCACACCTGCCGCGGCGGGCGTGGCGTTGCGCGCCATGCGGTTGCGCATCACAAAGCCGACCACCGCCAGCACGACCAGGCCGAGCAGCATCATCATCATGAAATTCGCCATGGCCTCGCCAAAGCCGAAGTGGGACGCCAGCGCCATCAGGCCAATGCCGGCTGCCAGGCCGGCGATCGGGCCCATCCAGCTGCGCTTGGCCGCTGCGGCGGCGGGCGCGGCTGCAGCTGCGGCGGCGCCGGCAGCGGGTGCTGCCTGTGCCGGTGAGCCGGGCGTGTTGGCGGGGGTGGCAGGCTGCGTCGTCTGCTGGCGCTGCATGCCGCTGGACTTGGCGCCGCCCAGCCGCTTGGCTTCAACGTCAAAGGCCATCGTGGTGCCCAGGGCGAGCACCAGTGCGGCCAGACCAATTACCTTTTTCATGAGGGTCTCCTTCGTGAGAAATCGGATTGAGGCACAGACCTTACGCGCGCGGGGCAGAAGATAAAAGCAGCATCAAGCTGCTTTTGATTCAGTAAAAACCTTCAATTCTGGCAAACCTTCCTTCGGCGGCGCCGGGCGGCCTAACGCCGCAGCGCATCAAACAAGGAATTGAAAATCGCGTCGCGCTCCACTGCATGGCCTTCACGCATCCAGTGCCGACCCGGCTGCGCCAGCCAGCGTTTGTCGTCAGTCAGCACCGGTGTGCGCACCAGTTCGCTGGGCACCCAGGCGGGGTTCAGTACCCAGGCGATGCAGATCAGGTCCCAGATCACCCAGCTGTGCGGCTCGCCGGCCTGCGTGGGATGGGTGCCCAGAATGCTCCACAACGGGTTGTGGGTGAACAGCTGGTGCAGGTAGCTGCCCATGGGGCCGCTGCCCTGCACGTAGCGATCCACCTCGGCCAGCGACAGGCGCAGCTGCGCGCCCACATGGTAGCCGGGCAGGTACACATGGGGCACGCCGCTGTCCAGCAGCCACTGGCTGGCCCACAGGTCCTGCTCCAGGTTGAAGCTGTGGTTGATGTGCGGCGCGTGGCTGGGGTAGCCGCTGGTCCACACCACCACGATGCGCCCGGCAATGTCCGGCGCCAGCAGCAAGGCACTGGCAATGTTGGTCACACAGCCCAGCGCAAGCACATACAGGGGTGGCCCGTCGGGCGTGTGTTCGCGCGCGGTGGCAATCAAGTGGTCGACCGCTTCGCTGTGCACCGGCGTGTGCGGCTGCGCCATGTAGGCCGCAGCGCCGCGGTATGCGCGGCCCGCATGCGGCAGGCCCAGCAGCCCGTACACCTTGATGATTTCCTGGTAACTGCGCTCCATGCCCTGCGCCGGCGGGTTGAACGGCGGCGCGTCGTGCGCGCCTGCCGGGTAACTGGCGCGCCGGTGCGCAAAGGAGAACGGCTCGGCATACACCGCCACCACGTCCAGCTGCTGCGGGCAGCGCAGCGCCCAGGCCAGGGCAAACTGGTCGTCTATTTCGTTGGCGGTGTCGGTGTCGATCACCACGCGCACGCGGCCGGTGGGCGGGGCCAGGCGGGCGCGGTACCAGTCGTCGGGGCGTTGAAGTGTCAGGGCCTCAGTCAATGCGTTTCTCCTTGTCGCGCTGGCGCTGCCACCGCGCCCAGTCCAGCGGCTCATCCACATCCCACAGCGCGGGCAGCTCCTGCCAGCTCACGCCCGCAGCCAGCAGCCGCTCGCGGGTTTGCATCAGCACCTGCGGCGTGCTCCAGGTGATGCCTTCAAATACCGAAGGCAGGGGCCGGCGCAGGCCGATCAGCACATAGCCGCCGTCTTCGGCCGGGATCAGCACGGCGTCGTTCTTCTGCAGCAGGTCAGCGGCCTGTTGCAGGTGCGCCGGCGTCAGCACCGGGCAGTCTGTGCCCACGATCAGCAGCGGCATCGCGGGCGCAGCGGCAAAGTGCCGGCGCATCACCATGCCCATGCGCTCCCCCAGGTCGCCGCCGGGTTGCGTCTCGCAGGCCACGCCGTGGCGCGCGCGCAAGGCGGCAAAGAAACGGTGGCGTGCATCGGGCGCGCACCACAGCGCCACGGAGCCGGTGGCTGCGGCGCGCGCGGTGGCCAGCGTTTGCAGCGCAAAGCCGCGCTGCGCGCGGGCCGCACCGGCGGCACCCAAAGCGGGAATGAGCCGGGTTTTGGCCAGACCCGGCACCGGCGCCTTGGCCAGGATGGCCAGCGCTGCCGGTGCGCGGGTGGCATAGCCGTAGCGCGCGGCCAGGGCCTGCGGGCTGGCCCCCAGAAAGTACGCCGCGCGCAGCCGCCACATCAAAGCGATGGTGCGCCACAGGCCGTGCTCGTCCCAGCGGCGGCCCGATGTGATGACGCGCGCGGCCAGGCAGGCCGGGGCACCCACGGCGCGCAGGCGGCGGCTCAGGGCGATGTCTTCCATCAGCGGCTGCGGCGCAAAACCGCCCACGGCGTTGAACACGGCCCGGCGCACAAACATCGCCTGGTCGCCGGTGGCGATGCCGGTAATGCGCGAGCGCGCGTTCATGAAAGCCGCCACCATGGGCAACAGTGGGTGGGCACCGGCAATGTGCACGTCGAATCGGCCCCATGCACAGCCGGCATCCAGGGCCTGTTCAATCAATGCATCGGCGTCGGGCGGCAGTTGCGTGTCGGCATGCAGGAACAGCAGCGTGCCGGCCCGCGTGGCGCAGGCCCCGGCGTTCATCTGGGCGGCGCGCCCGCGCGGCGCGGTCAGCACCTGGTCGGCCAGCGCTGCGGCCACAGCCACGCTGCCATCGGTGCTGCCGCCGTCCACCACCATCAGCTCGGCGCCCCGGCTGCGCAACGGCTGCAGCGCCTGCAGCCGCGCGGCCAGCGCGGCGCCTTCGTTCAGCACGGGCACGATGATGGCCAGCGTCATGAAGCAGGCGCCTGGGCCAGTGCAGCCTCCAGCGCGTCAAATTCGTCCCGCATGCGCGCCACCACATCGGCGCCGAGGTAATGGTCCACCCGGCCACGCACATGGGCCACCAGTGCGGCGTCACTCTGGCCGGCGGACCAGTCCTCGCCCGCCGCATCCAGCGGCGCACCGGCAGCAGACAGCACACGCCATTTGGCGCACCAGGTGATGGACCACAACCACATGGCGCGGCGCAGCGGCACATGCCAGGCCTGCGCCGGGCCGGCCACGCGCGGGCCCACGGCGGCCGCCCAGGCGGCGTAGGCGCCCTGCACCTGTGCGGGCGTGAGCACGGCACTGGATTCCTCGTCCCACGTGGTGGACGTGTAGAGCGTCGCATGGGCGATGTCCAGCGCGGGGTAGCTGTAGCGGCATTTCTCCAGGTCCACCAGCACGGCGTGCCCGTGGCCCTGCACGATGAAGTTGCCCGGGTGGCCGTCAAACGCGATCAGGTGGCGCGGCGGCCGGGCGTCGGCGGCGCACAACGCGTTCAGCCGCTGCAGCTCCTGCGTCACGGCACGGGCCACGGCGGGGGCCACGCCAGCCGCCGCCAGGTACTGCGCCTGCTGCGCCAGCTCTTCATACAGTGCGGCCAGCGCATCGGCGTCGTCCAGCAGCGGGCGGCGCGCGTGCGGCGCGGGCAGGGGCAGCGCATGCAGCGCGGCCAGCGCCTGCACGATGGCGGGCAGATCAGCCGGCAGGGCAGCCGCGCGGCCCACCACCTCCTGCACCAGCAGCGCGCCACGCGGTAACTGGGCCGACGGCGCCAGCACGCCGTGCAGGCGCGGGGCATGGCCGCCGACGGCGGCGCGTTCAAAGCACGCGGCCTGGTAGGCCAGGTTGTCGGCGGGCGCCAGGCGCATCTGGCTTTGCTTGGGGATGCGCGCCAGCAGCCCGCTGCCGTTGATGCGCACATGGTCGTGCGCCAGGCCCTTGTCAGGCAGGCGCTCCAGCGCAGCGCCGGCCCAGGGGCTGTTGCTGCCCTGCAGGGCAGCAGCCAGGCGGGCGGTCAAGGTGGCGCTGTCGTCAGGCATGGGCGGGCAGGGGCCGCGGGCTGGCCCACGGGTGCAGAGTCTGAAAGCCTGAATGCTAACGGGCCCTCAGGCGCGCGCGGTCAGCACAGCACGGCGGCTTCAATCTGGCGGCGGGCGCGGTGCAGGCGCACAAACATCGCGTCGGGCGTGATGCCCAGCTGGCG
Organism: Caenimonas sp.; assembly: GCA_040376925.1. Lineage (GTDB taxonomy): Bacteria > Pseudomonadota > Gammaproteobacteria > Burkholderiales > Burkholderiaceae_C > RAM1. The sequence continues at coordinate 33,050 of JBEIPU010000003.1, read as the reverse complement.
GCACACGGTTTCGGTCGGCTCGTCATGGATGGCGCGGCGCCACATCACGTCGCGCAGCGCAGCGGGCAGGCGGTCGATGCAGGCCAGCGTGCGCGCCAGCAGCTCGCGCTGCCCGGCGCTGTCTTCGGGGCCGGGGGCGTCGCAGGCGGTGTCGTGCGCGTCGGCAGCTTCGTCATCGTCGTCACGCCCGGCGTCCAGCGCGCAGTAGCGCATGCCCTGGCGCTGCAGGTCGGTCACCTTGTGCAGCAGGATGCCGGTGAGCCAGGTGCGCAGGGCGCTGCGCCCGCCAAACCGGGCGCGACCGGCCAGCACGGCCTCGAACACATCCTGCACTGCGTCCTCGGCCAGCGCCGGGTCGCGCAGCTTGTTGCGGGCCACGCGCAGCAGGTAGGCGCGGTGGGGGTGCAGCTGGGCGCCCTCCACCACGCAGTCAAGCGGGTTCAGGGCGTCGGTCTGGGCGGGTGTGGGGGCTTGCATGGTGTGTCCTTCGGTGTCGATGGATGGACTGTGGGCGCCCAGGCTCACGCCGCCCTCACGAAAGATCACAACTGGATAACAATTGGGTAAGAAAGCAGGCCCCGCCATGACTCACGGGCCATGGAGCCCATGAAACGCATCCTCATCGCCGAAGACCAGACCGACATCCGGGACCTGCTGGCGCTCAACCTGCAGGGCGCGGGCTACGACGTGGTGCAGGCCAGCGACGGGCGCGAGGCCCTGGCCGCGCAGGACCGCCAGCCGGCCGACCTGCTGGTGCTGGACCTGATGATGCCGCACATGGACGGCCTGGACGTGTGCAAGGCCCTGCGCGCACGCGGCTGCGCCACCCCCATCCTGATGCTCACGGCCAAGTCCACCGAGCTGGACCGCGTGCTGGGCCTGGAGCTGGGCGCCGACGATTACCTGACCAAGCCGTTCTCCCTGGCCGAGCTGCTGGCGCGCGTGAAGGCGCTGCTGCGTCGCGCCGAGCTGGTGCGTGCCGCCAGCGCCCCCGGGGCCGCGCCGGCGGATGCCCCCATCACCAACGGCGAGCTGGAGATCCAGCCGGCCAAGCGCCAGGTGCGCCTGCGCGGCGGTGTCATGGAATTCACCGCGCTGGAATTTGATTTGCTGCTGCACTTTGCACGCCACCCGGGGCGGGTGTTTTCGCGCGGGCAGCTGCTCAACGCCGTGTGGGGCTACACCCACGACGGCTACGAGCACACCGTCACCACCCACATCAACCGCCTGCGCGCCAAGCTGGAGGCCGACCCGCTCAAGCCCCAGATCATCCTGACCGTGCGGGGGGCGGGCTACCGCATGCGGGAGGCCACTGCTGCATGAGCGTGCGCCTGAAGATCGCGCTGACGATTTTGCTGGCGGGGCTGCTGACCGCCATTGGCGTGCTGGTGACGGTGGTGCTGGCGTTCCAGCGGTTTGAGTACGAATCGGCCTACCAGCGGGCCGACGCCTTTTTGCAGCGCGTGGCGCAGCAGCACCCCGAGCTGCTGGAAAGCCACCGCCGCGCGCCCGACCAGGTGGCGGCCTTTTTGCGCAACCTGGTGCTGTACGAGCCCGGCGTGCGCCTGTACCTGCTGGACGCCCAGGGCGCGGTACTGGCGGCGTCGGGCGACGTGAGCCTGCCGCCCGGCTACCGCGTGCCCATGGCACCAGTGCGCCAGGCGGCCGGTGCCGCTCCGGTCACCTACGTCATGGGCACCGACCCGGCCGACCCGGCCAAGCCGGCCGTGGTGGCGGCGCGGCCGCTGCGCCAGCAGTCGATCCGCCCCGACGCTGCAGTGGACGGATTTTTGTACTTCGTGTGCCAGCCCATGCCCTTCAGCGCCGACCGCGTGGCCACACTGCGCGGCACGCTGGCGCAGCCGGGGCTGATGATGATTTTGCTGGTGGTGGTGGGCATGGCGGTGCTGGCGGCCTGGGTCACGGCCACCGTCACGCGCCCGCTGGCGCGCCTGACGGCGGCCGTGAGCGACGTGACGCGTGACGGCCTGGACGGCCCCGCCCCCGCCGCGCCCCTGCCCGCGCTGGCGCAGGTGCCGGGCACCGACGCGCGTGATGAATTTGGCCAGCTGGCGCGCGGCATGCAGGCCATGCTGCAGACGCTGCGCAGCCAGTGGGTCACGCTGCGCCGGCTGGACCATTTCCGCCGCGAAGGGGTCAGCAACCTGTCGCACGACCTGCGCTCGCCGCTGACGGCCACCACGGCCTGCCTGGAGACGCTGGACAACCGCTGGTCCGACCCGCAACGCACCACCGGCCACGATGGCGACCGCACCGCAGACCGCGAGTTGATCAGCGTGGCCCTGCGCAACACCCGCAACGCCGCGCGCCTGGTGCAGGCCATGGGCGACCTGGCCCAACTGGACGAACCCGCGTTTGAGCTGCGTCCCGAAGAGCTGGCGCTGGACGACCTGCTCAATGACGTGGCCATGCGCTTTGCCGCGCGCGCCGGCGCCCAGGGCGTGACGCTGGTGGCACAGGAAACCGCGCTGCATGCGCGGGTGGACGTGGAGCTGATCGAGCGGGCGCTGGCTAACCTGGTGGAAAACTCGCTGAAGTTCACCCCCGCGGGCGGGCGCATCACGCTGCAGGCGCGCCAGGCCGACGGCTGGCTGCTGCTGGGCGTGAGCGACAGCGGCGCCGGCATCGCGCCGGCGGACCAGCCGCATCTGTTCGACCGCTTCTACCAGGCCCGCCACAGCGCGGCGCCGGCCACCGGCGAGGGCGGCAAGGGCCTGGGCCTGGCCATCGTCAAGCGCATTGCCGAGCTGCATGGCGGCACGGTGGGCGTTGACAGTCGCGAAGGCGTGGGGACGGCGGTGACGTTGCGGTTGCCGGTACGCCCGTAACCTGCGGGTTGCGGCATTGCGCGCAACGCTGTCGGTGGGGGCCGCCAGGCCCCAAGCGGCCGCTATGATGCCTGCATTCACCCTATGCCCGACGGGATATGTCAAACCTGGCCGAACAAATCCGCGAAGCACTGAGCATGTTCACGCGCAACGGTACAGCACCGGCATTGATCGGAGGCCTGGCAGTGGTTGCCCACCAGGTGGTGCGCGCCACCCAGGATGTGGACTTTCTGGTGGAGGCTGAAGCTGCGGACCGGGTGCACGATGCACTGCTGGGCTTGGGCTACCAGTGCCTGTACCGCAGTGAAGATGCCGCCAACTATGTGCGCGCTACAGAAGGCCTGGATTTGCTGTACGCGCGTCGCCCCCTGGCGCGCCGCCTGCTCGCGCAGGCGGCCGAGCGCGAAACCCCCATGGGCCGCATGCGCATCATCAGCGTCGAAGGACTCATAGGCTTCAAGCTGCAGGGCTTCGTGAACGATGCAACGCGAACGCGCGACCTGGACGACATTCGCGCACTGCTTAAAGTACACCGCGGTTCGCTCGACATGGATGAGTTGCGTGAATACTTTTCCTTGTTCGACAAACCGGAACTCCTTGATGAACTCCTCGGGTGACGCCGGTGCGGACGCTGACCCGGCGTCAGACCGCGCCAATGCAGATGCAGTGCTGGTACGCGAGGCAGGGGTACCTTTTGAGCGGCAACAGGACAAGGCGTCTGGCGATGACCCCATTGCCGAGTGGCTGAGCCTGATGGAAGTGGTGCAGATGCTTTGCCCCGTATGGCCTGTGCGTGACAAGCCCTTGCGCGGGAACGACTGGCGAATCTAGGGAAGCTCTGAACAAGTCCGCGCCGTGCGCGACGGGACCGGCGAGTAAGAAATCAGCCCCCGGGGCGACACACCGGTTGGTCCACCCCACTGGTTGCCGCCCATGAACACCCCCCTGCCTCCCACTGTCTGGCTGTGCCTGGCATCAGACGCTGCCCGCCAGGCCCTGCGCGCTGTCTGCATGGCCATGCGCCAGCCGCCGGCCGACCTGGTGGCCGGGCCCGACGCGCTGGCCCGGCTGGACGCCGCGCTGGTGGCCCAGCCGCACAGCGTGGCCGTGATTGACATGGCGGCCATCGCCCCGGCGGCCTCCAGCCTGATCGCCCTGGCTGCGGCGCTGCCCGATCCCCAGCGCCGTGCCCGCGTCGTGCTCACGCGCGAGCTGGCCGGGCTGTGGCCCACCGAGCAGGCCTGGGCGCTGGAGCTGGGCTTTGCCGGGCTGTGGGCCGACCTGGACCCGGTGTCGCTGGCACAGCCGGGCCAGCCGCTGGTGGAATGCCTGGCGCGCCTGGCAGGCGCACCGCCGCTGCCGCCCGAGGCGCTGGCCCAGTACTTCAGTGCCATGCAGGTCAAGCTGGACGATGCCGCGCCGCGCCACCGCATCCGCCGCGCCACCGGCCTCACGGCCGAGGCGCTGTGCCACGCCATGGCCAGCCACGTCAAGGCCATCGACCGCATGTACCACTTCAAGACCTACCCGTCGTGCCACACCGGCACCGAGGTGGTGGACTGGCTGGGCAACCGCTTCAAGCTCAAGCGGCCGGCCGCCGTACGCCTGGGGCTGGACCTGCAGGCGCTGGACCTGCTGCAGCATGTGGTGCATGAACAGCCGTTTGCCGACCTGCCCAACTTTTACCGCCCCACGCTGGCCAGCGCCGTGGACCGCTGGAACCTGGGCGCGGTGTATGCCCTGGTGAGCCAGCCTTCGGGCCTGGACGTGAAAGACCGGACCTACCTGGGCACCACCTACGCGCGCTGCTTTGTGGGGGCCGAGGCCGTGCAGTGGCTGGCCCGGCGGCTCAAGCTGCGATCGCATGAGGCCGAGATCCTGCTCAACCGCCTGCTGCGCTTCGGGCTGATCGAGCATGTGACGGGTGAGCACCCGGTGCGCGACGGCAACTTCTTCTACCGCTTCACCGTCCCGCAACCGGCCATGGCCTCACGCGCTGGCTATGCTCCAATGGGCGGTTTGCGCCTGGCCGGCAGGTTGCAGGAGAACACATGAACACCAAAAAAATCGTCCTTGTCGTGCTGGTCGTGGCGGCGGTTGCCGCCTTTTTCGCGCTGGACCTGGGCCGGTTCCTGAGCCTGGACTACCTCAAGCAGAGCCAGTCGCAGTTTGCCGCGCTGGTGCAGACACGGCCGCTGCTGGTGGCCGGCACTTATTTCCTGATCTATGTCGCGGCCACGGCGTTGTCACTGCCCGGCGCCACCATCCTTACGCTGGCCGGCGGCGCGATCTTTGGCCTGGGCTGGGGGCTGCTGGTCGTGTCTTTTGCGTCCAGCGCGGGCGCGACGCTGGCGTTCCTGGTGGCGCGGTTTGTGTTGCGCGACAGCATCGAGGCACGCTTTGGCAACCGGCTGGCCGAAATCAACCGCGGCGTGCAGAAAGACGGCGCGTTTTACCTGTTCACGCTGCGGCTGATCCCGGTTGTGCCGTTTTTTGTGATCAACCTGGTGATGGGCCTGACCCAGATGCGGGCCTGGACGTTTTACTGGGTCAGCCAGCTGGGCATGCTGGCGGGCACGGCGGTGTTTGTGAACGCGGGCACGCAGCTGGCGCAGATTGAATCGCTGCGCGGCATCCTGTCGCCGGGGCTGCTGGGTTCTTTTGTGCTGCTGGGCATCTTTCCGCTGGTGGCGCGCAAGCTTGTTGAGGCCGTGCAAAAGCGCAAGGTCTATGCGCGCTGGCGCGCAGTGCGGCCCAAGACATTTGACCGCAACCTGGTGGTGATCGGCGCGGGCGCGGGCGGGCTGGTGTCGGCCTACATTGCCGCGGCGGTCAAGGCCAGGGTCACGCTGGTGGAAGCCCACAAGATGGGCGGCGACTGCCTGAACTACGGCTGCGTGCCCAGCAAGGCACTGATCAAGAGCGCCAAGCTGGCGCACCAGATGCGCCACGCTCACCGCTACGGTCTGAACGACGCCGCACCCACCTTCAGCTTCCGCGCGGTGATGCAGCGCATCCACGACGTGATCGCCGCGATCGAGCCGCACGACAGCGTGGAGCGCTACACCAGTCTGGGCGTGGAGGTGCTGCAGGGCTACGCCAAGATCATCAACCCCTGGACGGTGGAGGTGGCGCTGAACGGCGGCGGCAAACAGGTGGTGACCACGCGCAACATCGTCATTGCCGCCGGCGCCCGCCCCTTTGTGCCGCCGCTGCCGGGGCTTCAGGACGTGGGCTACGTGACCAGTGACACGCTGTGGAGCACCTTTGCCCAGCTGGACGACATCCCCCAGCGCCTGGTGGTGCTGGGCGGCGGGCCGATCGGCTGCGAGCTGGCGCAAAGCTTCGCGCGGCTGGGCTCGCAGGTCACACAGGTGGAGATGGCCGCGCGCATCATGATCCGCGAAGACGTTGAGGTCTCGGCCCTGGCGCGCGACGCGCTCACAGCCGACGGCGTACAGGTGCTGACCGGCCACAAGGCGCTGCGCTGCGAACGTGAGGGTGAGACCAAGGTGCTGGTGGTGGAACACAACGGAGCCGAAAAGCGCATTGCCTTTGACGCGCTGCTGTGCGCCGTGGGCCGCACGGCGCGCCTGACGGGCTACGGCCTGGAGGATCTGGGCATCCCCACGCAGAAGACGGTGGATACCAACGAGTACCTGCAGACGATCTACCCCAACATCTATGCGGCGGGCGACGTGGCGGGCCCGTTCCAGTTCACCCATGTGGCGGCGCACCAGGCCTGGTACGCGGCGGTGAATGCGCTGTTTGGCGACTTCAAGAAATTCAAGGCGGACTACAGCGTGATCCCCTGGGCCACGTTCATTGACCCCGAGGTCGCGCGCGTGGGCCTGAACGAGCAGGACGCGAAGGAAAAGAACATTGCCTATGAAGTCACGAAATACGGCATTGACGACCTGGACCGCGCGATTGCCGACAGCGAAGCCCATGGCTTTGTGAAGGTGCTGACCATGCCGGGCAAGGACACCATCCTGGGCGTGACCATCGTGGGCACGCACGCAGGCGACCTGCTGGCTGAATACGTGCTGGCCATGAAACACGGCCTGGGCCTGAACAAGATGCTGGGCACCATCCACACCTACCCCACGCTGTCAGAGGCCAACAAATACGCCGCCGGTGAATGGAAGCGCGCACACCAGCCGCACCAGCTGCTGCAATGGGTGCGCAAATACCACGACTGGAAGCGCAGATGAACGCCCACCCACTCCAACTCCGCAAGGCCGACACCATGAAGCGCCGCACCGCCCTGCACCTCATCGCCACCGGCGCGCTCGCTGCAGCCGCGCCCGCGGCCTGGGCCCCGGCCGCCGCGCTGGACACCGGCTACGCCGCCTGGGACGCCCTGCTCAAAAAGCATGTGAAATGGCTGCCCGACAACAAGCAGTCGCGCGTGGACTACAAGGGCTTTGCCGCCGACCGCGCCGCGCTCAAGGCCGTGCTGGCCGAATGGTCGGCCGTGACGCCCGCGCAGTTTGCCGCGCTGCCGCGCGAGCAGCAGATGGCGTTCCTGATCAACGCCTACAACGGCTTCACCGTGGAGCTGATCCTGACCAAATACCCCGGCCTCAAGTCGATCAAGGACCTGGGCTCGCTGCTGCAGTCGCCGTGGAAGAACAAGTTCTTCACCCTGCTGGGCGAGCCGCGCCACCTGGACTGGATCGAGCACGAGCAGCTGCGCCCCCGGTACAGCGAGCCACGCGTGCACGCCGCCGTCAACTGCGCCAGCATCGGCTGCCCGGCGCTGCGGCCCGAGGCCTTTGTGGCGGCCAGGCTGGACGCGCAGCTGGACGACGGCATGCTGCGCTTCATGGGCGACCGCACCCGCAACCGCTATGCCGACGGCAAGCTGCAGGTCAACATGATCTTCAAGTGGTTCCGCGAAGACTTTGAAAAAGGCCACAAGGGTTTCAACAAGCTGGAAGACGTGATGGCACGCTACGCCGACCAATTGGCCGACGCACCGGCCGACCGCGAGAAAATCAGGGCCCGCAATGTTCCGATCACGCACCTGGACTACGACTGGTCTCTTAACGATCTGGGCCGCTAGCGCGCTGGCCCAGCCCGCGCAGCATGGGCCGCTGCTGGCACCGCTGGCAGCGGCAGCGTGGCGCACCGTGGGCCTGCCAAACAACAAGGCGCCGCTCACTGCCATGGACATCGCCACGCTGGACGGCGCGCCCGCGCTGCGACTGCGTGCCGACGCGTCGTACGCCAGCCTGGTGCACGACCTGAACGGCTGGCTGGCCGGCCGCGAGGCCACGCTGCGCTGGCGCTGGCGGCTGGACCAGCCCGTGGCAGGGGCCGACCTGCGCCGCAAGGACGCTGATGACGCCGCGCTCAAGGTCTGCCTGATGTTTGACATGCCGCTGGACCGCGTGCCGTTCGTGGAGCGCAGCCTGCTGCGCCTGGCACGCGCCGTGTCGGGCGAGCCCCTGCCGGCTGCCACCGTCTGCTATGTGTGGGACGTGACCCTGGCGCAGGGCACCGTGCTGCCCAATGCGTATTCAGCCCGGGTGCGCTACCTGGTGCTGGACGGCGCCGCCAGCCCGACCGGCCAGTGGCGCAGCCACCAGCGCAACCTCCAGGCCGACTTTGCCCGCCTGTTCGGCAGCGAAAGCCCCACCCTGCCCCCGTTGCAGGCGGTGGCGGTAGGCGCCGACGCCGACAACACCGGCGCGCGCAGCCTGGCCTGGATCGCCGACATCCAGCTCGCCCCCTGATGCGTAAGCCCCCCATGCACTCCCACCACCCCGCCACGCTGGTCCTGTTCAACTACGACTGGGACCAGCGCGAATTTGCCCGGCTGGCGCAGCGCTGGCCGCACATCAGCGCAGGCTTTGACCTGTTCAGCTTTCCCAGCAACGCACGGCTGGCCTGGTTTGACATGGACCGCTTTGTGGCGCTGTGGGCGCGCCGCGCCCGGCGCATGGGCCTGAAGGCCGTGGTGTCCAACCACGAGCAGTTTGGCGCGCTGGCCGCCGCGCTGCTGGCCGAGCGCATGGGCTGGCCCGGCACGCCGGTCAAGGCCGTGCTGGCCTGCCAGCACAAGCTGTACGCGCGCGAGGTGCTGCAGCGCATCTGCCCCGACGCCAACCCGCCGTTTGCACGGCTTGATGCGAAATACGGCGGCCCGGTGCCACAGGGCCTGGCCTACCCGCTGTTCGTCAAGCCGGTGAAGGCGGCCTTTTCGGTGCTGGCGCGCACCGTGAAGAGCCACGACGAACTTCATGCCCACACCCGTTTTGGTGCCTGGGAGCTGTGGGTCATCCGCCACCTGGTCGAGCCGTTTGAACGCGTCGTGGCCAAGCGCCTGCCCGAGGCCGGCACGGCCCACAGCCTGATGACCGAAGCCGTGGTGGACGCGCCGCAGTACTGCCTGGACGGCTATGTGCAGGGCGGCCAGATGCACCTGCTGGGGTGTGTGGACATCCAGATGTACCCGGGCACGGAATCGTTCATGCGGTTTGACTACCCCACCCGCCTGCCCGCGGATGTGGTGGCGCGCGCGGCCGACGTCGCGCGCCGTTTCCTGGCCGAGGTGGGCTTCACCCACGGCATGTTCAACATGGAGTTTTTCCATGACCCGGCCACCGGCCGCGTCACGGTGATTGAGTTCAACCCGCGCCTGGCGTCGCAGTTCTCGGACCTGTACCAGCGCGTGGACGGCATCAACCTGCACGACATGGCGTTTGCGCTGGCCCACGGGCAGGACCCGGCGGCTGTGCCGCGCCGCACGCCCACGGCAGGCGCTGCGGCGAGCTTTGTGTACCGGCTGTTCGACCCGTGGCGCGCGCCGCCGGTACCCACGGCCTTGCAGCGCCAGGTGTTCCACGAGGCCTACCCCGACGCGCTGTTGCTGGAGTTCCCCAAAACCGCGGGCTCGGTGGCGCGCGACTTCAAATGGCTGGGCAGCCACCGCTACGGCATCGTGCACCTGGGCGGTGCCGACGCGGCCGACCTGCGCCGGCGCTGCGAGGTGGCCAGCTCGTTGCTGGGCTGGACGCCGCCGTATGCCGACCTGCATGCCCACGCACCGGGGCGGGAACTGCCGGGCCCCGGCAGGGCTCACACTCCACGTCACACTGAACCTACAACCCCGGAGACTTTCCCATGACCTCTTCTGTCCTGCTGCGCACCGGCGGCGCTGCCATCCTGGTGGCCGCCCTGGCCGGCTGCGGCGCCATCACCGCGCAAAACCCCTCGGGCACGCTCAAGCCCGTGAACGCCGTGGCCGACAACCCCGAAGGCCGCCTGATGCTCAAGGGCGCCGACGTGGTGGCCTACTTCACCCAGGGCAAGTTCGCCCAGGGCAGCCCGCAATACCGCAGCAGCTACCAGGGCGTGGACTTCCGCTTTGCCAGCGCCGAACACAAGGCGCTGTTTGACAAGGAGCCCGCCAAGTACCTGCCCCAGTACGGCGGCTATTGCGCCAACGGCATCGTCTACGGCATCCCCTGGGGCGGCGACGCAGACACCTGGAAGATGGTGGACGGCAAGCTGTACATCTTCGGCGGGCGCGGCTCCATGGACGCCTTCCTGCTCGACGAGAAAGCCAACGTTGCGATGGCCGACAAGTACTGGAAGGAAGAAGTCAGCGGCAGCAACAGCTTCATCCAGCGCAGCAAGCGCATGGTGCTGCGCGTGCCGCATTACAAAAGCGGTGAAGAGCTGGCGAAGATGGTTGCGGATGCGAAGGCTCGGAAGTAATCTTTTCTCCGGCTGAGGCGCCCGGCGGGACGGGCGCTGTCAGCCGGAGAAAATTACTCCGGATACCCCACCGCAGGCTGCCCAAACCCCTCAGCCGCACGCCAGCCAGGCCGCTTCAAGAACAGGTTGGTCACCATGCCGCCCGGGTTGTAGGCAGGCCAGGGTTGGCCGGGGTTTTTGGCTTCGTGTTCGGCCTTGATCTGTGCACCGGTTTTGTAGTGGGGTACCTTGCTGGTGTAGGCCGCAAGCGATGCAGCCCGCCAACCCTTGTCCTGTATGCCCGGCCACAGGCGGTCGCCATGGCCCACGTTCCAGGCCGGGTCCACGGCCCAGGCGGTCTGGCCCAAGGCGTCGCCGAAGATGAACAGGCGGCCGTTGTAGATCTGCCAGGCCGTGGGGTCGCTGCCCAGCTTGATGGCAAAGGCCGCGCCGCTGGCGCAAAAGCCGCCGTACTGCGGCTCGTACCTGGCCGGGTCGGCCTGGAACAGGCGCTGGTGTTCGGCGCTGGCAAAGTAATAGGTGCGCTCAGGCAGGCTCACCTTGTTGGCCGGCGTGCCGCGCACCGGCTTGCCCTGGGTGAAGTACGCCACCGGGTCATGGCCCAGCAGCATCACGGGCTCGCCTGCCTTGTTAGGCACGGTGGCATAGGGTGTGCCGCAGGCCGACAGCAGCGCGGCGCCGGCCAGTATCAGAGTTCGGATCAGCCAGGCACGCATGGGAACCCTTTCAGCGCATGAGTGCGCGACGCCAGACATAACTCAATGCATCCACCAGCACCACCATCAGCAGCATCGCGCCCAGGATGGTGGCTGTCTTGCCCATCTGGAACAGGCCCATGTGAAAGGCCAGCAGCTGGCCCAGACCGCCCGCGCCCACCACGCCCAGCACGGCGGCAGCGCGGATGTTGTTTTCCCAGCGGTACAGGGTGTAGCTCATGAGCTGCGGCAGCACCTGCGGCAAGGTGGCATACAGGAACACGCGGCCATTGCCCACGCCCTGTGCGCGCAGCGCATCGCCGGGGCCCGCGGGCGCGTTCTCGATGGCTTCGGCAAACAGGCGGCCCAGCACGCCGGTGGTGTGCAGCGCCAGCGCCAGCGTGCCGGCAAACGGGCCCAGGCCGGCCGAGATCAGCAGCAGCGCGGCCCACACCAGCTCGGGGATGCTGCGCAGCGCGTTCAGCACCAGCCGCGTGGCGCCACGCGTGCGGGCGGCGTCGCCCTGGTGCAGCCGGCTGGCCGGCAGCGCCAGCGCCAGCCCGCCGGCCACGGCCAGCAGCGTGCCCAGCGCCGACATGGCCAACGTTTCCCAGGCGCCGATGGCCACCTTGGTCACGAACGCGGGCGACAGGTCGGGCGGGAAAAATTCGCCCAGGAACTTGCCCATGCTGCGCGCGGCGTCCAGCGACAGAAACTGCTTCCACTGCAGGTTGAGTGACCAGAAGCTCGCCACCACCAGCACGACGATTGCCAGCGTGAACCAGCAGGCACGGCAGCGCGCATCAAACAGCGGCGGCGGCAGCTTGTACGGCGTGTTGGCGGCGCGGGGTGGGGTCATCGGTCTATCCCAACGCTTTTCTAAGCCAGGCGCTGACGCGGTCGGCCAGGGCGACGAGTGCAATGAACACCAGCAGCATGCTGGCCACTTCACCGCCATTGAACATCTTCATGGAGTTGTCCAGCTGCTGGCCCAGGCCGCCCGCGCCCACAAAGCCCAACACCACCGACGAGCGGATCGCGCATTCCCAGCGGTACACGGTGTAGCTGGTCAGTTCCGCCGCGTTGGTGGGCAGCAGGCCGAACAGGAAGGCCTGCAGGCGGCCCGAGCCGTTGCGCAGCAGGGTTTCGGTGGCGTGGTGTTCGCCGCTTTCCAGAATCTCGCCATAGACCTTGCCCAGCATGCCGCCGTAGGTCAGCGCAATGGCCAGCACGCCGGCCGTGGGCCCCAGGCCCACCACACGCACAAACACCAGCGCCCACACCAGCTCGGGGATGCTGCGCAGCACGATCAGCAGCCACCGCATGGCCTGGCGCAGCCAGAACGGCCCGCGCGCCATGCGCCCGGACAGGGCCGACACCGACAGCACGCGCGTGGACAGCAGCGTGAGCGGTATGGCAATGACCAGCGCCAGCGTGACGCCGGCGGTGGCCATGGCCACGGTGCGCCAGGTGTCGCGCGCCACCATGGCCAGGAATTCACCGCTGAAGGCCAGCGGCCAGAAGCTGCCGATGAACTGCGCGCTGATCTTGAGGTTGTCTGGTTCCAGCAGCACCCAGGGGCGGAATTCGGTGGCCACGCCCAGCGGCCACAGCACCACCACGAGCGCGCTGATCAGCAAGAGCCGCGACAGCCAGGCCGGGTCGCGGTCCGGCGCGCGGCGCAAAGGGGCGGTGGTTGCATTCATGCGGGGGTCAGCGGCAGTGCATGACCACGGGCTGGGGCGCGGCGTCGACATCCGGCAGTGCCACCGGCGCATCACCGCGCAGCTCGTGTTCGTGCTGGTCGTACAGCGCAGCCAGCCGCTCGCGCGTCACGTCGCCCGCGCGCAGGTCAAACGCCAGTGCGCCGTCGCGCAGGCCGATGATGCGCGGGAAGTTCGCCAGCGCCACGTCCACCTGGTGCAGCGTGGCCACCAGCGTGGCGCCGCGCTCGCGCGCACCGTCCACCAGCGTGGCGACCGCCTGGCGCGAGCGCGACGGGTCCAGCGCCGACAGCGGCTCGTCCACCAGCCACAGGCTGGCGGGCGCCAGCAGCGCACGGGCCAGGCCCACGCGCTGGCGTTCGCCGCCCGACAGGCGGTCCACCCGCTCAAACAGCTTGTCTGACAGGTCAAAACGCTCCAGCGCCTCGTAGGCAGCCGGGATGTCGCTGGGGTAGAACAGCGAGCGCACGCTGGCCAGCAGGCCCATGGCGGGCAGCCGCCCGGCCAGCACCGACGTGACCACACGCTGGCGTGGCGGCAGCGGCGGCACCTGCGGCGCCAGGAACAGCCGCCCGCGCAGGCGCTGCAGCTCGCTGCGGGGCAGCTGCCATGGGTCCTGCGCATCCAGCTGCATGCGCCCGGCGCCAGGCCTGAGCGCGCAGGCCAGCACCTGCAGCAGTGTGGTCTTGCCCGCGCCTGACGGGCCGATCACGGCCACCTGTTCGCCAGCGGCAATGGCCAGGTCCAGCGGCTGCAGCGCCGGTGCGGCACCGGCGCGCGCGGCCGGGTGGCGGGCCGCGACGCCTTGAAGCTCGATGCGCAAGGGTGTATGCCTTACGTGTGTGCCTTACAGCAGGCCGGCGCTGCGCGCGGCGGCTTCCAGGCCCTTGTAGTTGTCGGGCGTGGTGGCGATGTAGCGCGTCGCGCGGTTGAGCTTGAGGATCTCGCCCTGCGCGGCGTCCGCGGGGTTCAGCGCCAGCAGCGCGGCCTTGACCTTGGCCTGCATGTCGGCCGGCATGTCGGCATGCACCGACCAGTTGTAGTTGAAGTAGCCCGGCGTGGTGTAGAACACGTCCACGGCCTTGGTGTCCACCTTGTTCTCGCCCACGAACTTGCGCCACACCGTGATGTCCAGCGCGGCGGCGTCCACCTTGCCGCTGACCACCGAGGCAATGGTGGCGTCATGCGCGCCGCTGTAGGCGATGCGCCTGAAATCCTTTTCCGGGTTGATGCTGGCCTGCAGCAGGAAGCTGCGCGGCATCAGGTGGCCCGAGGTGCTGCTTTGCGAGCCGAATGAAACCTGCTTGCCCTTCATGTCGTTCAGGGTCTTGATGCCCGAGTCGGTCTTGGCAATGAAAACCGACTGGAATTTGGTGTCTTCCTCGCGCTGGGCGATGGGCACGACCTTGCCGCCCGAGCGCAGGTTGGCCTGCACGAAGGTGAAGCCGCCGAACCACACCAGGTCCACCTTCTTGTTCACCAGCGCTTCGACCGCGGCGGGGTAATCGCTGACCGGCGTGAACTCCACCTTCACGCCCAGCTGCTTTTCCAGGTAGCTGGCCAGCGGCGTGAACTTGCGCACCTGCTCGGTGGCGGCTTCTTCGGGGATGGTGGTGACGCGAAAGACCTGCTGCGCGTGCGATAACCCGCCAAAGCAAATCACGGCGCAGGTCATCATGACCTTGAAGGTTCGGGACGGTGAAAAGCTGATCATGTCGGGCTCCTGGAACAGGTGGGGTGAAAGGGCAAACCCGGATTAAAGCGCGAAATCAATGCCCCCGTCCTGCTGCAAACCCCTTGAATCCGGGTGTAAGGTCTGGCCGTATCAAAACGACAGCGCACGGCTACCATCTGCCACCACCCCCGCGCACGCCCCATGAAAACTCCCCTGTTCGTCCAGCTTCACCACGACAACCGCGACGCCGTGCGCGCCGAGCTGCTGCAGGGCCTGCGCGCGCCGCAGGCCCATACCTCGCCCAAGTACCTTTACGACGCGCTGGGTTCGCGCCTGTTCGAGGCCATCACCGAGCTGCCCGAGTACTACCCCACGCGCACCGAAGCGGCGATTTTTGACACCCATGGCGCCGCCGTGGCCGCGCAGGTGCCCCAGGGCGCCACGCTGGTCGACCTGGGCGCGGGCAACTGCAACAAGGCTGCGCGCCTGTTTGGCCGCCTGGCGCCGGCCCGCTATGTGGCGGTGGATATTTCGGTCGATTTTTTGCGCAATGCGCTGGAATGCCTGCAGCGCCAGTACCCTGACCTGGACATGGTGGGTCTGGGGCTGGATTTTTCCGCCGGGCTCACGCTGCCGCCCGAGGCCGGTGCGCCCGGCGACGGGCCGCGCGTGCTGTTCTACCCCGGCTCCAGCATCGGCAATTTCACACCCGATGAGGCGCTGGCATTCCTGCGCAGCGTGCGGGGCGCCTGTGGGCCGGTGGCGGGCAGCGGGCTGCTGATCGGGGTGGACCTGGTCAAGGCCAAGGCCGAGCTGGAGGCCGCCTATGACGACGCCCTGGGCGTGACGGCCGCCTTCAACCGCAACCTGCTGCCGCACATCAACCGGCTGGCGGGCACCGACTTTGCCCTGGCCGACTGGCGCCACGTGGCGCTGTATGACGAGGCGCTGGCCCGCATCGAGATGCACCTGCAGGCTGTGCGCCCCGCTACCGTGCGCTGGCCCGGTGGCGAACGTACGTTTGCCGCGGGCGAGCGCATCCACACCGAAAACTCGTACAAATGGACGGTGCCGCGTTTTGCGCAGCTGCTGCACGGCGCAGGCTTTGCGTCGCACCGGCACTGGACGGATGCCGATGCGCGTTTTGCGGTGTTCTGGGCGGCATGCTGAAACACCGTTTTTCAGGCTATGGAGCGAAATCCGGCAAAGATGTCGCGCCGCTCGGGCGTGAAGTAGTTGCGGTACGCCACATGCAGCATCTGCGCGTCGGTGGCGGCGCAGCCGCCGCGCAGCACGCGCCGGCTGTGGCCAAACCACGGCTGCGAATAGTCGCGGTACGGATGGGCCACAAAGCCAGGGTAGGGCTCGAACGCGCTGGCCGTCCATTCCCACACCTCGCCCCAGACCATCGCGTGCCCGTGGACACGCGCGGCGCATTCCCACTGCGCCTCGGTCGGCAGGCGCCGGCCAGCCCACTGGCACCAGGCCTGGGCGTCGTGCCAGCTCAGGTGCACGGCCGGGGCGTTCAGGTCCAGCGGCAGCCAGCGCCCAAAGTGCCGCTGCTGCCATTGCCCGTCCTGCAAACGCACATGCGGCGGCAAGGCATGGCCAGTGGCCTCGGTGAACGGCAGGTAGCGCGCCCAGGTCACGGGTGCGGCGTCGATCTGGAAGGCGGGCAGGTCTGCCGCGTGCGCGGCCAGTTCATTGTCAAACGCAAAGCCGGCGCCGGTGTGGCCTGTTTGCACCGTCTGCGCGGGCACATGCAGGTCGCCGCTGCGGCTGGCGCCCGCTGCATGGCCGCGGGCCAGTGCTTCGGGGATGGCCACGCCCAGCGCCTGCGCCATGTACACCGACGCTTCGTTGTGCATCTGCTCATGAAACAGCACCAGCCGCCAGAAATACAGGGCGTCGTCGCCGGGCTCCGCACCGCCACCGGCCTCCTGCAGCAGCGCCAGCGTGTCGGCCTGTACCTGCGCCAGGTAGCGCACCAGGGCGTCCACGCCCGGCAGGGGCAGATCCCAGCGCGTGAGGTGTGGCACCTCGCTGGAATTGAACAGTGCGTCAGCGCCCGGCAGGTGCGAGGCAGGCCGCGCATGGCCGGGGTTGCAGGCCACACCCAGCGCGCGTTCGCGGTTGCGGGCAATCCACCATTCCTGGAACCAGCCCACATGGCCCAGCTCCCAAAGCGGGGGGTTCAGCTCGCCCGCATACGGCACGCGCAGGCCGGGAAGCGCCTGCTGCCAGGCCGCCAGCAGGCCCAGCGTGCGTTCGCGCGTGGCGCGCAGGGCCTGCGCCAGCGCGGCGGCGCCGGCCGTGCGGGCATCGCGGGCAGCCGGGTGTGTGGCGCTGGCAATCAAGCTATAACCCTTTCATGAACCGAGCGAACGTCGTGATCGTGAGCCCCGCGCTGGCGGATGCCAACAACGGCAACTGGCAGACCGCGCGGCGCTGGCAACGCATGCTCGGAGCCTGCCATTCTGCCCGCATCGTGCGCGACTGGCCCGACGCTGCGGCGGAGGCCGACGACGTGATGCTGGCCCTGCATGCGCGCAAGTCCGCCCCGGCCGTGCAGGCCTGGGTGCAGGCGCGCGGCACGCGCGGCCTGGCGGTGGTGCTGACCGGCACCGACCTATACCGCGACATTGAAAGCAGCCCGGCGGCGCGCGCGTGCGTGGACGCCGCGCAGCGCCTGGTGGTGCTGCAGGACCAGGCGCCGCGAGCCCTGCCGGCAGCGCTGCGCGCCAAGGCCCGCGTCATCTACCAGTCCACGTCACAGCGCGCCACCCTGCCCAAAACACACCGCCACCTGCGTGCCGTGATGGTGGGCCACCTGCGTGACGAGAAAGACCCGCTGACGCTGATGGCCGCCGCGCGTCTGCTGCGCAACGAGCCCGGCATCCGCATAGATCACATCGGCGCGCCGCTGGACGCGGCGCTGGGCCGCGCCGCGCGCAGCACCATGCGCGAATGCCATGGCTACCGCTGGCTGGGCGCGCTGGCGCATGAGGCCACGCGCCGGCGCATCCAGCGCGCCCACCTGCTGGTGCATGCCAGCCGCATGGAAGGCGGCGCCCATGTGGTGATGGAGGCCGTGCGCTGTGGCACGCCGGTGCTGGCCTCGCGCATTGACGGCAACACCGGCATGCTGGGCACGGGCTACGCGGGCTACTTTGAGCCCGGCGACGCCGCCGGCCTGGCGGCCCTGCTGCTGCGCTGCCATGCAGGCCTTGCGCACCCCGGTCCGCGCGACCTGATGGCGCGGCTGACCGCGCAGTGCGCGCGGCGCGCACCCCTGTTTGAACCCGGTAACGAGCAGGCCGCGCTGTGCCGCCTGGTCGACCAACTCTGGAAGCCCTGATGCAATTGACCGACCAACCCGTGCTGCGCGACATTGTGCTGATTGGCGGTGGCCACAGCCATGTGGGTGTGCTGCGCCGATTTGGCATGAACCCCGAGCCCGGCGTGCGCCTCACGCTGATCTGCACCGACGCCCACACGCCCTATTCAGGCATGCTGCCGGGCTACATCGCCGGCCACTATGGCTACGACGATGTGCACATCGACCTCGGGCGCCTGGCGGTGTTTGCCGGTGCGCGCTTTTACCGTGACGAAGTGGTTGGCATTGACCTCGCAGCGGGCAAGGTGCTGTGCCGAAACCGCCCGCCGGTGCCGTACGACCTGTGCGCCATCAACACCGGCTCCACGCCGCAGGTCGCGCGGGTGCCGGGCGCGGCCGAGCACGCCGTGCCGGTCAAACCCATCCACCAGTTCAACCAGCGCTGGCTGGCGCTGCTGGAGCGGGCGCGCTCCCATGCGGGCACCACCACCATCGCCGTGGTGGGCGGCGGCGCGGGCGGCGTGGAACTGACGCTGGCGATGCAGTACCGGCTGCGACGCGAGCTGCAGGCGCTCGGGCGCAACCCGGACGAGCTGGTGTTTCACCTGTTCACGCGCGACGCGCACATCATGCCCACGCACAACGCCGGCGTGCGCGCGCGCTTTGCGCGGGTGCTGGCCCAGCGCGGCGTGCAGGTACACACCGGCGCCGAGGTGCGCGAAGTCACCGCCGGCAAGCTTGCCACCATGGACGGCCAGAAGCTGGCTGCCGACGAAATCATGTGGGTCACGCAGGCCGGCGGCCCCGCGTGGCTGCGCAGCACCGGGCTGGCGCTGGACGACAACGGTTTTGTGCGCGTCAATGCCCAGCTGCAAAGCGTGAACGATGCGCGCATCTTCTGTGCGGGCGATGTGGCGGCATTCGAGCCGCGAGCGCTGGAAAAGGCCGGCGTGTTTGCCGTGCGCATGGGCGCGCCGCTGGCCGACAACCTGCGCCGCAGTGCGCGCGGCGAGCCCCTGCGCCCCTACCGCCCGCAGCGCCACTGGCTGGCCCTGATCAGCACCGGCGACCGTTATGCCGTGGCCTCACGCGGCCAGGGGCCGCTGGGCCTGCGCTTTGGCGGTAAATGGGTCTGGCGCTGGAAGGACTGGATCGACCGCCGCTTCATGCAGCGCTTCAGCGAATTCCCGCCCATGGACGCACAGCGCAGCGCGCCTGCTGCCCCGCAGCTGGCGCTGACGGCCGATGAGTCGCAGCAGGCGATCTCGGCCATTGCGATGCGCTGCGGCGGCTGCGGCGCCAAGGTGGGCGCCACGGTGCTGCAGCGGGCCCTTGGCGCGCTGCACCCGGTGGACCGCGACGACGTGGTGATCGGCCTGCACGCGCCGGACGACGCGGCCGTGGTACGCGTGCCACCGGGCAAGGCCATGGTGCATACCGTGGACTTCTTTCGTGCGTTCATTGACGACCCCTACCTGTTTGGCAAGGTCGCGGCCAACCATGCGCTGGGCGACGTGTTTGCCATGGGCGGCGAGCCGCAATCGGCCACCGCTGTGGTCACAGTGCCGCCGGGGCTGGAGTCCAAGGTCGAAGACCTGCTGTTCCAGATGATGACCGGCGCCATGGAGGTGCTGAACGCCGCCAACTGCGCGCTGGTGGGCGGCCACACCGGTGAGGGCAAGGAGTTGGCCCTGGGCTTTGCGATCAACGGCCTGGTGGACGACGACCTGCGCACCGTGCTGCGCAAGGGCGGCCTGAAACCCGGCGACGCGCTCATCCTGACCAAACCCATGGGCACCGGCACGCTGTTTGCGGCCCATGCGCGCGGCGCCGCGCGCGGGCGCTGGATAGATGCCGCGCTGCAGTCCATGGTGGTGTCCAACCAGCGCGGCGCGCAGCTGCTGCTGGCGCACGGCGCCACCGCCTGCACCGACCTGACGGGCTTTGGCCTGCTGGGCCACCTGGTGGAGATGACCAAACCGTCGGGCGTGGACGCCGAGCTCTGGCTGCACGCGCTGCCGATCATGGACGGCGCAGAGGAATGCGTGGCCGCGGGCATCACCAGCTCATTGGCGCCGGCCAATGTGCGGCTGCGCCGGGCCTTGCGCAACCAGGCCGATTTTGTGAACCACCCGCGCTACGCGCTGCTGTTTGACCCGCAAACCGCGGGCGGCCTGCTGGCCAGCGTGCCGGCGGACCGCGTGCAGCACTGCGTGGCCGCGCTGCGCCAGGCGGGCTACGAACACACGGCCGTGATCGGCCGCATCCTGGCCAGCGGCGATGCGCTGGAGCCCATCACACTGGTGGCCTGAGGGCTGGCCATGCAAATAGCGCCACCCCACCTGCCACGCCGATGGGTGCTGGGCGCGGGCGTGAGCGCGGTTGTTTCAGTGGCCGCCACCGGCTTGACCGGCTGCGGCGGCGCCCATGATGGACCCGACGCACCCCGCTTCGGCCCGCTGGCCGTGCCGCCGGGTGTGGCCTGGGTGCTCAGCTCGGGTGGGCCGCGCGGCTTTGCCCATGTGGGTGTGCTCAAGGCGCTGCATGAGCTGGGCCTGAAGCCTGCGCTGGTCGTGGGCTCGTCGGTCGGCGCACTGGTGGGCGGCCTGTATGCCGCGGGGCTGCCGATGCAGCGCATCGAGCAGCTGGCACTGGACGTGGATGTGATGGACGTGGTGCGCCCGCAGGTGGCCGGTGATGCCTGGCTGAACGCGTCGGGCCTGGTGCGCTGGTTTGACGACCTGGCGGGCCAGCGCCGGCTGGAGCAGCTGAACACCGCATTTGCCGCCGTGGCCCTGCACGAGGTCACCCGCCAGCCCGTTGCCTTCACCCATGGCCGCGCCGGTGTGGCCATCCAGGCGGCCTGCTCGATCGAGGGCCGGTTTGAGCCGGTGACGATCCTGGGCCAGCGCTACCTGGACGCCGACCTGGCCCTGCCCCTGCCGGCGCGCCTGGCACGCAGCCTGGGCGCGCGGCGCGTGCTGGCGGTGGATGTATCTGCCCACGAAGACAAGGCCCCGCCCGGCACCGAACGCTGGCGCGAAGCCGACTTGCGCAAGCGCGCGTTGACCCTGCCCGACGCCCGCAGCGCCGACCTGGTGCTGCACCCGGACATCGGCTACTACGCCGGCATGCGCCGGGCCTGGCGTGAAATGGCGATGGCGCAGGGCTACCAGCACACCATGGCGCGGCGTGCACAGCTGCTGGCGCAGCACGCCGGGGCTGCGCCATGACGCCCGCGCGCGCATCGCGCTGGCCTGCGGTGGCGCTGCTGCTGGCGCTGGCCGCCATCTGCCTGCTGTGCTGGGCATGGATGCCCTGGCAGTACCTGCGCATGGAAGATGTGCGTGCGGCGCAGACCGGGTTTGCCCAGGCCTACACCCGCGCACCGCTGGCGGTGGTGCTGGGCTACTTTGCGGTGTTCACCCTGCTGACCGCCGCCTGCCTGCCGGGCGCGGCGGTGCTGATGCTGCTGGCGGGCGCCACTTTCGGGCTGGTCGGCGGCAGCCTGCTGGCCACGCTGGCGTCCACCACCGGCGCATTGCTGACCATGCTGACCGCGCGCCACCTGCTGCGCCCGCTGGTGCAGCGCAGCCTGGGCGGGCGCACCGCCGCGTTCGCCGATGCGCTGGCGCGCGACGGCGCGTTCTATATGTTGTCGCTGCGGCTGCTGCCGGTGATCCCGTTTGTGCCGGTCAACCTGATGGCCGGTGTGGTGCCCATGCGCGCATCCACCTTTGCCTGGACCAGCTTTGCCGGCATGCTGCCCGGCACGGCCGCCTATGTGAACGCGGGGCGCGAGCTGGCCCGGCTGGATTCCCTGCAGGGCCTGGTCAGCCCGGGCGTGCTGGGCGCGCTGGCGCTGCTGGCCCTGGTGCCGCTGGTTTCGCGCTGGGTGGTCCGCCGGCTGCAGCAGCAACAAAAAGATAGCATGCGCTAACTTACAAAAATTCACATGCCACTCACAGTCGGCTAAGAATGCGGGCTTACCCTTAAGAACTTCGCTATCCATTGGATTGAACTCTGCAATTAGCACTCGATCCATAGGAGTGCTAATATTTGGGACTTGAAAGGAGTTCTGGTATGACAAACCTGACTGGAGCCTCTACCGCCGCGCTGACCGTTGCCAACCCCTGGGCCGTGGTGCCCTCGCTCGGCAACCTGGACGCGTACATCTCTGCCGTCAACCGCCTGCCCATGCTCACGCTGGAAGAAGAGCAGTCGTTCGCGCGCAAACTCAAGGAAACCAACGACCTCGAGGCCGCCGGAAAGCTGGTGCTGTCGCACCTGCGTCTGGTGGTGTCGGTGTCGCGCAAGTACCTGGGCTATGGCCTGCCCCACGGCGACCTCATCCAGGAAGGCAACATCGGCCTGATGAAGGCCGTCAAGCGCTTTGACCCCGACCAGGGCGTGCGCCTGGTGAGCTATGCCCTGCACTGGATCAAGGCCGAAATCCACGAGTACATCCTGAAGAACTGGCGCATGGTCAAGGTCGCCACGACCAAGGCCCAGCGCAAGCTGTTCTTCAACCTGCGCTCCATGAAGCAGGGCTTCAAGGATGACGCCGACGTGGAAACCCACCGCGACACGCTGACCGACGCCCAGATTGACGTGATGGCCAGGGAGCTGAACGTCAAGCGCGAGGAAGTCATCGAGATGGAAACGCGCATGTCCGGCGGCGACGTGATGCTGGACCCGGCGCCCAATGACGACGGTGAAGAAGGCTTTGGCCCGATTGCCTACCTGGCCGATGCCAGCCATGAGCCCACGCAGATGATGGAATCGCGCCAGCGCGATGTACTGGCCAGCGACGGCATTGCGACCGCGCTGGAGGCCTTGGACCCGCGCAGCCGCCGTATCGTGGAAGAGCGCTGGCTCAAGGTCAATGACGACGGCTCGGGCGGCCTGACGCTGCACGACCTGGCGGCCGAGTACGGCGTGAGCGCCGAGCGCATCCGCCAGATCGAAGTGGCCGCCATGAAGAAGATGAAAAAGGCACTGGCGGCTTACGCCTGACAGCCCCGCGTGGATACGTAACCCTTGGTATCGCGCCCCAGGCCCGGAGTTTCCGGGCCTTTTTTTTGCAACAATTTCCCCGTGAACTACAAGAACATCTGTTGGGCGGGGTTGCTGTGGCTGCTGGGCCTGTTCCATGGGGCGGCGGCCCAGGAATTGCCCGGGCCCATCGAGCTGGCGGCGCAGGTGCCCCTGGTGTCGCTGGACGGGCGCAGCGTCTTCTGGGTGGACCCCACGGGCGCAGCCACGATAGACCAGGTGGCGACCGATGCGACCGCAGCCTGGGCCGTACGCATGCCCGCAGCGCAATACAACATTGACGGCAAGGCGCTGTGGGTGCGCTTTGATGTGCGGGCGCAGGACGCCGACAGCCACTGGTTCCTGGAGCTGGCATCGTCCGGGCTGGACCGGGTGCAGCTTTTCCACCGTGCGCCAGGCGGCGACTGGGTCATGCAGGAAGCAGGCGACACGCGCCCCGTGTCGGCCTGGCCGCTGCCCGGGCGCTTTCCCACCTTCGAGGTGTCAGGGCACCGCAGCGATGTCACACGCTTTTGGCTGCGCATCGAACACGCGCGCGTGAACTTCGCCACGCCCATTGCCATCGTCAACCAGGCTACGGTGACCGCATCGCGCGAGCGCGAGCAGTTCCTGCTGGGCGCCTATTTCGGCCTGGCGGCGCTGATCATCCTGGTGGCGGCCGCCAATGCGGCGGCTTTTCGCGACCGGGTGTTCGCGGCCTACGCCGTCTATGTACTGGCGCTGGGCGTGGGACAACTGGCCTACCTGGGGGTGGGCGCGCAGCATGTCTGGACAGACTGGCTGACCTGGAACTTCCATGCCACGTTTGTGCTGCCGGGCATCTCGTCGGCAGTGGGCCTGTGGTTTGTGCGCATGGTGACCGAGCCCGCGCGTTTTTCGCGCCGGCTGGACCTGGCCGTATGGGCGCTGATCGGGTTGCTGCTGGCGGCTGTGGCGCTGGACACCGTCATGCAGTCGCGCCCGACCTTTGCCGCGGTGATGCTGCTGACGGTGGCGGCGCTGGCGCTCATCATGGTGTTGATCGGCATGGTGTGGGCGCAGGCCGACGACCCGGCCATCCGCGTGATCGCCCTGGGCTTCTTGCCCGTCGCGGTGATGGCACTGTTCCCGCTGGCGCGCGGGCTCAACCTGATCCCCACCAGCGGCCTGACACGCTACGGCCTCACGATCGGCGCCGCCCTGGAAATGCCGATCCTGTTCTATGCCCTGAGCCTGCGCGGCACGCTGCGGCGCGAAGCGCAGGTGCGTGCAGCCGCGCTGTCGCGTACCGACCCGCTGACCGGGCTGGCCCACACCCGCACGCTGGTCGCGCGGCTGGAGGGCGCCATCACGCGCAGCCGCAGCCAGGCGCACCGCTGCGCGCTGCTGGTGGTAAGGCTGTCCAACCACGACGCCATCGCGCAGCAGAACGGCAAGGAGGCCGCCGACCGCGCGCTGGTGCTGGCGGCCTCGCGCCTGCGCCGCTGCATTTCCGATGTGGACATGGCCGCGCGCGTGGGCGAACAGCACTTTGCGCTGCTGCTGGAAGGGCCGACGACCGACGTGGCCGCGCAGGACTGCGCCACCCGCGTGGTGGCCAGCGGCCTGCGCGAATCCGAAGCCCTGCCTGCCGGCACGACACTGCGCTTTCATGTGGCGGTGGCCATGCTGCCCGACAGCCAGCGCGATGCGTCCGCCTGCGTTCAATGGCTGCTGGGCGTCGTCAATGACCTGGCGCAAGACCAGCGCAAATCCATCCGCATGGCCAGCGTCTGAGCCCGGGGCAGGCCGATGCCCTGTAGCATTGCTGCCCTCGGATTTCCATTTCCCGACACCTGTTTCCCCAACGTCTTAAGGACCCGATCCATGATCAAGCAATTCCCCCGTCGCGCTGCCTTGCTGGCCGCTGTCGCCCTGGCCTGTGGCGGCGCCGTGGCGCAAACCGCCGCCAAGCCCGCCAAGGCCGCCGCCGCTGCGCCGCTGAACTGGCCAACCAAGCCCGTGCGCATCCTGGTGGGCTTTCCGGGCGGCTCCACGCCCGACCTGGTGGCCCGTACCATTGCCGAGCCGCTGTCCAAGGCGCTGGGCCAGCCCGTGGTGGTGGAAAACCGCGTGGGCGCGGGCGGCAACATTGCCGCCGATGCGGTGGCCAAGGCCACCGACGACCACACCATCGGCGTGATGATCAACGGCAACATGACCATCGCCAAGATGCTCAACCCGGCCACGCCGTTTGACCCGCTGAAAGACCTGGCACCCATCAGCCTGATCGGTACCGCGCCGCTGATGCTCACGGCCCCGGCCAGCGCCACATTCAACAACGCGCAGGAGTTTTTCCTGGCCGCGCGCAATGCCGGTGACAAATGGAGCTACGGCACGCCCGGCGTGGGCACCGTGGGCCACATCGGCATGGAACTGCTCAAGACCAAGACCAACATCAACCCGGTACACGTGCCCTACCCCGGCAATCCGCAGGTGATCAACGCAATGATCGGCGGGCAGATCCATCTGTCGCTGCTGCCCCCGGGCCTGGCGGCTGCGCAGATCCGCGCGGGCAAGCTCAAGGCGGTGGGCGTCACGTCCGTCAGCCGCAGCCCGCTGGTGCCCGAATACCCGAGCCTGGACGAAGGCGGCGTGCGCGGCTTCCAGCTGGAGATCTGGACGGCCGCCGCCGGCCCGGTGTCGCTGCCCAAGCCGATTGTTGCCAAGCTGTCTTCTCTGATCAGTGAGATTTCCCGTTCGCCGGATGTGCGTCAGAAGCTCTTCCAGCAGGGCTGGCAGGTCGCGGGTACGTCGGCCGAGGGGCTGGCCAACCGCATCAAGGCCGACACCAACCTGCTGGGCGGTGTGATCGCCATGCGCGGCATCAAGGCGCAGTGATCAGGAATCTGTCCCTGCAGGAAAGGCCCCTCGGGGCCTTTCTTAAGACTTGAGCAACAAGCGGATATCGTCCGCCAGCGCCTGCGCACCGCTGCCATAGCGCGTGTACAGGCGGATGCGGCCCTGCGTGTCGTACACGAAGCTGCCCGCGGAATGGTCCATGGTGTAGCTGGTGGGCGTCTTGCCGTCCACTTTCTTGTAGTACACCTTGTAATCCTTGGCCATGGCGGCCAGCTGCTCGGGCGTGCCGCGCAGCGCCACAAAGCTGGGGTCGAAGTTGGCCATGTAGCCCTTGAGCACCTCGGGCGTGTCGCGCTCAGGATCTACCGTAACGAAGATGCCCTGCAGCTTGTCGCCGTCCTTGCCCAGCGTTCGCTTGACCTCGGCCAGCTCAGCCAGCGCCGTGGGGCACACATCAGGGCATTGCGTGAAGCCAAAGAACACCACCACCACCTTGCCCGCAAAGTCCTTGATGCTGCGCGGCTGGCCGTTGTGGTCGGTCAGATTGAAATCGCGTGCGTACTCGGCGCCCGTGATGTCGATTGCGCGGAATTGCGGCTTGTCGGGTGAGCAGGCGGAGAGAAAGGCCAAGGAAGCCAGCAGGAATGCGCGGCGTTCCAGGGCCGCCGCGGAACCGGCTTTGCCGGGCCGCTGGGGGCGCCCCCTTGAGGGGGAGACGCCGAAGGCGTTTCGGGGGTGGGTCATAGTAGGTAGTGGTCCACCAGAAGGGCTGCAAACAGCGCGCTCAAATGGATCAGTGAAAAACGGAAGGTGCGGCGCGCCAGCGCATCCGAATAGTTGCGCCACAACAGGAAGGCATGCCAGGTAAAGCCCACGCTCAACCCGATCGCCGCCACCAGGTACAGCCAGCTGCTCATGCCATAGGCAAACGGCATCAGGCAGGCGGCAAACAGCACCAGCGTGTACAGGAACACCTGCAGCCGCGTGAACTCGTTGCCGTGCGTGACAGGCAGCATGGGCAGGCCCGACTTGCGGTAGTCCTCCACCCGGTACAGTGCCAGCGCCCAGAAGTGCGGCGGGGTCCACAAAAAGATGATGAGGAACAGAATCAGCGCCTCGGGCCCCACGTCACCCGTCATGGCGGCCCAGCCCAGCACCGGCGGCATGGCGCCCGACGCACCGCCGATCACGATGTTCTGCGGCGTGAGCGGCTTGAGGATCACGGTGTAGATCACCGCGTAGCCGACAAAGGTGGCAAACGTGAGCCACATGGTCAGCGGGTTGACCCAGACGTACAGCAGCCATGAGCCGACGGCGCACAGCACGGCCGAGAACAGCAGGGTCTGCCAGTCGCTCAGTTCGCCCTTGGCCGTGGGGCGCCAGGAGGTGCGCTTCATCTTGGCGTCGATGCCCTTTTCAACAATGCAGTTGAAGGCGGCGGCGGCACCGGCCACCAGCCAGATGCCCAGGCAGGCGATGGCAGCCAGCCGGACTTGCGCCCACGACGGCGCACCCGGCACAGCCAGCACCATGCCGATGAGCGCGCAAAACACGATGAGCTGGATCACGCGCGGCTTGGTCAGCGCGTTGAACTGCCGGATGCGCGAGGGCGGCTGGAGGGTCTGGGTTGCGGTGCTGCTCATGCCGACAGGCTCGATGCGTTGAGGTTGGAGGCGCTGACAGTATCCGCTGCAAAACGGCTTTCGCACAGCGCCCAGGTCAGCACCACCACCAGCGCCGCTGCGCCGCCGGTGTGCGACACGGCGGCCACCAGCGGCCAGTCCAGCACCACATTGGACAGGCCGGTGACAAACTGCCACAGCGCCAGCCCGGCGATCCAGCGTGCCTGCGTGCGCAGCGCATGCACATGGCGCAGCCGCCAGGCCAGCAGGCCCAGCAGCGCAAATACGCCATAAGCCGCCAGCCGGTGGGTGTAATGGATGGCCGTGAGCGCGCCAAAACCAATGTGCTCGCCCGCAGCCGTCTTGCCCAGCTCACGCCACAGCGTGAAGCCTTCACGGAACTCCATGTAGGGCCACCAGCTGTTCTGGCACTGGGGGAACTCATTGCAGGCGAGCACCGCGTAGTTGGTGCTGACCCAGCCGCCCAGCGCCACCTGCATCCAGACGGCCACAAAGGTGGCGATCAGCAGCCAGCGCGTGCTGGCCGACAGCGGCACAGGCGTGGTTTCATGCCAGGCCTGCGCGTAGCGCACCGCCTGCACGCACAGCAGCGCCAGCAGCGCCAGGCCACCCATCAGGTGCAGCGTGACGATGGCGGGAAAGAGCTTCATGGTCACCGTCAGCGCGCCGAACGCACCCTGGATGCACACCCACACCAGCGTGACGGTCGGCCACCAAGGACTCACGGGCACGCCGCCCTGGTTGCGCTTGCGCTGCAGCCAGGTGGTAACGGCCAGAGTGAGGATCAGCACCCCCACGCCGGTTGCCAGGTAGCGGTGAATCATCTCGATCCAGGCCTTGCTGTGGGTCACCGGGCCGGTAGGCATGGCCGTCTGGGCCGCAGTAATTTCCGCGCGCGCGCCCACCGGGCTGGCGTTGCCGTAGCAGCCCGGCCAGTCGGGGCAGCCCAGGCCCGAATCGGTCAGGCGGGTAAACGCGCCAAACAGCACCAGGTCGAATGTGAGGAACAGCGTGAGCAACGTGAGCGTGCGCAGGCGCCGCGCGGGCCCGGCGTCGCGGTTGCGAAGCCACACCCAGGCCAGCGGGCCGAGCGCGATCACGACGCCCATGAGCATGAGCCGGGCGGCGGGCGCCAGGTCGTACAGCGGCTGGGTATCCATCAGGGCCGGCCTGCCTTGTCCCACGACGCCGAGGCACGCATCAGCCGCTCCAGGTCGCGCTTGATTTTTGCGGCCGACGCCGTATCCACTGAGGCGTCCAGGTTCACCGCCGGGAAGCGCAGCATCCAGTTGCCCATCGGGTCCACCACGTACAGGTGGTCGCGAAGCTCGCGCCCGGCGGCCGGCGCCAGCCACTGCGCCAGACCGGCAGCGTCCACACGCAGCACAGTGGCCTGCTGGATGGCGGGCAGCAGTTCAGGCTTGACGGGGGCCGTATCGGGCACCAGCCAGACCCAGTCGAGCCGGTCCTTGTTCTTGCCCAGGCCTTCGCGCAGCTGGCGCTGCAGGTACAGGTGCTTCTCGCAGGTGACGTCACAGGCGCCGCCAGCAACGCTGACCAGCAGCCACTGACCCTTGAGCTGGGGCAGCGTGGACTGCGCACCGTCCAGCGCGGTGGTGGCAAGTGCAGGGGCCGGGCGCTGCGGGTCGATCAGCTCGCCATAGTTGCGCCGGCCCTCGGGGCGCACCACATAGTAGGTGAAGTACGACGCAATGACCGGCGCAGCGCACACCAGCAGCACGGCGATCATCTTCCAGCGGCCCGTGGCCGTGCGCCGCGCATCGGCTGCGATCGCCTCCTGCGGCGCGGGCAGCGAATGCACGGTCAGCCCCAGCGGCTCGTCACGCGCTGCGGGTTTTGCGCCGGGGGGCAATGAATTGGAACCAGACATAAAGGACGCCCAAGAGGCCGCTCAGACCAAACCATTGAAATGCGTAACCGTAGTGCTTGCCGGTGCCGGCCGCCGGCTCGGGCCAGTCGCGCAGCAGGCCTTGCGATGCCTCGCCGGTCTGCACCACGGTGAAGGGCAGCAGCATCAGGCGGGTTTCGGCACCATACGCGGCCAGATCCAGATTTTGCCGGATGCCGGAAGACCCCGTGGCGCTCCCGGCACCGTTGAATTCATACAGCCGCGACGGCGCCGGCGCAATGCGCCCCTGCAGCTGCACCGCACCCTGCGGTGTTTCAACCGCCGGCAGCCGCTCGCGGTCCACAAAATTGCGCTGCACCCAGCCGCGCTGGACCATGAGCACCGCGCCGCTGCCGTCCAGCACCAGCGGCGTCAGCAGGTAAAAGCCAGGCTTGCCGTTCATCTGCCGGTTGTCCAGGTACACGCTGTGCTGGGCGAGCCAGCGCCCCTGCAGCTGCACCGGCCGGGGCAGCTGGCCGGCCGCGTTGTCGATGGCGGCTACCTGCGCATTGCCCAGGGGCGAGCGCGACTTCATGGCGTCGGTGGCTGCCTGCAGGGCCTCTTTCTGGCTGGCGCGCGACAGCTGCCACAAGCCCAATGAAGCCGTGGCCGCCATGGCCGCGGCCGTGGCTGCAGTCATCAGCCAGAAACGCCAGCGAACGGCACTCACGGGATAATCCCCCCCATGACATATCTGGTTGCGCTCGCATTCGTCGCCATCCTGGGCAGCCTGGGCACGGCGTTGTATTTCATGATGAAAGACGGCACCAACGGCAAGGCCAAGACCAGCAACATGGCGCGCGCGCTGGCGTTGCGTGTGGGCTTTTCCATATTGCTGTTCATCTGCATCCTGGTTGCATGGAAGCTGGGCTATATCCAGCCCACGGGGCTGCCTGCCGGCAAGTAGGCCGGCCGTTGGCCCCAACAAAAAAAGCGCCTCGCGGCGCTTTTTTCATGGGTGCGGCGCTTACATCCAGTAGACCAGCACATACAGGCCCAGCCAGACCACGTCAACGAAGTGCCAGTACCAGGCAGCGCCTTCAAAGCCGAAATGCCTGTCGGCGGTGAAGTGGCCCTTTTGCAGGCGCAGCGTGATGAACAGCAGCATCAGCATGCCGACGAACACGTGAAAGCCGTGGAAGCCGGTGAGCATGAAGAAGGTGGAGCCAAAGATGCCCGAGGACAGCTTGAGGTTCAGGTCGGTGTAGGCATGGAAGTATTCATAGCCCTGCACGCCCAGGAAGGTCACGCCCAGCAGTACGGTGATCCACATGAAGGCGATGGTCTTGCCGCGCTGGTTCTCACGCAGGGCGTGGTGGGCGATGGTCAGCGTCACGCCCGAGGTCAGCAGCAGCGCGGTGTTGATCGTGGGCAGCCAGAACGGACCCATGGTCTGGAAGGGCTCGACGATGCCGGCCGGCGAGGCCGTGGCGCCGGCGACGACGCTGGGCCACACGGCCTTGAAGTCGGGCCACAGCAGGGCGTTTTCCAGGCTGCCCAGCGCGGGCACGGAATGCGCGCGCGCCCACCACAGCGCGGTGAAAAAGGCGCCGAAGAACATGACTTCCGAGAAGATGAACCAGCTCATGCTCCAGCGGAACGACAGGTCCACCTTGTAGCCGTACTGGCCGCCTTCGCTCTCGCCGACCGCCTGGCCAAACCACTGGTACAGCACGAACAGCCACCATGCCAGGCCGAAGAACAGCGAGTACATGCCCCAGCCGTGGCCGTTGATCCACTGGCCGGCGCCCAGAATCACAAAGAACAGCCCGATGGCAGCCATCACGGGGTGGCGCGAGGGTTGGGGCACGTAGTAGTAGGGGGTGGTGCCGTGTGCGGTTGAACTCATTTCAGCTCCTGACTCTCTCGGATTCTTGGTTTCTTGTCTTGTTGCTCGTAGCGCGGGGGGTCACTTGACCACCCAGTTGACCAGCAGGATCAGCCCCGCCACGAACAGCACCGCGGCGCCAATGCCCACGGCAATGATGTGAAGGGGGTTGGCCTGTGCCAGGTCCTGCTTGTATTCGCTGTTCTTGCGGATGCCGATGAACGACCATGCCACGGTCTTGACCGTGCGCAGGAACGAAGGCCTGGCTTGTTGAACGGGTGCGTTCATGAGCCCACCCCGGTTTTCAGTACGGTTGAAGCGTCAGCCGTCGGCGCCGGCGGTGGCACAGCGATCACCGCCGTCGGCGCCGGCGGCGTTTTGCCTCCAACCTCAAAAAAGGTGTACGAGAGCGTGATCGTCGTGACGTCCTTGGACAGCTTGGGGTCGATCACAAAGGCCACCGGCCATTGCTTTTTCTCCCCCGCTTCCAGGGTGTACTGGTTGAAGCAGAAGCATTCCAGTTTGTTGAAATGCGCCGCTGCCTGGTTGGGCGCGTAGCTGGGGATGGCCTGGGCGGCCATGCGCCGGTTTTGTACGTTCTGGAATTCGTACATCACCGTTGTGAGCTGGCCGGGGTGCACCTGCACCGAACGCTGCGCCGGCTTGAACTCCCAGGGGCCGCGCGAGTTGGCGTCGAACTCCACCGTGATGGTGCGGCTGGTGTCCACCTGCGTGTTGGCGGGCAGCTTGACGTCTCGCCCCGCCACGCCGTTGCCTGGCACCTGGCGCTCGGACAGAGACAGGATGTTGATGCCGGTCATCTCGCAGATGGCCTTGTAAAGCGGAACCAGCGCGTAGCCGAAGGCAAACATGCCGGCCGTCACGACGGCCAGCTTGCCCACCATCTTGATGTTTTCGCTGCGGATGCTCATGAGGGTGGCCGGTTCAGCGCGACGTCAGCACAAGCATCTTGACCATGAAGCCGATGAAGAACACGGCCGCGATCGAGGCCAGGATCAGCCCCGTGCGCAGGTTGCTCTTTTTCTGTTCGGGCGTCATGGCCATGGTGTTCAGCCGATCACCTTGGTGGCGGTGGCATCCAGCTTCGGGGGCGTTTCAAAGGTGTGGAACGGGGCCGGAGACGGCACTTCCCATTCCAGGCCTTCAGCGGCTTCCCATGGCTTTTGCGAGGCCTTCTCACCCTTGCCACGCATGGTGGGCACCACGATGAACAGGAAGAAGTAAACCTGCGCCAGGCCGAAGGCAAACGCACCGACCGAGGCAATCGCGTTGAAGTCGGCGAACTGCATCGGGTAGTCGGCGTACCGGCGCGGCATGCCGGCCAGACCCAGGAAGTGCATCGGGAAGAAGGTGATGTTGAACGCGATCAGCGACCACCAGAAGTGGATCTTGCCGCGCGCTTCGTTGTACATCACGCCCGTCCACTTGGGCGCCCAGTAGTAGTAGCCGGCAAACAGCGCATAGAGCGAGCCGGCCACCAGCACATAGTGGAAGTGGGCCACCACGTAGTAGGTGTCCTGCAGCTGGATGTCGATCGGCGCCATCGCCAGGATCAGGCCGGTGAAACCGCCCATGGTGAACACGAAGATGAAGCCCACCGCAAACAGCATGGGGGTCTCGAACGTCATGGAACCTTGCCACATGGTGGCGATCCAGTTGAAGATCTTCACAGCGGTCGGCACGGCGATCAGCATGGTCGCGTACATGAAGAACAGCTGGCCCGTCACCGGCATGCCGGTGGTGAACATGTGGTGAGCCCACACGAT
>JBEIPU010000128.1:0-12224 GCA_040376925.1 Caenimonas sp. | reverse complement strand
TGAGGCTGTAGCCGGTCACAGTCACCGGCTTGGCCGTGCCCACGTTCTTGTTGGCAAAGCTGCCTGTGCCCGTGCCCGTGACGCCCACACTGTCGCTGCCCAGGCCCGCGACGGCGGCCGTGCCGGCGAGTGTGGCTGCCGCGGTCGTGTCGTAAACCTTGTCACTGGCCGTGATGCCCGTGACCGCCAGCGGCGCTGGCGTGACGTTGGCTGTCAGGCCCGTGGGCTGGACGATGCTGTAGTTGGCCGCGTCCGCGCCGGTGAGGCTGTAGCCCGTGACGGTCACGGGCTTGGCCGTGCCCACATGCCTGTCGGCGAAGCTGCCCGCACCGGTGCCGGCCACGCTCACGCTGTCGCTGCCCAGTGCGGCCACCGCCGCCGTACCGGCCAGGGCCACTGCGGTGTTGGCGTCATAGACCCTGCTGACGGCGCTGATGCCGCTTACCGCCAGCGGCGCCGGTGTGATGTCCGCTGTCAGGCCGGTGGGTTGCACGATGGCGTAGTTGGCCGCGTCCGCGCCCGTCAGGCTGTAACCCGTCACGCTCACCGGCTTGGCATTGCCCACGTGCTTGTCTGCGAAGGCACCCACGCCGGTACCGGTCACGCCCACCGTGTCGCCGCTCAGGCCCGCCACGGCCGCCGCGCCCGACAGCGTGGCCACGGCGGTTGTGTCGTAGACACGGCTGTTGGCCGTGACGCCCGTGACCGCCAGGCTGGCCGGCGTGATACTTGCCACCAGGCCCGCGGGCTGCACGATCGCATAGTTGCCTGCATCAGCGCCCGTCAGGCTGTAACCCGTCACCGTCACGGGTTTGTTGTTGCCCACATGCTTGTCGGCAAATGCACCCACGCCTGTGCCGGTCACGCCCACCGTGTCGCCGCCCAGGCCTGCCACGGCGGCCGTGCCCGACAGTGCGGCTGCCGTGGTCGTGTCGTAAACCTTGTCATTGGCCGTGATGCCCGTGACCGCCAGCGGCGCTGGCGTGATGCTGGCTACCAGGCCCGCGGGCTGTACGACGGTGTAGTTGCCCGCGTCCGGGCCAGTCAGCGTGAAGGCGCTGACCGTCACCGGCTTGTTGCTGCCGACGTGCCTGTCGGCGAAGCTGCCCACGCCGCCGGCCAGGCCGACCGCGTCGGTGCCCAGCGGCGCCACGCTGGCGTTGATGGTGGCCGAGGTGCCCGCGTCATAGGTCCGGCTGAGCGCCGAGGCGCTGATCGCCAGCGGTGCCGGCTCAACGTAGGCAGTCAGGCCCGTGGGCTGCACGATGCTGTAGTTGTGCGCGTCCGTGCCGAGCAGCGTGAAGCCTGTGACCGTCACCGGCTTGCCCGTTCCCACATGCTTGTCGGCAAAACGGCCCACGCCGGTGGAGGTGTCGGAGACGCCCACATCATCCCCGCTGAAGGGCGCCACGGACGAGATACCGAACAGACGCACGGTGGTGGTCGCATCGTACTCGCGACCGACCGCCGCGACCCCCGTGACCGCCAGCGGCGCCGGCGTGATGCTGGCCTTCAGGCCCGCGGGCTGCACGATGCTGTAGTTGCGGGCGTCCGAGCCCGTCAGGCTGAAGCCGGTGACGGTCACGGGCTTGTCCTCGCCCACGTGCCGGTTCACGAAGCTGCCCGTACCCGTGCCGGTGACACTCACATCGTCGCTGCCCAGTCCCGCGACAGCCGCCGTGCCCGACAGGGCCGCCACCGCGGTCTGGTCGTAGACGCGGTTGCTGGTTGTGATGCCCGTCACAGCCAGCGGCGCGGGCGTGATCGTCAGGGCGCCGCCCGTGATGTCCAGCCCGTTGAGCTGGGTCGAGTAGTAGCCGTGGTACGTCCCCACGTCGCGGCCGCTGGCGGCGCTGCCCAGCAGGCCGGACGCGGTGAGGGCCGTCGTGCCGCCGCTTTGGGTCGTGGCGTTGTAGACCAGGCTCGTATCCGCGGCGTCGGCCAGCGTGAACGGGGTGAGCAGCCTGCGCAGCAAGGGCGCGGTATGGCCGGGGTAGATGCGCCAGACCGCGTTGCTGCCACCGGTGTCGGAAATGTTCCAGCCCGCCTGGCTGAACGTGGCGCGGTCCTTGAACTGCGCGGCCGTCAGCGGCGTAGCACTCAGGTTCTGCCCCGTGCTGGCATTGCCGGCCACGGCGCCGCCCGTGGTGTTCCAGAAGTTGTTGGACAGCGTGACGGTGCCCGCGCTGTAGCCCACCAGCCCGCCACGCGTCGTGCCGCCCGTGATCGTGCCCGACGCATAGCTGTTGCTGACGGTGGTGTTGCCCTCCGCCATGGCGATCAGCCCGCCTGCGTAGAAGGGATTGCCGCTGACCGTGCCGCTGGCGTAGCTGTCGCTGATGACGGTCGCACCCGTCGGCGAGGTCACGCCCACGAGGCCGCCGCTGCCGCCGTTGGGCGCGAGCGCCGTGACCGTGCCGGACGAATAGCTGCCGCTGAGGTTGAAGATGCCCCCGGTCGTGCCGCCGACCAGCCCGCCGTTGAAGATGGGGCCACTGACCGCACCCGTGGAATAGCTGTCGGTGATGGTGGTCGTGCCCGTGACGCCGGCCACGCCGACCAGCCCGCCGATGTAGCTGTGCCCCGTGGTACCGGCGCCCGTGGGTGCCACGGCGCCACTCGCATGGCTGCCCGTGACCGTGCCGCGCTCCAGGTAGCCCACCAGACCGCCCAGTCCACCGTTGAAGCTGCTGGTGTCACTGCCGCGCACGTCGCCGCTTGCGTGGCTGGCCTCGACCTTGGTGGCGCTCACGTAGCCGATGAGCCCGCCCACGGCGGTATTCGCGGGCACGCCGTGGACCTGGCCCGTGGCATGGCTGCGCAAGATCGTGCCCAGTCCCGCATGGCCGATCAGCCCGCCCACCCGGGCGTGCTGGCCGCCAGCGGTGACGGTGCCGCTTGCATAACTGTCGGTGGCGAGGGCCACGTCGGCCGAAAAGGCAGAGGCGGTACCGACCAGACCGCCGATGTACTGGTAGCTGGTTGCGTTGCCGGTGACCGCGCCGCCTGCGTGGCTGTTGACGATGCGGCCCTGGCTCAGGCTGCCCACCAGTCCGCCGACGTTGGTGCTTCCCTGCACAGCCGCGGTCGAGTAGCTGTTGCTGATGAGCGCGTTGCTGCTGCCAAAGGCAATGCCCACCAGGGCGCCTACGTTGTTGCGCCCTGTGATGGAGCCGCCTGTCAGCCCCACGTTGGCAATGCGCGCGCCGCCGTTGCTGGCGAGGTGGCCGAACAGGCCGACCTCGTCCGCCGTGGGCGCGTTGATCGTCAGGTTGCTGATCGTGTGGCCCAGGCCGTTGAAGCGGCCCTGGTAGTTGGGCATGCCCCAGAAGCCGGTGGCCCAGGTGCTGGTCGCGCTCGCGTCGATGTCGCTGCCCAGCACGAAGCGCGCGTTGGCGTTGTAGTACATGCCCTGCAGCTGCCCGGGCGCCTCGATCACGCCCTCGCTTCCCAGGCTGTTGACGATGGTGTAGGGCTCGCCGTTGATGTGCAGCGTGGTGCCGGTGGCCATGTCCACCCGGCCGGTGAAGCCGCTGGCGCCCAGCGCCACATTGACCCGGCCGTCCGCCACGGCGGCGTCGGCACCGTTGGCCGTGGCGGTGTTCATGACCAGCGCGGCCGAGCCGGTGGCCGTCACTACGGCGTTGACGTTGATGTCCCGCGCGGCCGTCAGCGTGAGCTGGTTGGCACTCCACGAGAACGTGTCGTTGATGTTGATGTCACCCTTGCCCGCAGTGGTGGCGCCGCTGCTGGACAGGATCTCGACGTTGGACGTCGCCAGGTTGGCCGTGAGCGTGGCGCCGCTGATGTCCCCGCCCGTGGCCGAGATGTTGTAGTCGGCCGGGTCAATCAGCCAGGTGCCGGTCTTGCCGCGCCCGGCCACGGCCTGCGTGCTGACGCGGGTGGCGGGCGCGACTTTGACCTGCGCACCCGACGTGTCGATGAAGCCGCCGTCGCCGCCCTGCGGGGCCGACGCATCCAGCGTGCCGTCCACCGCCACCGTGCCGCCATTGAAGCCGCCCAGCAGCCGGATGGTACCGGCGTGGTTTTCGAGCGTGCGCGCCTGCACGACGCCGGTGTTGTTGACCACGGTACCGGCCAGCGCGTCGGCGGCCCTGGCAGTCATCAGCACGTGGCCGCCGTCGGCCTGCAGCAGGCCGCCGTTGCTGGCCAGCGCAGCCACCGCGCCCTGGTCCACCGCCAGACGCAGCAGGCCGTCACCGGCGAAGTCCAGGGTGACCTGGTCGCCCGCGGCCAGGGCCACACTGCCCATCCGCGCGGCAATGGTGCCGGTGTTGGCCGCCTGCGCACCCACCAGCGCGACGTAGCCGCCGTCAGCCGCCGTGATCGTGCCGCGGTTGATGACGCCCGCGCCCCGTCCGTCGCCCTTGAGCGTGTGGCGCCCCGCCATGAAGTCCGCATCGGACATCGACAGCGTGGACGCCAGCAGGCCGCCCACGCTGACCTGTGCGCCTGCGCCGAACAGCACGCCGTTGGGGTTGAGGATGAACACCTGGCCGTTGGCGTTGAGGTTGCCCAGGATCGTGCTGCCTTCGGTGCCCAGCACGCGGTTCAGCGCCACCGCATTCGCGCCGGGCTGCACGAAGTTCACCGCCTCGCCCGCGCCGACGTTGAAGCTTTGCCAGTTGATCGCCAGGCGCGGCGAGGTCTGGTGAATCGTGGTGGTGGCGCCGCTGGCGCTGATCGTGCCCTGGCCCGCGCTGACCTGCCCGCCGGTGGGCCCAGCCCAGGCGGCACCCGTGGCTTGGGCCACCACGGCGGCGGCGAGCGCGGCGCGTGCCTTTTTGCCCAGGCTGCGCTTGCCGCGGCCGCAGGCGTTTTCGGCCACGGCCGTGAAGCAGCCGGTGGCTTCGTTCCAGAGGATGCGGTAAACGTGGTTCATGGTGTAACTCCCTGCATTCAAAAATTCCAGGACGCCTGCAGCCACAGCCGCCCCTTGCGGTCGGGCTCTGACGTGACGGGTGAGCTGCCCAGCCGGTGTGCGTACGTGGCCCGCACCGACCAGCCGGCGTCATGGGCCCAGTTCAGCCCCACGCCGGCGCCCGAAAGCGTGCGCCTGGCCGCGCCGGTGGCACCCGCCCAGTGCTGCTGGTTCTGCGTGCCGCGGCCCGCATCGACAAAGCCCACCAGCTGCCAGCGGTTGTTCAGCGTGCGCCGCAGCTCGGCCGTGACGAGCTGTGCACGGTCCGACGGCGCTTCGCCCGACGGGTAGGCGCGCACGGCGCCGGGGCCGCCCAGCGGCAGCTTCTCGGACGAATCCAGGTTCTTCGACGCCCACTGGGCGCTGGCGGACAGGAACAGGCTGGTACGGTCGCCGATGCGCTGCAGCCGCAGCAGGTTCAGGCTGGCCTTGCCGTAGCTGCCGGCCGTGCGGGCCGTGGCCGCGTCGGTGGCCAGCGCGGCGCCGTCCAGCCGCAGCCGGCCCAGGCTGTAGCCCGCTGCGAACGACGTCACGCCGCCACCAGCCACGCCGTCGCGCAGGTCGCCTGACAGGCCCAGGTTCAGCACCGTGATGCGCTTGTCGTTGCGCACCGCCACGCTGCCCAGGTCGTCGCGCACGCGCTTTTCGTCCAGGTTGGCCTGCAGGTTCAGGTTGGCGCCGCGCGCGCGGTGCAGCGGGTAGCTGCCGTACAGGCTCAGGATGTGGGCCGTGCCGTGCGCGTTGAGCACCGCGAACTCACGGCCCAGTTCATACCGCAGGCTGGACGCCGCCACGCCCACCCTGGCGCCGCGCCCGGACAGCGGGAACTGCCAGGCGGCGCGGCCATAGGCCAGCCCCTGGCCGGTCGTCAGCGCACGCAGGCTCAGCACGTCGTTGAAGCCCGCGACGTTGCCGATGGTCAGGCCGGCCCCCACGCGCTCGCGGCCCGTGGCGCGGCCGCCGCTGTTGTCGGCATCGACGGAGCCTGAGAACGTCTTGCCCGGTTCCAGGTCGATCACCAGCTCACTGGTGCCCACCGACGCGCCGGGCTGCAGTGTGGCGCGCACCGACTGGCCGGGCAGGTCCGCCAGCAGCAGCACGGTCTGCTCCAGCGGCCGGTCGGCCACGATGTCGCCCACGGCAATCGCGCCCAGCGGCAGCGCGGCGCGCGCGGCGGCGCTGCCGCCGCGCACGGTGATGGCGCTGTAGCGGCCTTCGATCACGGCCAGCTCCACGCTGCCGTCGCGGATGTCCTGCGCCGGCACGTAGGCGCGCGCGACCGTGTAGCCCGCGTCGCGGTAGTGGCGCGTGATGCGCGCGGCCAGGTCCTCCAGTCCGTCCAGACCCATCTCGCGCCCGATGGCGTCTGCGACCAGCGGCAGCAGTTGCGCTTCAGTGAACGCCGTTGCGCCCGTGATGCGCAGCGCGCGCACGGTGACGCGCGCGCCGCCTGCGTCCGCCATCGGCTTGCGCAGGGGCTGGCGGATGTCGATCACCGGCTCGCCGCCCTGGGGCAAGGTGGCGGCGGGCGGCCTCAGGTCCTGCAGCAGCCGGCCGGCGTCAGGCGGTGTCTGTGCCAGTGCCGGCAGGGCCAGTGCCGCAATGGCGCGTACCGCCAGGGCCACAGGGTTGCGCCCGGTGCCGCGGCGTCGTGGGAGGCAAATGGATTTCATGGGCGGGATGCTAGAGACGCACCCCCCGCGTGTCTGTCCCTAGAACGCGCTACAAAGCGGCAGCCACAGCGTGAATCGAGTGCCCGTGGGGCCCGATTGCCAGGTCGCCTGGCCCCGCAGCGCTTCGGCGCGGCGCATCTGGTTGCGCAAGCCGCGCCCGGTGGCCTGTGCCAGCGCGGCCTGTACATCAAAGCCCTGGCCGTTGTCATCAATGTGCACCTGCACGCCATCGTCGCAAGAAGTGGTGCTGACGCGTATCTGCGTGGCCCGGGTATGGCGCAGCACGTTGGCCACAGCCTCCTGCACGATGCGCAGGATGTGCAGCGCGCTGGTCGGGTCCAGCCAGGGCAGGCCGGGGACTTCCTGCACTTCCCACAGTAGTTCGACGCCCGCGCTCTGGATGCGCGGCGCCAGCCGGAAACGCAGCGTGGCCAGCAGCAGCAGCAGGTCGGCCTCGACCGGCTCCATCGAGTCGATCGCCAGTTTCAGGTCGTCCATGCAGTCCTTGAGGGTCTGCGACACCTGTGCATCGGTCATGCCGCCGTTGGCCACCGCGCGGATGGCGCCGGTGAGCGACGAGCCCAGGCCGTCGTGCATGTCCTGCATCAGTCGCGAGCGCTCTTCGCTGAGCGTCTGGCGCTGTTGCACCACGCGCAGGCGTTCGTAGCTTTCGGCCAGCTCGGCCTCGCGGCTGGCCAGCCGCTGCTCCAGCCCGGCGTTGACGATCTCGATTTCGTTGAGCACGGTGAGATAGCGCACGAACATGCTGGCCGTAAAGGTCAGGAACAGCACGAAGCCCGCGTACGGTGCCAGGTCGTGGCCTTCCACATCGTGCAGCACAAACAGGCGGGCCCAGTCCCACGCACCGCACAGCACCAGAAACAGGTACACCGCCGAGATCACCCAGCCCTGCAGCCAGCGGCTGCGCCAGGCGTTCCAGAAGCTCAGGGCGCCGACGGCAGCCACCACGGTATTGACCAGCAGCGGCGCCTGCTGCTGCAGCCAGGCCACGCCCGGCAGCCAGGCCGGCGCCACGGGCAGCGTCAGCACCGTCAGTGCCAGCGCCGCCCACGGCAGCACGCGGTTGAAGCGCCGCTGGTCGCGGTGGTGATGCAGCAGCAGGAAGAAATGCAG
The DNA here is from genome assembly GCA_040376925.1 of Caenimonas sp. Classification (GTDB taxonomy): domain Bacteria; phylum Pseudomonadota; class Gammaproteobacteria; order Burkholderiales; family Burkholderiaceae_C; genus RAM1. The sequence continues at coordinate 4,475 of JBEIPU010000128.1, read as the reverse complement.
CGCGATGACCTGCCACAGCAGCGCGTTGGTGGCCAGCCAGGCAAACCATGCGTCCGCCATCGGCAGCGGCCCCGGGTCGGCGCTCACGTGCCACAGGCGCGCCATCCCGAGCACGGCAATGGCCACGATGTACAGGTTCTGCGGCCGCCGCCGGTACAGCCAGACCGTGAGCGAGAACAAGCCCACCATCATGAACGCCACGCTGCCCGCAAACGGCAACTGCCTGTCGACCCAGTCGCGCGCGGCGGCCATACGCACCAGGCGGGCCGAAGCACCGATGTAAATGGACGACAGGGCTGCCGGGCGTGTGGCGTCAGCGTCCAGGCGCAGCAGCAGGGTGGAGGGCGCCGCGCTGCCTCCGGTCTGCCCCAGTGCCACCAGCACCGGCGGGCGAAAGAAAAATGCCGAGCCCGGGCTGCCGTCGTAACGGTAGAGCAGCGCGCCGTCCGCATGAACGGCCAGTTGCCCCTGCGCGAACCAGCGCGGCAGGTACAGGTGCAGCGGCCCGGGGGCCATGGCGGCTGCGTCCAACTGCACGCGAAACCAGTGGGTGCGCAGGGGGCTCCCCGCGGCCGCGCCGGGTGCGGCCGGCAGCACCAGCGGCAGGCCCACCGTGCGCCAGGGGCCGGCCAGCACCTTGTCGTCAGCCACCGCTGCAAACGGCGTTGCCGGCGGCGGGCTGGCCCCGCCGTCGTGCCACTGCGCACTGGTCAGGCGCACCACGCGTGCATCGGTTTGTGCGCGCCCGCCCAGCGAGCCCAGCACCAAGGCAAAGGCCAGCAGGCCGGCAATGACGCTGGCCGCCAGCATGGTGCGCGGCCCGTGGCGCCGCCAGAATTCCCTGGTTCCGGGATCCACGGTGGTGCGGCTATTGCGGCTGGAAGCCGCTGGCGTTGATCACGCGCGCCTTGGCCTGGGCATAGGCACGCTCGTAAGCGGTGAGCACAGCCGGCGGCATGTACTGCACCGCCAGCCCCAGACCGGCGAGCTGCTCACGCAGCTCGGGCGCCGCCAGTACCGTGGCGACAGCCTGCGAGAGCCGGGCGATGACGTCCGGTGCGGTTCCAGCGGGCGCAAAAATGCCGTAGTAGGGCGCTTCCTCGAAGCCCGCCACGCCCAGCTCGGTGAACGTGGGCACCTGTGGCAAGGCCGGGTGGCGCCGGGGCCCTTCCACAGCCAGCATGCGCACCCGCCCCGCCTGCTGGTGCGCCAGGTAATCGGCCGTGGAGCCCACGCCCGCCTCGATCTGGTTGCCCAGCAGGTCGGCAATCACCGGCGCGCTGCCGCGGTAGGGCACGGCCGTCAGGTCAAGCTGGTGATGGCGACCGAACGCCCTGACCAGGAATTCGGGTACCGACGCGGGCGCGGGCACGCCCACGTTGCCTTTGCCGCCCCGCGCGCGTGCCAGGGCCAGATAGTCGGCGACCGTCTGGGCCCCCGATGCGGCGCCCACCACCAGCACGTTATGGAACGTGGCGATGCCGGCCACCGGCACAAAATCGCGGGCGGGGTCGTAGCCGGGCGACTTCACCACCAGCGGCACGATGGAGATCGTGTGGTCCAGCGACAGGAACAGCGTGCTGCCGTCGGCAGGCGCCGCCTTGAGCGCCAGCGCGGCAATCTGGCCGCCTGCGCCGGCACGGTTGTCAACCACCACGCTGGTGCCCAGCGCCGCACCCAGCCGGGGCGCCAGCGTGCGTGCCACCACGTCCACACCGCCGCCGGGCGGAAACCCGACCAGCAGGCGCACCATGGCGGGTTGCGCCGGTGCAGATTGCGCCAGGGCGGTGGACGCGCAGGCCCAGGCCAGCAAGGCCAGCAGGGCCGCAAACAAGTAATGAATCCGGTGGGTCATGGTGATGGTTGAGGTCATGGTCATGGCGACAACAGTCCCTGGCTGCGCGCCTCGTAGATGGCTTCGGCTTTGGAGGTTACCTTGAGCTTGCTGTAGATGCGCCGCACAAAGGTCTGCACGGTGTAGCGCGACAGGTCCATCAGCCGCGCGATTTCGTCCGCGGTGAAACCCTTGGTGATGTAGTCCAGCACTTCCTTTTCGCGCGCCGACAGGCTGGGCGTGGCCGGATCGGCCAGTGCACTGGCTTCCGGCACGGCTGACTTGCGAAAGCGGCCCAGCACCAGCCGCGCAATGATGGGGCTGATCGGGCTGCCGCCGCGCGCCAGGCTGCGGATCTCGTCCGTCATGCTGCCTGGCTCGCTGTCCTTGAGCAGATAGCCAGCGGCGCCGGCCTCGATGGACTGCATCACGTGGGTCTCGTCGCCAAAAGTGGTGCTGACCATGATGCCGCATTGGGGCCACAGCCTTGAAGCAGCGCGGATCACGTCAATGCCCGAACCGTCCGGCAGGCCCAGGTCCACCAGCAGCACGTCGGCGGGCGGTTTTTCCAGCAGGGCCAGGCCTTGCGCGCGGTTGCCGGCGCTGCCCACCAGGCGCAGGTCGGGCGCGCCATGGATGGCCTGCAAAAATGCGCCCATGAAGCTGGCATCGTCCTCGACGATGGCGATGTGGATGGGGCTGCCTTGGGACGCGGGAGGTGCCTGCATGGGTGAGATTGTGCGGCAATGCCGCCGCTGCCTTGTAGCGCGTTTTAGCGACAGACAACGATGCCGGGCACCGCCGAAGCCCTTAGACCGGGCATGAAAAAGCGGCCCGCAGGCCGCTTGGTGGGAACGTGGCGTCGGGCCTGTGCTTACTCGATCTTGGCCTTGGCGCGCAGGTCGTCCTGGAACTTCGCCAGCTTTTGCTGCTGCAGCTGCTGGGCGATCTGCGGCTTGACTTCTTCCAGCTTGGGCAGCTGGGCTTCGCGCACGTCGTCCAGGCGGATCACGTGAAAGCCGAACTGGCTCTTGACCGGCACGTCGGTAGTCTGGCCCTTGTTGAGCTTGACCATGGCACCGGAGAACTCGGGCACATAGCTGGCCGCGTTGGCCCAGTCCAGGTCGCCGCCATTGGCGCCCGAGCCCGGGTCCTTGGACTGCTTCTTGGCGATCTCGTCAAACTTGCCGCCCTTTTTGAGGCTGGCGATGATGGCCTTGGCCTCGTCTTCCTTTTCCACCAGGATGTGGCGGGCGCGGTATTCCTTGCCGCCGTTGGCCGCAACGAACTTGTCGTATTCGGCCTTGATGTCGGCGTCGGTCACGGGGTTTTTCTTCTGGTAGTTGGCAAACAGCTCGCGGATCAGCAGCGTCTGGCGGGCCAGATCCATCTGGTTCTTGTAGTCGTCGGTGGCGTCCAGGCCCAGCTTTTGGGCTTCCTGCATGAAGATCTCGCGGGCGATGACTTCGTCCTTGAGCTGGCCCTGCATTTCGGGCGTGACGGGGCGGCCGGACTTGGCGATCTGCTGGGCCAGTGCGTCGGCGCGCGACTTGGGCACCGGCTTGCCGTTGACGATGGCCAGGTTCTGCGCGGCGGCGGGCAGGGCGAATGCAGTGACCAGGGCAGCCGCTGCGACAGCGGTCAGATAACGGTTCTTCATAGGGGTTTCCTGAGGTTCAGAGAATTTCGATCGCGAGGGCGTGCACGCCCCGGTCAATGAAAAGTTGCAGCGCATCATACACAAGGCGGTGCCGCGCCACCCGGGGCTTGTCGGTAAACAAAGGTGAAGCAATCCGCACCCGGAAATGGGTGCCGGAACCGGTGCCGTCAGCGCCTGCATGACCGGCGTGCGCGGCGCTTTCGTCCAGCACTTCGAGCCGGGTCGGCGCCAACAGTTCCGCCAGCCGCGCCTGCAGGTCGGCGGCGGTCACACCTGTGCTCATCAGGTGACCTCCGTGCTGCGCACTGCGGTGCGAGCGCCTTCGGGCGGCCGGGCGGCGCTCATGGTTTGTTGGCCTCTTTGGCCGGGGCGGGTTCGTCGTCGGATTTGAGGTACTTGCCCAGGTACAGCGCCTGGCCCACCACAAACACCGCCATCAGGCCCAGCCCGCCAAACAGCTTGAAATTGACCCATGCGTCGGTGCTAAAGCTGTAGGCAACCCAGAGATTGATCACACCCATGACCACAAAGAAGGCCGTCCAGCTCCAGTTCATGACGCGCCAGGCCTCGTCGGGCAGGTCCATCTGGGAGCCCATGAGCGACTTGAGCAGGTTCTTCTTGAACAGCAGCTGGCCCACCAGCAGGGCGCCGCCCATGAGCCAGTACAGCACCGTGGGCTTCCATTTAATGAAGGTATCGTTCTGCGCCACGATGGTGGCGCCGCCAAACAGCACGATCACGCCCAGGCTGACCCACTGCATGGGCTCGACCTTGCCCACCTTGTAACGCAGGTAAGCAATCTGGGCGATGGTGGCCACGATGGCCACGCCGGTGGCGACGTAGATGTCGGCGAACTTGAACGCGACAAAGAACAGGATGATGGGGAAAAAGTCGATCAGCAGTTTCATGCTTGTTGTTTCTTGAAGTCCAAAGACGCCGAGTTCATGCAGTAGCGCAGGCCCGTGGGCGCGGGGCCATCCT
>JBEIPU010000206.1:0-5228 GCA_040376925.1 Caenimonas sp. | reverse complement strand
CGGCGGTCGCGCGGCTGCTGGGCGCCACGGCCGCCGCGCCCGGCGCCGGCCCCGTGGCCGCGCCCGCGCAATCCACCCGGTTTTCGCTGGTGGGCGTGGTGTCGGCCCGCTCCAGTGGTGGTGCCGCGCTGATTGCGGTAGATGGCAAGCCCGCCAAACCCTACCGCGTGGGCGCACTGGTGGAAGAAGGCCTGGTGTTGCAATCCGTAGCGCCACGGCGCGCCACGCTGGGGCCCGCGGCCAACGGGCCGGCGGCCTTCACGCTTGAAATGCCGCTGCCCAAGAGGTAGCCCGGCCCGGACGTAGCAACGCATGGCGGCTGATCGCGTTCCTTCCGAGCCGGGCGCCGCTTCCAGCCCTTCGGCCAGCCTGCTGGCCAATCTGCGCCAGGAACTGGTGCGTTCGCCGCCGTTTGCCCAGATGGATGCGCCCGCCCTGGATGATTTCTTGACCCAGTGCCAGCAGCGTTACTACGCACCGGGCGACATGCTGGTGGAGCCGGCCAGCGGCGTGGTGCGGGAAATCTATTACATCCGCCAGGGCGCGGTAAGCGGCGTGCGCGGCATGGCCGATCTGTCGGGGGGTGCGTTCCAGTACGAAGCGGGCGACCTGTTCCCGGTGAGCGCCGCCGTCGCGCAGCGTGCCGTCACGGCCAGTTACCGCGCCGTGCAGGACACTTTCGTGCTGGTGCTGCCCGTCGATGTCATGCGCGCGCTGGCCGGGCGCAGTGCGGCCTTTGCCGATTTCCTGAACGGGCGCGTGCTGAAGTTCCTGGAGCTGTCGCGCCGCGCGCTGCAGGTGGCGTATTCGTCGCAGGCGCTGGCTGAACAATCCCTGGAAACGCCGCTGGGTGAGCTGGCCCGCACGGCCCCCGTGACCTGCGGCCCCGAGATGCCGCTGCGCGAGGTTCTGCAGGTCATGCACGGCAAGCGCATCGGCTCCATGCTGGTGACCGACGCGCCGGGCCGGCCGCTGGGCATTCTGACCCGCTATGACGTGCTGGGCCGGGTGGCGCTGGCGCAGGTTCCGCTGGAGGTGCCGGTGTCGCAGGTGATGGTCCAGCCTGTACATTGCCTGACGGTGGAGCACACCGCGCAGGATGCTGCGCTGCTGATGTCAACCCACGGCATCCGCCATGTGCCCGTCACGCGCGGGGGCGTGGCGGTGGGCATGGTGTCCGAGCGCGACCTGTTTGCCATGCAGCGCTTGAGCCTCAAGCAGGTGAGCACCTCGATTCGCGCAGCGCCGGACGTGGACACCCTCAAGCTGGTTGCGCAGGACATCCGCCGCTTTGCGCGCAACCTGCTGGGCCAGGGCGTGCAGGCGCGCCAGCTCACCGCGCTGATCAGCCACCTGAACGATGTGCTGACCCAGCGCCTGCTGGAAATCCTGGCCGCGCAGCACGGCATTGACCTGCAGCACCTGTGCTGGCTGGCGCTTGGGTCTGAGGGGCGCAGCGAGCAGACCGTGGCCACCGACCAGGACAACGCGCTGATCCTGCCCGACGACACCACCCCGCAGCAGCGCGAGGCCGCGCGCGCCTTTGGCCGCGCGGTGAACCTGGCGCTGGACGCCTGCGGCTACCCGCTGTGCAGGGGCGGCATCATGGCCGGTGAGCCGGGGTGCTGCCTGACGCTGCGCGAATGGCGCGAACGCTTTGCGCACTGGATCGAGCACGGAGCGCCTCAAGACCTGCTCAACGCCAGCATCTACTTTGACTTCCGCGCGCTGGCGGGCGACGCGGCCATGGCCGACGCGCTGCGTGCCGAGGTGGTGGAGGCCGCCCGGCGCACCCCGCGCTTTCTGAAGCAGATGGCGCTGAATGCCTTGACCCATGCTGCGCCGCTGAACTGGCTGGGCAGCATTGATGTGGACGACACGGGCGCGGTGGACCTGAAGCTGCAGGGCACGGCGATCTTCGTGGATGCGGCGCGGCTGTACGCGCTGGCCCATGGCGTGACGGCCGCCGGCACGCGTGAGCGCCTGCAGGCGGTGGGCGCGCGCCTGGGCCTGGCAGCGCATGAGTACGAGGCCTGGACCGGGGGCTTCGAGTTCCTGCAGATGCTGCGCCTGCGTGTGCAGCTGGACGATGGCATCGACACCGCGCAGCCCAACCGCATCGTGGTGGCCAGCCTGAACGACATCGACCGGCGCATCCTGAAAGAGTCGTTCCGCGTCGCCCGGGCGCTGCAGCAGCGCCTGCAACTGGACTACGAGCGGTGAGCTGGTGGACGCGGTCGACTCCGGTGGACGAGGGCCGCTGGGTGGTGCTGGACGTGGAGACCAGCGGGCTGGACCCCAGGCGCGACCGGCTGCTGGCCATTGCCGCCATTGCCGTGCGGCTGGACTGGCCCGCGCGTCGCCTGAGCGTGCTGCCCGGAGACAGCTTTGAAGTGGTGCTGCGTCAGGAGGTGGTGTCCACGCACGACAACATCCTGCTGCACGGTATCGGCGCGCAGCGCCAGCGCGACGGCATGGAGCCCGCTGACGCGCTGCAGGCTTTTGCGGCGTATGTGGGCACGTCGCCCCTGCTGGCGTTTCATGCCGCGTTTGACCAGACGCTGATTGGCCGCTTTACCCAGGCGCACCTCGGCCGGGCGCTGGCGAACCCCTGGCTGGACATCGAGCACCTGTGCGCCGTGACGCACGAGGGCGTGCGCGCCCGATCGCTGGACGAATGGATGGCGCATTTCGGCATCACCTGTGCGGTGCGCCATCAGGCGGCCGCCGACACGCTGGCTGAATGCGAGCTGCTGCAGCGGGTGTGGCCACGCGTGGCCACGCAGTGCCGCGACTGGCGCAGCGTGCACAAGCTGGCCGCGCAGCAGCGCTGGATCGCGCGGGCCTGAGCCCGAGCTACCGTTCAATGACCTGCCATTGGCCGAAGCCGCAGACCGCATGGGGCCACTGCGCGGCCTGTGTCACGCGGACCTGGCCCACATGCAGCAGCGTCACGGCGCGGATCACGCCGGCGTGGGTGACCCAGACCTGGTCTGCGCCCTGCGGGGGCAGACCGTCCCAGGCCTGCGCCACCCGTGCCATGAAACCATCCACCGATTCGCCGCCGCCGGGGCGGTGGTGGGCAAAGTCATCGGTCCAGGCCTGCAACGCAGCCGCACCCAGCGCGTCCCAGCGCTGGCCTTCCCACGTGCCGAAGTCCATTTCGCGCAGGCGGCTGTCGGTGGTGAACGTCAGGTCGGCGCGCTGTGCGCACAGCGCGGCGGCCAGCTGGGTGCAACGCTGCAGCGGCGAGCTGTGCAAGGCCGCACCTGGCGGCAAGGCCTGCGCCAGCGCCCGCGCGGCCTGCTGCGTGGCCTGTGCATCTGCGGCGACGTCCAGCGCGCCGTAGCAGGTGCCGTGCGCCACCAGTGGGGTTGCATGCCGCACCAGCCACAGTCGCATCACAGTGCGGCGGCCACGCCGAAGTAAAACGCGATCTCGCAGACCTGCTGGGTGGCGCCCAGGCAGTCGCCAGTAAAGCCCTGCAGGCGCTTTGCAAAGAGGCGGCCCATCCACAGCAGGGCTGCCATGCCTGCCAGCACGCCTGCAGCCACCGGCCACAGGCCCAGCGCCCATCCAGCCACGCCCAGCGGCAACACGCACCACAGGGCCGCCACGGCCAGTGCGGGGCTGGTGATCTGGTCTGCCAGCGGCTTGCTCTTGGAGCCGTCAGCGTCACCCACATGGACCAGCGTGCGCACCAGCACCAGCGGAAAGAACCGCGAGACCACGTGCGCACCCAGCAGGGCCGCCACCGCTACCGCCAGCCCCTGGCTGCCCAGCACAGCCACCAGTGATACCTTGGCCAGCAGGGCCAGTGCCAGCGCCATGGCCCCGAACGCACCCACACGCGAGTCCTTCATGATCTGCAGCGCCCTGTCCCGCTGGCTGGACCCGCCCAGGCCGTCGGCCACATCAGCCAGGCCGTCTTCATGAAAGCCGCCGGTGAGCAGCACGGTGGCGATGGTGCAGGCCACGGCGGCAGCCAAAGGTGTGAAGGCGCCGGCAGGCAGCAGCAACGCTGTGGCCGCATACACGGTGCAGGCCGCCGCCGCCACCAGCCAGCCCACACCGGGAAAGTGCGCGGCGCTGGCGCGCAGCATGGTGGGGCTGAAGCCCACCCAGCCGGCCAGCGGGCCGGTCACCGGAATGCGTGTAAAGAACTGGACGGCAAGCAGGTAGTGGCGCAGGAAGTTCACCCGCGCATGGTAAAGCCACGCTGCGCTACAGCTCAGCCTCGTGCGGCTGGCCCACAAAGCCCACCGACAGCGCGTTGGGGCCGGTGTTGACCGAGTTGGTGGGCGCCATTTCCTGCAGCGTGACCTGCACGCCCTTGGCTTGCGCTTCCGCCACCAGGGACCGGTATTCGGGCAGGGCCAGCACATCGGCCGTGTCGCCCGAATAGCTCACGGCCACGAAGGGCGCGAGCAGGCCGCGGCCGACTTCGCGCCGAGCCAGGTTCAACACATGCTGGCGCGCAGCCGCCACGCCGCGCACCTTGGCCACGGCTTCGGTCTTGCCCTGAAAGCCGCGCAGCACCGGCATGATGCCCAGCATCTTGGCGGCCGTCTGGCCCAGGAAGCCCACGCTGGTGTCGCCGCGCGCGCGTGCGCGTGTGAGCAGGAAGTCCAGGTTGGACGGTGCCAGGTAGCCGTAGGCCGACTTGCTGAGCTCCTGCATGTGCGTGCGGATGTTGGTCACCAGCGGTTCGGCTTCAAATTCGCGCAGGGCTTCCAGCACCTGCACGCCATAGCCCGAAAACAGGTTCTGGCTGTCGTAGCACTCCACCAGCAGCGGCCCCTTGATGCCCGCGCGCATGCGCACGGGCATGGAGTCGGTGATGACGCGCGACGCGGCCTCGAAGGCATTCCTGAAGATCGGCGAGCGCGTGGAGGTCACGAACAGGCCGAACACATGGTCGAACTCGGTGCCCAGCTGTTCGATCATGAACTTGCGGATCTCGGGCTCGTCGGGCGGGACCGAGCGCGAGACTTCGGCGGTTTTCAGGTCAAGCATGCGCGCGTTGAAGTCGCGCGTGGCGTCGGGGTTGCGCTCGTCCAAATAGCGCTTGTCGTCAATGCGTATCCTGACGGGCAGCAGGCGGACGTGGGGGTTGGCCAGAATGCTGGCGGGCACCTCGGCTGCGGAGTCGATCACGATCCCGAGTCTCAACATCGCCTGTCTCCTTGTGCGGACGGCTGCCGCACTGGTTGTTACATGCTACGTCT
>JBEIPU010000051.1:0-24223 GCA_040376925.1 Caenimonas sp. | reverse complement strand
GGGGTTGGCCAGAATGCTGGCGGGCACCTCGGCTGCGGAGTCGATCACGATCCCGAGTCTCAACATCGCCTGTCTCCTTGTGCGGACGGCTGCCGCACTGGTTGTTACATGCTACGTCTGCAGAAACAATCGGTAAACAGGGTTGTTGGTTTCTTCCACGTAGGGATAACCCAAGGTGTCCAGGAAGGCGTTGAATGCCTTGGTATCAGCCGGGGGCACCTGCAGCCCCACGAGGATGCGGCCATAGTCGGCGCCCTGATTGCGATAGTGGAACAGGCTGATGTTCCAGCCCGGGCGCATCAGGCTCAGGAACTTCATCAGCGCGCCGGGCCGCTCCGGGAAGACGAATCGCAGCAGCCGCTCTTCCCGGGCCAGCGCCGAATGGCCACCGACCATGTGGCGGATATGCTCCTTGGCCAGCTCGTCATGCGTGAGGTCCAGCGTGGCAAAACCATGCTTGCTGAAGTTGGCGGCGATCTTCGGGCTCTCGCCCTTGCCGTGGGTGGTCAGGCCCACGAACACATGGGCCTGGGCCGAGTCGCTGATGCGGTAGTTGAACTCCGTCACGTTGCGCGCGCCGCCGGGCAGGTTGCCGATCAGCTCGCAAAAACGCCGGAAGCTGCCGCGCTCCTCGGGGATGGTCACGGCAAACAGCGCCTCGCGCTCTTCACCGACCTCGGCCCGCTCGGCCACGAAGCGCAGGCGGTCGAAGTTCATGTTGGCGCCGCACAGGATGGCGGCGTAGGTTTCGCCCCGGGTCTTGTGGGTGGCCACGTACTGCTTGATGGCGGCCACCGCCAGCGCGCCCGAGGGCTCGACGATGCTGCGCGTGTCCACAAAGATGTCCTTGATGGCCGCGCACACCGCGTCGGTGTCAACGATCACATAGTCATCCACCAGCCCGCGTGCCACGCGGAAGGTCTCCTCGCCCACCAGCTTGACGGCGGTGCCGTCGGCAAACAGGCCCACGTCGGCCAGCGTCACACGCTTTTTGGCCGTGACGGAGCGGACCATGGCGTCAGAATCATTCATCTGCACGCCGATGACCTTGACCTCGGGCCGCACGGCCTTGATGTAGTTGGCCACGCCACTGATCAGCCCCCCCCCGCCGATGGCGACGAACACGGCATCCAGCGGCCCCTGGTGCTGGCGCAGGATCTCCATGGCGATCGTGCCCTGTCCGGCGATCACATCCGGGTCGTCAAACGGGTGCACGAAGGTCAGGCCCTGCTTTTTCTCCAGCTGCGCCGCGTGGGTGTAGGCGTCGGAATAGCTTTCGCCGTGAAGCACCACCTCGCCACCCAGGGCGCGCACCGCATCCACCTTCATCTGTGGCGTGGTCACCGGCATCACGATCACGGATCGCACGCCCATCTTGTGCGCCGACAGCGCCACGCCCTGGGCATGGTTGCCGGCGGAGGCGCAGATGACGCCCTTTTTGAGCTGGGCCGGCGGCAGGTTGGCCATCTTGTTGTAGGCGCCGCGCAGCTTGAAGCTGAACACGGCCTGCTGGTCCTCGCGCTTGAGCAGCACCTTGTTGTGCAGGCGCCGGCTCAGGTTCCTGGCAGGCTCCAGGGCCGACTCCACGGCCACGTCGTAGACGCGCGCGGTCAGGATTTTCTTGAGGTAGTCAGCGGGCTTGAGGTGTTTCGTCATGGGCCGCTGATGATAAAGGTTGACGTTGCGGGGCCGCGCCCGGAAAAAAGCCCCCGGGACTTGCGACCCGGGGGCTGAATCCACCAAAGGAGGAGGTGGAGGAGACAACCAGTGCATGAAGGAAAACCCTTATGCTTGAGGTCAGTATAGCCACGGTTTGCTGCGACGCAACATGGTTGCGGGTTTCACATTGAGACAAAGTCGGCACTATTAGCTGAATTTATTCAGCGCAAGCGGGTTTGATAAAGGTACGATGAAATGATGGAATGCACGGTGAGCTGGACAGGCGCTACGGGCGCACGCTCGGGCATGGGGTTCCTGGCGGAAACCGGCAGCGGCCACACGTTGATGATGGACGGTGCCCCGGACGCCGCAAAACCTGCCAATGGCGGGCAGAACCTGGCGCCCCGGCCCATGGAAACCGTGCTGGCCGGCACCGGCGGCTGCACGGCCTATGACGTGGTGCTGATCCTCAAGCGCGGCCGGCACGACGTGCAGGGCTGCTCGGTCAAGCTCACGTCCGAGCGCGCCGACACCGACCCGAAGGTGTTCACCAAAATCCACATGCATTTCACCGTGACGGGCAAGGGCATCCCGGCTGCTGCTGTCGAGCGCGCCATCGCCATGAGCCACGAGAAGTACTGCTCGGCCAGCATCATGCTGGGCAAGACGGCGGACATCACGACGAGCTTCGAACTCGCCGAGGCTTGAGCGCAGCGCAGCCGGCTGCCAGGCTCAGATGTAGTGAGCCGTGGTCGTCATGACACGGGCCGCACCGGCCATGAGGGCCTTGACCGGTGCGGGCAGCTCTACCGCACCGGCGGTCCGGGCTTGGCTGGCGTGCTCGGCTTCCTCATCCTTCATCTGCACCACAATGGCGCGCGACGCATGATCCTGGGCGGGCAATCGCTCCAGATGACCTTGCAGGTGCGCCTCGACCTGCTTTTCAGTCTCCACGACGAACCCGAGGCTCACCGCGTCCCCCAGCCGGCCTGCCAGCAGCCCCAGGCCGAACGCGCCGGCATACCAGAGCGGATTGAGCAGCGAAGGCCGGGCGCCCAGTTCGTCCAGCCGGGACCGCGTCCAGGCGAGGTGGTCGGCTTCTTCGCGTGCGGCCTGCAGGAAATGGCCGCGCAGCTTCGGGTTGGACGTGGCTGCCGCTTGCGCAGTGTAGAGCGCTTGTGCACACACCTCGCCCACATGGTTGACCCGCATCAACGAGGCTGAAAGTTCGCGTTCGGCCGGCTCCAGCCGCGTTTCGTCGGCGGGTACAACCGGGCACGGCCTGCTGGCGCGGGTCGGCGCAAAAAGCGTACGCAGGGCGGCATCGGCCACAGTGAGGATTCTGTCCATGGACGCAGCTTAACCCCGGGGGCGTGCCTGCTGCCGGCCTGGGGTCAAGCAGGCGTAACGCAAAATGACTCAACGCGCAACTGTTGCGCAAGGTCAACGTGCGGTGCGAGCGATGTTGCAGGGGTGCAACGAAACAGGGCGCGCAAGGCTAAATGCTTTGCGAAAGAAAGCCCGCTCTGTTGCAATACATCCAACTTCCCAAAAGGAGGTTGGCCCGGGGATCCGGTGGGAGCACATTGTGTGCCCGCATTCAAGTGAACCCGTCGAACCGGAGCCCTATGTTTAACCTTGGAGAAACTTGCAATGAAAAAGTCCCTGATTGCTCTGGCCGTGCTCGCGACCGCTGGCGTGGCTTCTGCCCAATCTTCCGTCACCCTGTTCGGTATCGTTGACGCCACCTTGGCTGTTGGCAACGGCAGCGGCGCTGGTTCTTCCGACAAGACCCAGCTGACCAACTCCGGCTACAACTCCAGCCGTCTGGGCTTCCGTGGTACGGAAGACCTGGGTGGTGGCCTGTCCGCCTCGTTCTGGCTGGAAGCCGGCGTGACCAACGACGACGGCCGTGGCGCTGCTACCAACACCAACAACCAAGCTACCGGCGGCGCCGTGGCTGGCATCGGTGGCGGTCAAGGCCTGACCTTCAACCGTCGTTCGACCGTCAGCCTGGCTGGTGGTTTCGGCGAAATCCGTCTGGGCCGTGACTACAGCCCGCAATTCTGGAACCTGACCGTGTTCGATCCGTTCGGCACGAACGGCGTGGGCACCACCCAGACCCTGAACTCCAGCCTCGGCGGCCCCGTCACCGTCCGCGCTTCCAACAGCATGGGCTACTTCCTGCCGCGTAACCTGGGCGGCTTCTACGGCCAGATCCAGTACTACCTGGGCGAAAACAACCAGACCGGCGCTGCCACGGAAGACGACGGCAAGGGCGCTGGCCTGCGTCTGGGCTACGCTGCTGGCCCGGTCAACGTTGCTCTGGCTTTCTCCAGCACCAACTACGCCACCGGCGACATCAAGACCACCAACATCGGCGGCCAGTATGACTTCGGCGTGGCCAAGGTCATGGCTCACTACAACCGTGACCGCGTGTCGGCCCCGGCCAACGTGACCCAAACCGGCTACCTGATCGGCGGCCTGATCCCCATGGGCGCTGGCGAAATCCGTCTGGCTTACTCGCGCAGCAAGAACAACGCTGCTGTGAGCGCCCGTACCAACAAGTACGCCATCGGCTACGTGCACAACCTGTCCAAGCGTACGGCTCTGTACACCACGTTCGCTCGCACGAGCAACAGCGGTGGCGCAGCCCAAGCCCTGAACGGCGCCGTGACCGCCGCCAACGCCAAGTCGACCGGTTACGACTTCGGCGTTCGCCACAGCTTCTAATTGCTTCGCTGGCCTTGTGCCAGCTTTGCAATCAGACTGGAAAAGCCGCCTTCGGGCGGCTTTTCTTTTTTGAGAACGTACTTTTAAAAAAACCCGGGGCTTGCAGACGTGGATTACCGTCGTTTTGGGGTGTTTTGCGCCGTGTGGGGGCTGGCCGTGCTGGCGGGTTGCACCACCGTTGCCGGGCGTGCGCCAGCGACGGATCTGGCGGCGACACCCTGGGCGCTGCAGTCATCGCTGCAAGACGGGCAATGGCGCCACTATGCGCTGCCCGGCAAGGCCAGTTCGCAGTTCGCCTACACCCGCAAGGACGGGCGTGATGCCATGGCCGTCACGTCTCTGGCTTCTGCCAGCATGGTGCGCAAGCAGGTGCGCGTGGAGCCTGCCGAGCTGGGCAGCGTGCGGTTTTCCTGGAAGGTGCCCGAACTGATCACGCAGGCCGACATGGCCCTGCGCGAGGCCGATGATTCGCCCGTGCGGATTGTGCTGGCCTTCGAGGGTGACCGATCCCGCCTGTCGGCGCGCAATGCGGCGCTGTCGGAGCTGGCGCTGGCCCTGACGGGCGAGGAACTGCCCTATGCCACGCTGATGTACGTGTGGTGCAATCAGCGTGCGCCGGGCAGCGTCATCGTCAACCCGCGCACCGACCGCATCCGCAAGCTGGTGGTGGAGTCCGGGCAGGGCAAGCTGAACCAATGGCTGGACTACGAGCGCAACATCCGGGCTGACTACGAAAAAGCTTTTGGTGAAGCCCCCGGTGCGCTGGTGGGTATTGGCATCATGACCGACAGCGACAACACCCGATCTTCCGCCCGGGCCTGGTACGGGCCGGTGCAGTTGCCCGCGGCAAGGCAAGGTCTCAGCGCGCACTGAGGGACGGGCTCCCCTGTCGCGGGCGCAACAGGGCTTGCGGGAAACCCCTTTTGACGGAGCAGGCACGCATGCTGCATAGTCTGCCTCTTTCCAATTCAAGAGGGTTCCATGAAGCTCAAATTTGCTCTGATCTCCGCCGCCGCCATGGCCGCCATCGCGGCCGCTCCGGCCGTGCAAGCCAAGCCATTCAAATGGTCCAGTGCCAGCGACATCCCCACGCTGGACATCCATTCACAAAACAACGCACTGGGCAACGGCGTGCACGCGGCGGTGTATGACGCGCTGGTGTACTACAACAGCCAGACCTTCAAGCCCGAGGCCCAGCTGGCCACGTCGTGGCGTGAAATGTCGCCCACCCAGGTGCGCTTCAACCTGCGCACAGGCGTGAAGTTCAGCGACGGCACGCCCTTCACGGCCGACGACGTGGTGTATTCCATCACCCGCGCGATGTCGAAAACGTCCAACTACGCCGTGTACACCCAGGGCATCGACCGCGTGGTCAAGGTCAACGACTCCACCGTGGACTTCATCATGAAGGGCCCGAACCCGGTGCTGCTGAACCAGCTGACCGAGCTTCGCATCATGAGCAAGGCCTGGGCCGAAAAGAACAAGTCGGTCGAACCCAAGGACATCCGCACCAAGGACGAGACCTTCGCGCACCGCAATGCCATGGGCACGGGCCAGTTCATGGTCAAGGAATGGCAGCCTGACCAGAAGCTGGTGATGGTGCGCAACCCCAATTACTGGGGCAAGGTTGACAGCAACGTCACCGAAATCATCTACACCCCCATCAAGTCGGAAGCCACGCGCGTGGCCGCGCTGCTGTCTGGCGAGGTGGACTTCGTGCTGGACCCGAGCCCCCAGGACCTGGGCCGCCTGCGTGCCAACCCCAACCTCAAGGTGATCGACGGTGTTGAAAACCGCACCATCTTCTTCGGCATGGACCAGTTCCGCACCGAGTTGCCCGGCTCCAACATCAAGGGCAAGAACCCGCTGAAGGACGTGAAGGTCCGCATGGCGCTGTACCAGGCGATCGACAGCGACAGCCTGCACCGCGTGACCATGCGCGGGCTGAGCCAGCCCACCGGCACCCTGGTGGCGCCGCAGGTGGCCGGCTGGACCGAGGCGGTGCACAAGCGCTTCCCCTACAACCCTGAAACGTCCAAGAAGCTGCTGGCCGAGGCGGGTTACCCCCAGGGCTTTGAAGTGGACTTTGCCTGCCCCAACAACCGCTACATCAACGACGAGGAAATCTGCCAGGCCGTGACCGCCATGTGGGCCAAGGTGGGCGTCAAGGCCAAGCTGCGCACGATGCCGCTGGTGACGTACTTCCCGATGATCCAGCGCTATGAAGCCAGCATCTACATGCTGGGCTGGGGCGTGCCGACGTTTGACGCGCTGTACAGCCTGCAGTCGCTCACGCGCAGTGTGGGCACGGGCGGCGACGGCAATTACAACGTGGGCCGTTACAGCAACCAGCGCATGGACTACGTGGTTGACCGCATCAAGACCGAGACCGACCTGCCGGTGCGCAACCGCCTCCTGACCGAAGGCCTGCAGCTGAGCAACGACACCGTCTCGCACATTCCGCTTCACAACCAGATCATTCCCTGGGCGCTGAAGAAGAACGTGGACGTGGTTCACCGCGCTGACAACCGCCTTGACTGGCGCCTGATCAAGGTCAATTGACCGGGTCACGGCTGGGGAGGGCCTTCGGGCCTTCCTTTTCATGGCACATTAGTTCCTTTAAACCTAAAGGAAATCCCTGTGCTGGCACGGCATTTGCGCTGCTAGCATCGGTCATCCTTTCAGCGTAAACCGAATGTTCGCCTTTATCCTGCGCCGCCTCATACAGGCCGTGATCGTGATGGTCACGGTCGCTTTCATTGCATTCCTGCTGTTCCAGTACGTGGGCGACCCGGTTGTCTTCCTGCTGGGTCAGGACGCCACGCCAGAGCAGATCCGCGAGCTTCGCGCCGACCTGGGGCTGGACAAGCCATTCTTTGTGCAGTTCTGGCACTTCCTGGTCAACGCGGCGCAGGGCGAGTTCGGCCTGAGCCTGCGCCAGGGCGCCAAAGTGTCGCGCCTGATTGCCGAGCGCTTCCCCGCGACCCTGGAGCTGGCACTGATTGCCGCCCTGATGGCGCTTGCGATCGGCATTCCGATGGGTGTGTACTCGGCGCTGCGCCGTGGCAGCTTCCTCAGCCAGGTGTTCATGACGATTTCCCTGCTGGGTGTTTCGCTGCCCACCTTCCTGATCGGCATCCTGCTGATCCTGGTGTTTGCCGTCGGTCTGGGCTGGTTCCCGAGCTTTGGCCGCGGTGAAACCATGCAGATCGGCTGGTGGAGCACCGGCCTGCTCAAGGCCAAGGGCTGGCACCACATCGTGCTGCCGGCCATCACGCTGGCGATCTTCCAACTCACGCTGATCATGCGGCTGGTTCGCGCCGAAATGCTGGAAGTGCTGCGCACCGACTACATCAAGTTCGCCCGCGCGCGCGGCCTGACGAACCGTGCCATCCATTTCGGCCACGCACTGAAAAACACGCTGGTGCCGGTCATGACCATCACCGGCCTGCAGCTGGGCGGCCTCATTGCCTTTGCCATCATCACCGAGACCGTGTTCCAGTGGCCCGGCATGGGCCTGCTGTTCATCCAGGCCGTGACCTTTGCCGACATCCCGGTGATGGCGGCCTACCTGTGCCTGATCGCTCTGATCTTCGTGGTGATCAACCTGATCGTTGACCTGCTGTACTTTGCGGTGGACCCGCGCCTGCGTCTAGGCAAGGCAGGGGGCCACTGATGCTGGCGCCCGTCACGCAGCCTGCGCGCCTGAAAGCCAACGGGCGCGCGTTCGCGCACATCGCGCAGTTCCACCCCGAGCTGACAGCGTTGCGGCGCGACCTGCACGCCCACCCCGAGCTGGGCTTTGAAGAGGTCTACACCGCCGGTCGCGTCAAGGAAGCACTCAAGCTGTGCGGCGTGGACGAGGTGCACGACGGCATCGGCAAAACCGGCGTGGTGGCCGTCATCAAGGGCCGCCACAGCGGCAGCGGCCGCATGACCGGCCTGCGTGCCGACATGGACGCCCTGACCATGACCGAGCACAACGACTTCGCATGGAAGTCCTCACGCCCCGGCATGATGCACGGCTGCGGCCACGACGGCCACGTCACCATGCTGGTGGGCGCGGCGCGCTACCTGGCCGAGACCCGCAACTTTGACGGCACGGCCGTTCTGATCTTCCAGCCCGGCGAAGAAGGCTTTGCCGGCGCCAAGGCCATGATTGAGGACGGCCTGTTCGAGCGCTTCCCGGTCAATGCGGTGTACGCCATGCACAACTGGCCCGGCATGCGCCCTGGCACTGTGGGCCTGAACCCTGGCGCCATGATGGCCGCGGCCGACCGCATCACCATCGAGATCACCGGCAAGGGCGGCCACGGCGCGCACGCCTACCTGACGGTGGACCCTGTGCTGGTGGCCGGCCACATCATCACGGCAGTGCAAAGCATCGTCTCGCGCAATGTGCGTCCGGTGGAAGGCGCCGTCATCAGCCTGTGCGGCATGCAGGCGGGCGACCTGGGCGCGATGAGCGTGGTACCCGGCAAAGCCACGCTGGTGGGCACCGTGCGCACTTTCAACCCTGAAGTGCAGGACCTGATCGAGCGCCGCCTGCATGAGCTGTGCAGCGCCGTGGCACTGGCTTTCGGTGCCACCGCCAGCGTGAAGTACGAGCGCATTTACCCGGCCACCATCAATTCATCGCGCGAAGCCATGTTTGCCGCTGATGTGGCGCAGTCGCTGGTGGGCGAGGACCATGTGGTGCGTGACATGGAGCCCAGCATGGGCGCCGAGGATTTTTCGTTCATGCTGCAGGTCAAGCCCGGTGCTTACCTGCGCATTGGTCAGGGCGGTGAGGGCAGCTGCTTCCTGCACAACAGCCGCTACGACTTCAACGACGACATCCTCCCGCTGGGTTCCGCCTTGCACGCCGGCCTGATCGAGCAGTCCATGCCGCTGGCCGGTCCCGTCCTTCATGCGTGAAGAAAGCGCATTTCCTTTTTCCAACCGTCATCCCCTGCACAAGGAGCCAAAGATGAAACTCAAACGCAACCTGATCCCGGCCGCCGTATTCTGCGCCGTGGCCGCCATGAGTCTGGGTGCATCCGCCCAGACGGTGCGCATCGCCAACCAGGGCGACGCCCTGTCCATGGACCCGCATTCGCTCAATGAGTCCCTGCAGCTGACCGTGACGGGCAACGTGTATGAAGGCCTGGTCGGTCGCAACAAGGACCTGAGCCTGGCGCCGGCCCTGGCAACCTCATGGAAGCAGACCTCGCCCACCGTGTGGCGTTTCGAGCTGCGCCGCGGCGTGCAATTCCACGACGGCACGCCGTTCAACGCCGACGACGTGCTGTTCTCGTTCGCGCGCACCCAGGTGGACGGCTCGGACATGAAGAGCTACACCAACGACTTCAAGGAAGTGCGCAAGATCAACGACTTCACTGTCGAGATTGAAACCAAGGCACCGTTCCCCATCCTGCCCGATGTGATCTCGCTGGTCTACATCATGAGCAAGAAGTGGGCTGAGACCAACCAGGCCCAGCGCCCGGTGGACCGCCGCAAAGGTATCGAGAACGCCGCCTCCTTCCGCGCCAATGGCACCGGCCCGTTCCGCCTGCGCGAGCGCCAGCCCAACGTGCGCACGACCTTTGTGCGCAACGGCAACTACTGGGGCAAGATCGAAGGCAACGTCAGCGAAGTGATCTTCACGCCCATCGGCAACGATGCCACGCGCGTGGCCGCGCTGCTGTCCGGCGAAGTGGACGTGATGGAGCCCGTGCCGGTGCAGGACATTGACCGCATCAACGCCGCCGCCAACGCGCGTGTGCTGGCCGGCCCCGAGCTGCGCACCATCTTCCTGGGCATGGACCAAAAGCGTGACGAGCTGCTGTACTCCAACGTCAAGGGCAAGAATCCGTTCAAGGACAAGCGCGTGCGCCAGGCCTTCTACCAGGCCATTGACATTGACGGCATCAAGCGCACAGTGATGCGCGGCGCCTCCAACCCCACGGCGCTGATGGTCGGCCCCGGCATCAACGGCTTCAGCGACGCACAGAACAAGCGCCTGCCCTACGACGCCGACGCCGCCAAAAAGCTGCTGGCCGACGCAGGCTACCCCAACGGGTTTGAAGTGACGATGAACTGCCCGAACGACCGCTACGTCAACGACGCGCGGATCTGCCAGACGGTGGCCGCCAACCTGGCGCGTATCGGCGTCAAGATCAACCTGGCCGCCGAGACCAAGGGCACCTACTTCCCCAAGATCCTGCGCCGGGACACCAGCTTCTACATGCTGGGCTGGACGCCGGGCACCTATGACTCGCACAACGCGCTGAACGCCCTGATGGCCTGCGTGGACGACAAGGGCGCGGGCCAGTTCAACCTGGGCAGCTACTGCAACCCCAAGGTGGACGAGCTGACCAAGAAGATCCAGTCCGAAACCGACAAGGCCAAGCGCGACGCCATGATCAAGGAAGCGTTTGACGCCCACTCGGCCGACATCGGCCACCTGCCGCTGCACCAGCAGGCCCTGGCCTGGGGCCTGTCCAAGAAGGTGGAGCTGGTCCAGCTGGCGGACAATTTCATGCCCTACAAGTGGATCAGCATCAAGAAGTAAGCCGCTGAATCCGCAACGGATGCCGCCGGCCACAAGCCGTGCGGCGTCCCGCAGCTCTTTCGCCCCACAATGAAAAAAGTACTTGCCCGCTGGCTCGACAGTGATGTCGGCTACAGCTTTCGCACCTCGCCCATGGCCATCGCCGCGGCGCTGGTTGCCTTCATCTGCGTGTTCTGCTCCGCGTTTGCCGGGCTGATCGCGCCGCACAACCCGTTTGACCTGGTCACGCTGGAACTCAGCGACGCGCGGCTGCCGCCGTCGTGGTCCACTGGCGGCACCACCAAATACCTGCTGGGCACCGACGATCAGGGCCGCGACATCCTGTCCGCGCTGTTCTATGGCGCCCGCATCTCGCTGGTGGTGGGCGCCGTGTCGGTGTTGCTGTCCATGCTGATCGGCGTGGGCTTTGGCCTGCTGGCGGGTTTTCGCGGCGGCTGGATCGACACGCTGCTCATGCGCCTGTGCGACGTGATGCTCAGCTTTCCCCCCATCCTGGTGGCGCTGCTGATCGCCGGCGTAGGCCGTGCGCTGTTTCCCAACGCGCAGGACTCCGTGGCGTTCGGCGTGCTGATCCTGTCCATCACGCTGACCGGCTGGGTGCAGTACGCGCGCACGGTGCGCGGCTCCACCATGGTGGAACGCAACAAGGAATACGTGCAGGCCGCCCGCGTGACCGGCGTGGCGCCGCTGCGCATCATGGCGCGCCATGTGCTGCCCAATGTGATGGGACCGGTGCTGGTGCTGGCCACCATCCAGGTGGCCACGGCCATCATCACCGAAGCCACGCTGTCATTCCTGGGGGTGGGCGTGCCGCCGACCTCGCCGTCACTGGGTACGCTGATCCGCGTGGGCAACGACTACCTGTTTTCGGGTGAATGGTGGATCACCGTGTTCCCCGGCCTGATGCTCATCACCATTGCCCTGTCGGTGAACCTGCTGGGCGACTGGCTGCGCGATGCACTGAACCCGAGGTTGCGCTAAATGAGTCTGCTAGAAGTCAAGAACCTCGTCGTCGAATTCCCCAACCGCCGCGGCACGCTGCGCGCGCTGGACGACATCTCCTTTGCCATCGCGCCCGGTGAAATCCTGGGCGTGGTGGGTGAGTCCGGGGCAGGCAAGAGCCTGACGGGCGCCGCCATCATCGGCCTGCTGGAGCCGCCGGGGCGTGTGGCCAGCGGCCAGATCCTGCTGGAAGGCCAGCAAATTGACAACCTGCCCTACGAGCAGATGCGTCACATCCGCGGCCGCAAGATCGGCGCGATCTTCCAGGACCCTCTGACCTCTTTGAACCCGCTGTACTCCATCGGGCGGCAACTGACCGAAACCATTCAAACCCACCTGCCGGTGAGCTACGAGGAAGCGCGCAAGCGCGCCATCGGGCTGCTGGAAGACACCGGCATCCCGGCGGCAGCCGAGCGTATTGACCACTATCCGCACCAGTTCAGCGGCGGCATGCGCCAGCGCGTGGTGATCGCCCTGGCGCTGGCAGCCGAGCCCAAGCTGATCGTGGCCGACGAGCCCACAACCGCGCTGGATGTGTCCATCCAGGCGCAGATCATCCAGCTGCTCAAGCGCATCTGCAAGGACCGCGGCGCGGCCGTGATGCTGATCACCCATGACATGGGCGTCATTGCCGAAACATGCGACCGCGTGGCGGTGATGTATGCCGGTCGTATTGCCGAAATCGGCCCGGTGCACGAGGTCATCAACCAGCCCGCCCACCCCTACACCGAGGGGCTGATGGCGGCCATTCCCGACATCACGGTGGACCGTGAACGCCTGAACCAGATTGACGGTGCCATGCCCCGCCTGAACGCCATCCCCACCGGCTGCGCCTACAACCCGCGCTGCCCCAAGACCTTTGACCGCTGCAAGGTGGACCGCCCCGACCTGATGTCTGCAGGCGCCACGCGCGCGGCCTGCTGGCTGCATGAAAGCGGGGGTGTGCGATGAGCAGCTCAAAGGCTTTGGTCCAGGCGCATGACCTGGCGAAAACATTTGACGTTTCGGTCCCCTGGCTCAACCGTGTCATTGAGCGCCGGCCCCGCCAGCTGCTCAATGCCGTGGACGGTGTGAGCTTTGAAATCGAAAAGGGCAAGACCCTGGCCCTGGTGGGCGAATCGGGCTGCGGCAAGAGCACGGTGGCGCGCCTGCTGGTGGGCCTGTACGAGCCCACGCGCGGCGGCCTGACCTTTGACGGCCAGGACGCGCACGCGGCCTTCAAGACGCCCGAGGGGCGCAAGCTGCGCCGGCGCATCCAGATGATCTTCCAGGACCCGTATGCGAGCCTGAACCCGCGCTGGATCGTGGAAGACATCGTGGGTGAGCCGCTGAAAGAGCACGGCATCATCACCGACCCCGCGCAGCTCAAGCAGCGCGTGGGCGAGCTGCTCAAGTCCGTGGGCCTGAGCCCGCTGGACATGGTCAAGTACCCGCACCAGTTCAGCGGCGGTCAGCGCCAGCGCATCTCGATCGCGCGGGCCCTGGCCACCGAGCCCGAATTCCTGGTCTGCGACGAGCCCACCAGCGCGCTGGACGTGTCGGTGCAGGCTCAGGTGCTCAACATCATGAAGGACCTGCAGCAAAAGCAGGGCCTGACCTACTTGTTCATTTCGCACAACCTTGCGGTGGTGCGCCATGTGAGCGACGAAGTCGGCGTGATGTACCTGGGACGCCTGGTGGAGCTGGCGCCCAAGCAGGCGCTGTTCGCCACGCCGCAGCACCCGTACACGCGCATGCTGCTGGACGCCATCCCCAAGATGCACGACACCGGCCGCCAGCGCACGCCGGTGAGCGGTGAGGTGCCCAACCCGCTGAACCCACCCACCGGCTGCACCTTCCACCCGCGCTGCCAGCATGCCAACGACCGCTGCAAGTCCGAGCGGCCCAAATTGCTGGAGCTGCGCGGCGTGAAGATTGCCTGCCACGCGGTGGAAGAAGGCCGGATCTGATTTGTCCAAGGAGACTGCAATGACTTCGATGCGCCAGCGATCAACGCTTGTCGGTGCCATTCTTGCTACGGCTTTCATGGTATTGCCCGCATGGGCCCAGGACCAGGCCATGACGGGTGATCAGGTCAAGGCGGCGCTGGTGGGCAAGAAGGTGTTTGGCCGCTCTACCAGCGGTGGGCTGGTGGACTTCTACATGCGCGCGGACGGCACATCCGAGGTCGCTGTTGGCAATATGAAGGACACGGGCGTTTGGCGCATCACGGACAACGGCTACTGCAACACATGGAAGACCATCCGTTCGGGCCGTGAGGGCTGCTTCACCGTCGTCAAGCGCGGCGACAAGATACTGATCCTCAACACCGATGGCTCGGTGGGCACGGAGATCCTGCGAATCGTCGACTGACTGCACGCTCTTCAATTCTGTCATCTACGGGCTTGACGCAGACGGCTGCGCAAGCCCGTTCTGCTTTGCGATGTCAAACTGGTTACGTAACCTGATTACATTTAAATTACCAGGGTTTGCTCCAGACTATTAGGATGATTGAGTAACTAAATTACTTCATGGGAGGCCATTCAACTCAGGAGACACCATGAAGCGACGCGATATTCTCGGCAGCCTAGGCCTTGCTGCCACCGCCCCATCCCTCTGGGCCCAAAGCGGCCCATCTACCCGGCCACAGGTCACCGGCGCCATGCCGCCCCGGCTGGCTTTTGGCCTGATCACACCGCGCAATGCCGAGCTCACGCTCAGGAATTGGAATCCGTTTCTTGATCGCATGGCCGCTGCGGCGGGTGTGCCGATCGAACGCCAGACGTATGTGACGCAAGGCGAGCTGGTGCGGGATTTTCTGGACGGGCGGCTGGACCTGGCCTGGCTGGGCAACGCGCCGGCGCTGGACATCGTGGAAGCGGGCAAGGGCAGCGTGTTTTCCGCCATGGTGGTGCAAGGCAAGACCGCCTACCGGTCCCTGCTGGTGACCCACCGCGACAGCGCCATCCGCACCCTGGAGGACGTGCACCGCATGGCGGGCCAGCTCGTCTATGGCGATGGTGACGTCAAGAGTACCTCCGGACACATCGTGCCGAAGTATTTCGCCTTCGTGAAGCGCGGCATAAACGAACCCGACCGCCTCTTCAAGGAAGTGCGTCGTGCAAGCCACGAAGGCAATGCCATGGCCGTGGCCCAACGCAACGTCGATGTAGCCACCAACAACACCTCGGAGCTGGACAACTTCCGCTCGCTGCGGCCCGATGATGCCCGGTTGCTGCGCGTGGTGTGGGAGTCGCCGGACATACCTGAGTCCCCGATGGTGTGGCGCAATGACCTGCCGCCCGTGCTCAAACGTAAGATCGGCGCCTTCGCTGCCGGCTTTGGCGCCAAGGACGACGAGGAAAAGGGCATCCTGTGGAACATCAACAAACTCACGGCGTTTCGCCGCTCCAGCAACCGGCAGCTGGTCACCATTGCCGACCTGGAAATGTTCAACGCGCGCCAGCGCATCATGAACGACCCCCGTCTGGCGCCCGAAGAGCGCATCGCCCGAGTAGAGGAGGTGACCCGGCGCGGCTCGAAGCTGGAACTGATGCTCAAGTCATCCAGCTGAACGGTCTGACCGGGCATGAGACGCGAAGACATCGTGCTGCGCGATGCAGCGCGCCGTGGTGAACCGCAGGCGTGCCTGGCCATGGCGGCCAAGCTGTTTGGCGGCCGTGGCGGGCTAGCGCGCAACCACCGTTTGGGTCTGGCCTATCTGCAGCAGGAGCTGGACCGCAGGTCGCCGTCGGCATTGCTGCTGGCAGCCCGCGAGGTACCGGTCGAGGTCTTGGTCGCCCAGCAGTTGCTGGCCGTGCTGCGCTACGCCGCAGACCGCGGGTGCGCCAGCTCGATGCTCAAGCTGGGAACCTGGCTCGCCTTGACGCGCGCGGGCCGGCGTGAAGGTGTGCAGTGGCTCAGGCGCAGTGGCCGTTGCAGCCTCGCGCTGGCCGACGACGCGGCCGACGAGGCGCGCACGCTGGCTCAGATGGTGAACGCGCTGTCCCCAGCCGATGGCGATGCTGGCGCCGTCACATTGGCCGCCGCGCAGCTGGCCCTTGAAACACAGGACCTGGGCCAGGCCTGCCTTTGCCTGGGTGTTGCTGCCGCCGTCGCCGTGCCCGTGGACCGGTTGGCTGCGCAGGTCAGCGCCTGCGTGCACCTCGCGGCGGGGGCGTCCGGAGATCTGGCACTGCCGGTGGAACTGGTAGAGGCCAGCATGCTGCACCAGAGCGAACTGGGCGAGGCCCATGTGCAGTACGCATTGGGTTGCGCGCTCGCAGGTGTCCCCTATGGCAGCCTGCTGCCGCACCGGCTGGTGCGGGGCATCAACCTGGAGCTGGCGGGAGCCTTGCTGATGCGCGCGGCCGACGCTGGCTGGTGCCAGGCCTGGCTCATCCTGTCAAGCGTCCTGCCAGGCTTCAAAAGCGCCGCGTCCCATCCGGGCATGGCGCGCTACTTTCTGGAGAAAGCAGCGCGGTCCGGCATCGCACAGGCACAGGCCAGGTACGGCGCGATCCTGCTGCGCGAGGCGGTGGATTTGAAGGCCGCGCAAGAAGGAATGCATTGGCTGCATCTGGCTGCGCAGCAGGGCGACGCACATGCGCAGGCACTGCTGCGAACTCTGGTACTGCCCGTGCCTGCCTTGCCTGCGGTCTATGAAGCGGCCGTGATTGCCCGGGTCCGTTCGCTGGACCGCGAAACCGGGGAGCGGCTGGCGCTGGCGCGCGCCATGCGCCTGACGCGCCACGAGGCACTGCACTTCAATGCGCGGCGCGACCTGCGACCCTGGGGTATCGCCATCCCGGGGCATGCCAAGGAGAACCCCAAGGGCCGCGTGGCGCCCGCGACCAGTGACGCCATGAAGGCTGCTCTGGTGCAGGCTGCGGCCTACTTTAAAATGCCGCGCCGCTTGAGGGACCGCTGGTGCTGCAACGCAGCCGGACACAGCAGCGTGTGTTCAGGCACCTGGGCCTGGAAGAAGCCGGGCTTTTCGCCCCTGCCATAGGGCGCAGCTGGTCGCATCCAGGCTACGGCCGGCACTGGGCAGCTGCGGCGGCGGCGGTGCTGGCGCAGACCCTGGGTGCGTCGGGCAACAAAACCGCTTCGCCGGTGCCACAAACATTGACCGTTGTCTGAGTGTGTCTGCGCGTTGCAACGGCAGGTGCGGTGACGATGCTGTTACGACGCTTGCAGCGCTGTGGATTGCGCGCTGCCTTTGATGCAATGAACTGGACGCCCCAAGCGGGCGTTCTTTTCGAAACCTCTGAACAAAACTGGAGAACCTCAATGAAGAAATCAATCGTGGCCCTGGCCGCTGTTGCCGCCAGCAGCGTGGCTTGCGCGCAGTCCTCGGTCAACCTGTTTGGCATCCTGGATGCGACGCTGGCTCACGGATCGGGCAGCACCTCGAACAAGACGCAGCTGACCAATTCGGGCTACAACAGCGCGCGCCTTGGCTTTCGCGGCACGGAAGACCTGGGTGGTGGCCTGAAAGCCGGCTTTCATCTGGAGGCAGGGATTTCCAACGATGACGGCCGCGCGGGAGGCAGCATCGCGGCGGGTAACCAGGCCACCACGGTCGCGGGCAACACGGGGCTGAACTTCAACCGCCGCTCCACCGTCAGCATCGCAGGCGCCTGGGGCGAACTGCGGCTGGGCCGCGACTACACGCCCCACTTCTGGAACCACACGGTGTACGACCCGTTTGGCACCAACGGCGTGGGCACCAACCAGGCCATCAACTCGTCCATCGGTGGGCCCACCAACACCCGTGCATCCAACAGCTTCACCTATATCTACGGACACGGTTTCAACGCGTCCACCGCAGTGGGCGGCAACGGACTGCATGCAGCCGTGCAGTATTACCTGGGTGAGAACAACAGCGGTGCGGCCACTTCCAGCGATGGAAAGGGCGCCAGCGTGCGCGTGGGCTACAACGGTGGCCCGTTCAGTGTCGCGCTGTCCACGGCCGCCACCAACTACGCAGCGGGCGACATCAAGACCACCAATGTAGGCGGCTCCTACAACTTCGGCGTGGCGCGCGTCATGGCGATGTACGACCGCGACCGGGTGGCATCCCCCGTGGCGGTGACGGGCACCGGCTACCTGGTGGGTGCACTGGTGCCGCTGGGCGCGGGCGAGATCCGCCTGGCCTATTCGCGCTACAAGACCAACGCGGCGGCGGCGCCGACGTCAAAGAAGTATTCGCTGGGTTATGTGCATCACCTGAGCAAGCGCACGGCGCTGTACGCGACCTTTGCGCGCGTGGGCAACAGCGGTGGTGCGTCGCAGGCGCTGAATGGTGCCGTAACCGCGGCCAACAACGCGTCGCGCGGCTACGACTTCGGCCTTCGCCATTCGTTCTGAGCTGACACCAGCAGCCTGCCGCAACGCGCGCCGTGCGCGGTTGCGGCAGCTCAAGCGTAACGCTTGCTGCGCAGGTTGTTCTTCATGTCCTTGAGTATGGGCTGCAGCTTGGCGCCGCCAATGCGCAGTGCCACGGTGGTCACCAGCACGTCGATGATCATCAGGTGCAGCAGGCGCGACACCATCGGGCTGTAGCGGTCAAAGCCCTCGGGGTGGTCCGCCGCCAGATGAATGTGGCCGGCTGATGCTAGCGGTGAGCCGGTGGCGGTGATCACTATGGTGGTGGCGCCGTTGCGCCGCGCGATGTCGCACGCGTCCATCAGGTCGCGCGTGCGCCCGGAGTTGGATATCACCACCACGCAGTCACCCGGGCCTAGCAGCGACGCGCTCATCACCTGCATGTGACCGTCGCTGTAGGCAATGGTGTTGACGCCCAGGCGGAAGAACTTGTGCTGCGCATCCTGGGCCACGATGCCCGAGTTGCCCACGCCGAAGAACTCGATGCGCCGCCCCGACGTGCATGACCCTACCAGGGCTTCAACCGCCTTTTCAATGGCGAAGGTGGACGCATCGTTGCGGTATTTCAGGAACGCGGCCACCGCGTTGTCAATGACCTTGACCAGCACGTCGCCAGTCTTGTCGTCCACGTCCACGCTACGGTGGATGAAGGGCACGCCCTCGCTGACGGTGCCCGCCAGCTTGAGCTTGAAGTCAGACAGGCCGTCGTAACCCACGCTGCGGCAAAAGCGCACAACGGTGGGTTTGCTCACGTGCGCGCGGTCGGCCAGCTCCGTCACCGGCAGGTTGGCAAACAGGCGGGGGTCGGCGAGCACCAGCTTGCCCACGCGTTGTTCGGCAGGCGCCAGCGAGGGCAGCGAGGCCTTGATTCGTTCCAGCATGGTCATGTCTCCGGTTGCTTTCTAGTGTTCTTCGCTCCAGCAGAAGCCGTCGCGCGCAATCATGGCGCTGGACGCGCTGGGCCCCCAACTGCCGGCTGCATAGGGACGTGGTGGCTCTGCCGATGCCTTCCATGTGTCCAGCAGCGGCCCGACCCAGCGCCAGGCTTCTTCCTGTTCGTCGCTTCGCACGAACAGGTTCAGCCGCCCGTCGATCACATCCAGCAGCAGCCTCTCGTAGGCACCCACACGCTCGGAGCCAAATCGCTTGTCAAAGTCCAGGTCCAGGTGCACCGGTGCCAGCGTCTGGCTGGCCGCGCGCGGATGCGGGTTGTCCTGGCCCTGGGCCAGCAGGTGCAGCTCCAGCCCGTCACGCGGCTGCAGGTTGATCACCAGCCGGTTCGACGCGCCTTGTGGCGCATGGAAAATAGCATGAGGTGCGGGGCGGAAGTTCACCACGATGTGTGCGTCGCGCCCGGCCAGCCGCTTGCCAGTGCGGATGTAAAACGGCACGCCCGCCCAGCGCCAGTTGGCGATCTCGGCGCGCAGAGCCACAAAGGTTTCGGTGTTGCTGGCCGGCGCCACGCCCGGTTCGTCGCGATAGGCCTGTACCAGCTCGCCGTTGACATTGCCGGCGGCGTACTGGCCGCGCACCACATGCTGCGTCAGGGTCTCGGGCGTCCAGGGCTTGAGCGAGCGCAGCACCTTGAGCTTTTCATCGCGGATGGCGTCAGCGTGCGCATTGATGGGTGGCTCCATGCCGATGGCGCACAGCAGCTGCAGCGCATGGTTTTGCACCATGTCTCGCAGCGCTCCGGTCTGGTCGTAAAAGGCACCGCGCTTTTCAACGCCCAGCTCCTCGGCAATCGTGATCTGGATGTTGGCGATGGTTTCCCGGCGCCACAGGGGCTCGAATAGTGCATTGCCAAAACGCAATGCAAACAGGTTCTGAACCGACGGTTTGCCCAGATAGTGGTCGATGCGAAAAACCTGCCGCTCGGTGAAGGCTTTGCGCACCGCGTCGTTGATCGCGCGGTTGGAGGCCAGGTCGTGGCCCAGCGGCTTCTCAAGAACGATGCGCACATGCGGCTGGTTCAGGCCCGCGGCGGCGATCTGCCCGCACACCTGGGTGAACAGAGCCGGCGCCGTGGCCAGGTACATCACCACCGTGGCTGCGTTGCGATCGCGCAGGGTCGCGGCCAGCACGGCGTAATCGCGCGGGAGCGACAAGTCCAGCCGCACAAAATGCAGCAGCGCGGCAAAACGCGAAAACTCCTGCAGGCTGGGCCGCTTGGCAAGCTCAACGCCGTCAAAGCGCGATTGGATCAGCGCTCGGTACTGCTCATCAGTCAGCTCGTCGCGTGCTACGCCGATGATGCGGGTGCCCTCGGGCAGGGTGCCATGGCGAAACGCCTGGAACAGCGCCGGCATCAGCTTGCGCCAGGCCAGGTCGCCGGTGCCGCCAAACAGAACAAGGTCAAGACTCATGATCGATTCCGGGGAACAATCCTGCAATGTAACTTAGTTTCATAAAAGATGGCTAATGCCCAGCAGATTTTGCGCCGCATCTGATAGTGCCTTAGTGTTTTCCCGGTGGTGGGGTGGGCATTGCGCTGGGTAGCATCGCCGCGTAATCAAATTACTTCTGGAGATTTCATGAAACGCATGCTCACCGGCACGGCACTGGCCGTTGCGGCTTTTGGCGCCGCCGCGCAAGGCCAAGTCAACATCATCTGCTCCGTGCAGGCTGAATGGTGCAACCTGATGTCTACCGTGTATTCGCGCACCACCGGCGTGAAGGTCAACATGACGGCCAAGGGCTCGGGCGAGGCGCTGGCCCAGCTCAACGCCGAGAAGGCCAACCCCAAGACCGACATCTGGTTCGGAGGCACCGGCGACCCGCATCTGCAGGCGGCCGAGCAGGGCCTGACGCTGGAATACAAGTCCGAGCAGCTCAAGGACCTTCACCCCTGGGCCCAGAAGCAGGCGGCAGATTCCAAATACCGCACCGTAGGCGTGTATCTGGGCCCGTTGGGCTTTGGCTTCAACAACGAGCTGCTGGCCAAGAAAAAGGCGAAGGCCCCTGCGTCCTGGGCCGACCTGCTCAAGCCCGAATTCAAGGGTGAGGTGCAAATGGCCAACCCCGCATCCAGCGGTACGGCCTACACCATGATCGCCACGCTGGTGCAGCTGATGGGTGAAGACAAGGCCTTTGATTACATGAAGAAGCTGCACCCGAACATCAGCACCTACACCCGCTCTGGCACGGCGCCGGTGAAGGCCGCAGCCCGGGGCGAGACCACGGTGTCCATCAGCTTTGTGCATGACGTGACGACCGAGGCCGTCAACGGCTTCCCGGTCGGTTCGGCCACGCCGTCCGAGGGCACGGGGGCCGAGGTCGGCTCCATGAGCATCGTCAAGAGCGGACCGAACACCGAGGCCGCGAAGAAGTTCTACGAATGGGCGCTTACGCCCGGCGGGCAACAGTTTGGCCTGGCGGCCAAGCAGTTCCAGCTGCCCAGCAACACCAAGGTGCCCAAGGATCCGCGCATGACGGACCCGGCCAAGATCAAGCTGATCAACTACGACTACGCCAAGTACGGCGCCAGCGCAGAGCGCCGCCGCCTGATCGCCAAGTGGGAAAAGGAAGTGCAGAACCAGTCGCGTTGAGCCGCTGCGGCTGACTGACGACCCGAGCCCGCAACGGCATCGCCCATCATGAAACTTTCTGTCAACAAGCCCCTGTGGCTTTGGGTGGC
Organism: Caenimonas sp.; assembly: GCA_040376925.1. Taxonomy (GTDB): domain Bacteria; phylum Pseudomonadota; class Gammaproteobacteria; order Burkholderiales; family Burkholderiaceae_C; genus RAM1. The sequence continues at coordinate 2,270 of JBEIPU010000051.1, read as the reverse complement.
TGTGGGCGTGCTCGCCTATCTGGCCTTGCCCTGGTATGCGATCCAGGACGCCAATGGCCTGCGCCTGATCCCGCAGGTGTTCTCGCAGGAGCAGGCCGGCAACGGCCTGCTGCAGGCGGCGCGCTATGGCCGGCCCTGGCTCTGGCTGGGGCTCGTGGGCGTGGCGATTGCGGCCGTGGGGGCCTGCCTGCCGCCGGGGCGGCGACAGGGCGCGGTGCTGATGGCCGGTGGTGGCCTGGGGCTGCTGGCCTTGCTGGTCAGCGGCTTCACCATCGGTGCACGCGGCTGGGCCTTTGAATCGCTGACGGCCGGCTTTGGCGAACTCGCCGCACGCCAGCCTGGCGTGGGCTGGGGCGGCTTTGTGGCGCTGACGGCGCTGCTGATGCTGGCGGCGTTTGGTGTGGCGCGGCGCGGGTACTTCAAGGGCGACCTGTTCGTGGCTGCGGCCGTGCTGGGCTGCGGCAGCTTGCTGGCGCTGTTCATCCTGTTCCCGGTGCTGAAGGCCTTGAGCGCTGCATTCCTGCTGGAAGATGGCGGCTTTGCCTTGGGTGCCATCGTGGACCGCGTGGCCAGCGAGCGCAACTTCGGCCTGGGCTGCGTCACGGGCGGCCAGCGCTGCGGCGTGGCCTGGAACACACTGTTCCTGGGCCTCATGACGGCGGCCAGCACCACGCTGCTGGGCACGCTGATGGCGTTGATGGCCGAGCGCACGTCCAGGCGCTACGCCCGTCCTCTGAACATCGTGGCCATGCTGCCCATCATTACGCCGCCGTTCGTGGTGGGCCTGGGCCTGATCCTGCTGTTCGGCCGCGCCGGCGTGGCCAACCAGTTCCTGGAGTGGGCCTTCGGCATACCGCCCACACGGTGGTTCTACGGATGGTTTGGCGTGTGGATTGCGCAGACCTTTGCCTTCACACCCATTGCCTTCATGATCATGCGCGGCGTGGTGCAGGGCGTGGCGCCCAGCCTGGAAGAAGCCGCACAGACCCTGCGCGCGAGCCCTCAGCAGACCTTCATGACGGTGACGCTGCCCCTGCTCAAGCCCGGCCTGGCCAACGCGTTCCTGGTCGGTTTCATCGAAAGCATGGCCGATTTCGGCAACCCCATCGTGGTGGGCGGGCAGTTCTCGGTGCTGTCCACGGAAATCTTCTTTGCCATCGTCGGCGCGCAGTACGACCAGGGACGCGCGGCGTCGCTGGCGTGGATCCTCACGGTGTTCGCGCTCACGGTGTTTGCCATCCAGCGCGGGCTGCTGGGAAAGCAGAACTTCACCACCGTGTCGGGCAAGGGTGACTCGGGCATTGCCATGCCGCTGCCGGCGCTCGTGCGCCGCGTGGTGTACTGCGTGGCGCTGCCATGGATGGCGTTCACGCTGGTGGTGTACCTGTTTGCCTTTGCCGGTGGGTTTGTGCAGACCTGGGGGCGCGACTACACGATCACGCTGAACCACTTCCGCACGGCGTTCGCGCTGGAATGGGGCCAGTTTGGCCTGGTCTGGGCCGGCACGGCCTGGAATTCCTTTTTCACCACCCTCAAGCTTGCAGCCATCTCGGCGCCCATGACGGCCACGGTGGGCCTGATGATTGCGTGGCTGCTGGCGCGTACCGAATTCCGCGGCCAGGGCGCGTTTGAATTTTCGGCCCTGCTGGCGTTTGCCATCCCCGGCACGGTGCTGGGCGTGAGCTACATCCTGGCGTTCAACGTACCGCCCTTTGAGCTGACCGGCACGGCGCTGATCATCGTGCTGTGCTTCATGTTCCGCAACCTGCCGGTGGGCGTGCGGGCCGGTACGGCCGCTTTCAAGCAGCTGGACCGCTCGCTGGACGAAGCCTCGCTGATGCTGCGTGCCAACAGCGTGCAGACGCTGCGCCACGTGGTGCTGCCGCTGCTCAAGCCCGCCCTGGTCGCGGCGCTGGTGTACAGCTTTGTACGCTCCATCACCACGGTCAGCGCGGTGATCTTCCTGGTCACGGCCGAGAACGAGCTGGCCACCACCTACATCATCGGCCGCGTGGGCAATGGGGACTACGGCGTTGCGCTGGCCTATTGCACGGTGCTCATCCTCCTCATGTCCGTAGCGACCGCTCTTATCCAGTTCGTCGTCGGCGAGCGCAAGCTCGGCCGGCGCAAGGCCGGTGCAGGCCACAAAATAACCAACACACAAGGAATGCACTGATGACTGATTCAGGCATCGTTTTCAAGAACGTCACCAAGCGCTATGGCACGGACCCGTCGGCGCCGCTGGCGGTGCAGGGCATCAGCTTTGAGGT
>JBEIPU010000212.1:0-4923 GCA_040376925.1 Caenimonas sp. | reverse complement strand
CCCCAGGTAGTGGGACAGCGGCACATGGGTGGTGTCCAACTTGCGCAAGGCGCCCACCATGTCGCCATTGACAACGCTGTATTCCTGCCAGCCGCCGAAGCCGACCACCTTGTCGCCCACGGCGTACTTGGGTGATTTGCTTTCAACGATTTCACCGGCCGTGCCGCCCTGCATCACCTGACCCAGCGGCTGGGGTTGCGCGTAGCTCTTGGCGTCGTTCATGCGCCCGCGCATGTACGGGTCCAGGCTCATGTAGTGGTGGCGCACCAGCACCTGGCCGTCGGCCAGGGCCGGCGTGTCGGTGGTGACGAGCTTGAAGTTGCTGGCGGTGGCTTCACCGGTGGGGCGGTTGTCCAGCAGGATCTGCTTGTTTTGCGGCATGGTGATTGTCTCGGGTTGGACTGGGGTCAGTCGGTGGAAATGATGTTCAGCGGGTTGGCGCTTTTGGGGCTGGTGGGCAGCGCCTTGACAAATTTGAAGGTGCCCGTGGCATGGGTGCAGGCCCTGCCCTGCCCGTCAAAAATCGTGCCTTCAGTGAAGGCCATGGTGGCTGTGCGGTGCATCAGGCGGCCTTTGCCCGTGAGCTTGCCGCGCGCGGGCTGCATGAAGCTGGTCTTCATCTCGATGGTGACGGCGCCCATGTCTTTCTCCACGCTGCGCGCGGCCAGCGCCATCACCACGTCCAGCAGCGTCATGCAGGCGCCGCCGTGGGTGACGCCAAAGGAATTGAGATGCTCGGGTTTGGGTTCGTAGTCGATCTGCGACTGCCCGCCCTCAAACAGCGCCAGGTCAAAACCCAGGTGGTTGACGAACGGGATTTCTACGCCGAACTGCACGCTCAGCCGCCAGTGACTACTGATACACCGCCGTCCACCGCCAGCCACTGGCCGGTGATGTGCTTGCCGGCGTCTGACGCATACAGCAGCGTGATGCCCTTGAGATCTTCGTCGTCGCCCAGGCGGCGCAGGGGCGCGTGGGCCGCCAGCTTGTCCTCGCCCAGGTTCTTCAGCGTGCCGGCCGTCATCTTGCTGGGGAAAAAGCCCGGGCAGATGGCGTTGACGGTGATGTTGTACTTGCCCCATTCGCAGCCCAGCGCGCGGGTGAAGTTGATGACCGCGCCCTTGGAGGTGTTGTAGGCGATGGTCTGCATTTCGGGCGGGTTGCCGCCCAGGCCAGCGATGCTGGCAATGTTGATGATGCGGCCCTGCTTGCGCGCAATCATGCTGCGCCTGGCAACGTGCTGGCTCAGGATGAAATAGCCGCGCACGTTCAGGTTCATGACCTTGTCCCAGCCTTCCACGGGGTGGTCTTCGGCGGGCGCGCCCCAGGCGGCGCCGGCGTTGTTGACCAGGATGTCCACGTCGCCCATGCGCTCGATGGTCTGGTCGGCCAGGCGGCGGATGTCCTCTTCCTTCGCGCAGTCGGCGGCGATCCAGCGTGCGTCAATGCCCGCAGCCTGCAGGTCGGCCGTGGCCTCTTCCAGGTCGGCGGCCTTGCGCGAGCTGAGCATGATCCGGGCGCCGGCCTCGCCCAGCGCATGGGCCATCTGCAGGCCCAGGCCGCGCGAGCCGCCGGTGACCAGCGCGGTCTTGCCGGTCAGGTCGAAGAGTTGCTGGACGGTACGGGTCATGTAATGTGTCCTCTTTCAGGGTTTGTCTTGTTTCAGGCGCGATCGCACCCACAGCAGCACGGCGCCGGCGCACGCCGCCACAGCCCCCGTCACGCCGAGCAGCCAGCCCAGCGCGGCATCGGTGCGCCCGACGGCCAGACCCAGCACCAGGGTCAGCAGGCCGCCATAGATCAGCACCCACACCCAGGCTTCAATGCGGGCCAGCGTCCGGGGGGACGCCATCAGAACGCGTCCTCCGCCAGCGTGGCGCAGGTCGCGTCGCGGGTTTGCACCACGGCCAGCCAGGCACCGATCTTGGGCAGCTCGTAATGGAAGAAGTAGCGCATGGCCGCGAGTTTGCCCTGATTTGCTGGCGATGTGTCGGCCGGTACAGCCAGCGCCACGTCCATCCAGATCCAGGCCAGCACCATATGGCCGAAGGCCTGCATGTAGGGCACGGCATTGGCCAGCGCGTCAGCAGGCTCGCCGGTGGCCCAGGCGGCCTTGGTGGCCGCGCCCACCTGCTGCAGCGCCTGCCCCAGCGCATTGGCGTGCGCCGCCAGGGCAGGCTGCTGGATGGCGCGTTCAATCGTGGCGTTGATGCGCGCGGCCAGCAGCATCAGGCCCTTGCCGCCTTCCATCAGCACCTTGCGGCCCAGCAGGTCGGTCGCCTGGATGCCGTGCGTGCCCTCGTGGATCATGTTCAGGCGGTTGTCGCGCCAGTACTGCTCCACCGGAAAGTCGCGCGTGTAGCCGTAGCCGCCGTGGATCTGGATCGCCAGTGAATTGGCCTCCAGGCACCATTCGCTGGGCCAGCTCTTGGCAATGGGCGTCAGCACCTCCAGCAGCAGGCGGGCTTCGTCGGCCGCGGCGGCGTCCCCCGTGTGCTGTTCGTCCACCAGCCGTGCGCAGTACAGCTCCAGCGCCAGCGCGCCTTCGCAGTAGCTCTTTTGCGCCAGCAGCATGCGCTTGACGTCGGCGTGTTCGATGATGCGCACCTGCGGCTGGGCCGGGTCCTTGCCCGCGACACCGACAGGACGGCCCTGTGGCCGGTTCTTGGCGTAGTCGAGCGACGCGTAGTAGCCGGCCAGGCCCAGCATGACCGCTGCGGTGCCCACGCCAATGCGCGCCTCGTTCATCATGTGGAACATGCAGCGCAGGCCCTCGTGGGGCTTGCCGACCAGGTAGCCCACGGCGCCTGCGCCGTTTCCATCGAACCCGCCGGCTTGGCCCACGGGGAACTTGCCCTCGCCGAAGTTCAGCAGGGTGTTGGTCGTGCCGCGCCACCCCAGCTTGTGGTTCAGTCCGGCCAGCGCCACGTCGTTGCGCACGCCGGTCAGCTGCCCGTTGGTGTCCACCAGCTTCTTGGGCACGATGAACAGCGAGATGCCCTTGGTGCCAGGGATCAGCTTGCCGTCGGGCCCGGGGATCTTGGCCAGTACCAGGTGGATGATGTTCTCGGTCAGCTCGTGCTCGCCCGAGGAGATCCACATCTTGTTGCCCTTGAGGCGGTAACGCGGGCCCAGAGGATCTGCTTCGGCACCCTCGCCGTCCGGCACGGCGCGGGTGGTGATGTCGCTCAGGCTGGAGCCTGCCTGCGGCTCGCTCAGGCACATGGTGCCCGAGAAGCGGCCGTTGAATTCATTGCGCGCGAACACGGCCTTTTGCATATCGGTGCCATGCACCAGCAGCAGGTTGGCATTGCCCTTGGTCAGCAGGCTGGAGCCAATGCTGACCGACGCCAGGCCGAAGAAGCCATTGGCCGCCGCCTCGATCGTGTACGGCAGCTGCATGCCGCCTTCGTCATAGTCCTGCGCGGCGCTGAGCATGCCGGATTCGGCATAGGCGCGGTTGGCGTCGTGCGTGCACTGCGGCAGGATGACCTTCTCGCCGTCAAACTGCGGCTCCTGGGTGTCCACCGTGCGGTTGAACGGCGCGTATTTCTCGCGCGCGATGCGCTCGCAGGTGTCCAGCACCGCGTCAAAAGTCTCGCGGCTGTGGTCGGCGAACCGCTCACGCTGGTTCAGGCCCTGCGCCTGCAGCCAGTCGTAAAGCAGGAAGTCCAGCGTGGGGCGAAGGCTCACGGTGCTTACAGCACTTCAAACACGCCGGCCGCACCCATGCCGCCGCCGATGCACATGGTCACCACCACGCGCTTGGCGCCGCGGCGCTTGCCTTCGATCAGGGCGTGGCCGGTCAGGCGCTGGCCGCTCACGCCATAGGGGTGGCCCACGGCGATGGCGCCGCCGTTGACGTTCAGGCGGTCACCGGGGATGCCCAGCTTGTCGCGGCAGTAGATCACCTGCACCGCAAAGGCTTCGTTCAGCTCCCACAGGTCGATGTCGTTGATGGACAGGCCCAGCTTCTTCAGCACCTTGGGGATGGCATACACCGGGCCGATGCCCATTTCGTCCGGCTCGCAGCCGGCCACCGCGAAGCCCAGAAAGCGGCCCAGCGGCTGCAGGCCCTTGCGGCTGGCCCCGTCCTCGTTCATGACCACCACGGCGCCGCCGCCGTCAGAGAACTGGCTGGCGTTGCCGGCCGAGATCACGCCGCCGGGGATGGCCGGGCGGATGCCGCTGATGCCTTCCTTGGTGGTGCCGGGGCGGATGCCTTCGTCGTCAGAGATCGTCACTTCCTTGGTGCGCAGGCCCAGCACGGCGTCGGCCACGCCGGCCTGCACGGTGATGGGGGCGATCTCGTCCTTGAACAGACCCTTTTCCAGCGCGGCCGTGGCCTTTTGCTGGCTGGCGGCACCGTATTCGTCCATGGCGTCGCGGCTGATGTTGTAGCGCTTGGCCACCTGTTCGGCCGTCTGCAGCATGTTCCAGTAGATCTCGGGCTTGAGCTTGTCCAGCGCCGGGTCGCGCATCATGTGGGTGTTCATTTCCTGCTGCACGCAGGAGATGCTTTCCACACCGCCGGCCACAAAGATGTCCGCCTCGCCCGCGATCACGCGTTGGGCGGCCAGGGCAATGGTCTGCAGGCCCGACGAGCAGAAGCGGTTGACCGTGACGCCCGACGTGGTGATGGGGCAGCCGGCCATCAGCGCGATCTGGCGTGCGATGTTGGCGCCGGTGGCGCCTTCAGGGTTGGCGCAGCCCATGATCACGTCGTCCACTTCGGCGGCGTCAATGCCGGCGCGCTGGATCGCGTGCTTGACGGCATGGCCACCCAGCGTGGCGCCGTGGGTCATGTTGAACGCGCCCTTCCAGCTCTTGGCAAGCGGCGTGCGGGCGGTGGAGACGATAACGGCGGAGGTCATGGCAGGGCCTTTCAGTTTCAGGAAATCAGTTGGCGGGGGCTGCCGTGTT
>JBEIPU010000213.1:0-4819 GCA_040376925.1 Caenimonas sp. | reverse complement strand
GTGCTGCCGGCCAATTCGCCCTTCAAGACCATGGGCGACGTGATTGCACAGCTCAAGAAAGACCCGCGCAGCGTCAAGTGGGGCGGCGGCTCGCGCGGCTCCACCGAGCACATTGCGGCAGCCATGATCGCGCGCGAAGTGGGCGTGGACCCGGCCAAGATCAACTACGTGGCCTTCCGTGGGGGCGGGGAAGCCACCGCAGCCATCCTGGGCGGCAACGTCACGGTGGGCGGCAGCGGCTACAGTGAGTTTGCCGAATACATCAGCAGCGGCAAGATGCGTGCCGTGGCCGTCACCTCGGCCACCCGCCTGAAGGGCACCGACGTGCCCACGCTCAAGGAGCAGGGCGTCAATGTGGAGATCGGCAACTGGCGCGGCGTCTATGGCGCCCCTGGCATCACCCCGGCCCAGCGCAAGGACCTGATCGACGCGATCAACAAGGCCATCAAGAGCAAGGCCTGGACCGAGGCCATGGAAAAGAACAACTGGACGCCCGCCGTGCTGACCGGCGACGCCTTCGGCGAATTCGTGGACCGCGACTTTGCCAGCCTGCGCGCCACGATGGTCAAGTCCGGCATGATCTGAGCTGAGCACTGAGCCTGCCGCGCCGGCCCCTGACGGGCAGCGCGGCATTTTTCATTGGCCCCCTGCATCGGCAAACCAAGGCAAAAACCATGACAGAACAAGCCCTGAACCCGTGGCCGCAGACGCTGGTAGGCGCCGGCGTGCTGCTGACCGGCCTGGCCCTGGCGGCCGGCGCGGTCGCCATCCCTGGTGACGCCGGCTACGGCGGCGTCGGCCCCAACTTCCTGCCCTGGGTGGTGTCGGTGGTGCTCACGGTGTGCGGCGCCTGGATCGTCTGGGAGGCGCGCACCGGCGGCTTTCGCCAGATGGATGCGCCCACCGGGGATGCCGCCTACTGGCCTGCGTTCATCTGGGTGTCGGCCGGCCTGCTGGCCAATGCGGCGCTCATCACCACCATCGGGTTCATCCTGAGCTGCACGCTGTGCTACGTGCTGGCGGTGCAGGGCCTGCGCCGCGCCGCCGCCCAGCCGGGCGCCAACCGCTCGCGCACCTGGGCCACCGACGTGTTCACCGGCGCGGTGATCTCGGCGCCGGTGTTCTGGATGTTCACGCAGTTCCTGGCGATCAATTTGCCCGGCCTCACATCAACCGGCTGGCTCTGACCATGGATACCGTCAACGCATTGATGCAGGGCTTTGCCTCTGCCATTACCGTCAGCAACCTGTTGTGGTGTTTTGTCGGCTGCGCGCTGGGCACGGCCGTGGGCGTGCTGCCCGGCATTGGCCCCGCAGTGGCGGTGGCCATGCTGCTGCCGATCACGGCCAAGGTGGACATCACCGCGTCCATGATCTTCTTTGCGGGCATCTACTACGGCGCCATGTACGGCGGCTCCACCACGTCCATCCTGCTGAACACGCCGGGCGAGACCGCCAGCATGGTCACGGCGATGGAGGGCAACAAGATGGCCAAGAGCGGGCGCGCGGGCGCGGCGCTGGCCACGGCCGCCATCGGCTCGTTTGTGGCGGGCACGATTGCCACGGTGATCGTCACGCTGTTTGCGCCCTGGGTGGCGGAGTTTGCCGTCAAGCTCGGCCCGCCGGAATACTTCATGCTGATGGTGCTGGCCTTCACTACCGTGAGCGCGGTGCTGGGCAAGAGCACGCTGCGCGGCATGACGGCGCTGTTCCTGGGCCTGGCCATCGGCTGCATCGGGCTGGACCAGATCTCGGGCCAGCCGCGCTACACCATGGGCAAGGCCGAGCTGATGGACGGCATCGAGATCGTTCTCGTGGCCGTGGGCCTGTTTGCCGTGGCCGAGGTGCTGTACGCCGCGCTGTTTGAAGGCCGTGTGGTCGAGAGCCAGAACCGGATGAGCAAGGTGTACATGAGCGGGCGCGACTGGAAACGTTCGATCCCGGCCTGGCTGCGCGGCACGGCGATTGGCACGCCGTTTGGCTGCATCCCTGCCGGTGGCACCGAGATACCCACCTTCCTGAGCTACGCCACCGAGAAAAAACTGGCCAAGCCCGAGGACCGCGAAGAATTCGGCAAGGCCGGCGCCATTGAAGGCGTGGCCGGCCCCGAGGCTGCCAACAACGCCACGGTGACCGCCGCGCTGATCCCGCTACTGACGCTGGGCATTCCCACGTCCAACACCACGGCGATCTTGCTGGGCGCGTTCCAGAACTACGGCATCCAGCCGGGGCCGCAGCTGTTCACCACCTCGGCCGCCCTGGTGTGGGCGCTGATTGCGTCGCTGTACATCGGCAACCTGATGCTGCTGGTGCTGAACCTGCCCATGGTGGGCCTGTGGGTCAAGCTGCTGAAGATCCCCAAGCCGCAGCTGTACGCGGGCATCCTGATTTTTGCCACCGTGGGCGCCTACGGCATGCGCCAGAGCGCGTTCGACCTGGTGCTGCTGTACGGCATTGGCGTGCTGGGCGTGCTGATGCGCCGGTTTGACTTCCCGACCGCGCCGGTGGTGGTGGGCATGATCCTGGGCCCGCTGGCCGAAGCGCAGATGCGCAACGCGGTGTCCATCGGCGAAGGCAGCTTTGCAGTGTTTGTGCAGCGGCCCATGTCGCTCACGCTGATCATCATCGTGCTGGCGGTGCTGATCCTGCCGCGTGTGATGAAGCGGCGCGCTGCCAGGCTGGCCGCCGGGTAGCGGTTGCCCCGCAAGAGCTGGCGCCACTCTCCGCTCACGTGGCTTTGCAGAGACATTGTTGGCGCGCGCCCGTTGGACAACCAATCTCCTGCTTCGCGGCAGGCGGTAGCCGGTGGGGGCGATCTCTGCGGTGGCGAGGAGCGCAGGGGGGGAGTGTCGGCGCGCGCAGCGCGCATACGTGCTCTGACTCGCCGAAGCTGTCTGAGCGGAATGGAGCGAAGCGCAATGCAGCGAGTTCTTCGGCGCCGACCGACCCCGGAGCACCACAGCGGAGTTTTGCGAAGCAAAACCGCCGCAGTGTGAGCCCCCGCCGGCTACCGCCTGCCGCGAAGCAGCGTGCGCTACAACGCATAGTCAGGGGGGCGAATTCGTTAACATCCGCGCATGGAGCAAGACAACACACTGCCGCGCGACGGCGAGGCCATCCTCGCGCTGGCCGCACGGTCCATGTTCCAGCTGTTTTCCAGCGTCAGCCAGGGCATGTTCCTGGTGGATCGCAGCGGGCGTATCGTCTGGGTCAACGAGGGCTACCAGCGCTTTTTGCCCGACCTCGGCTTCTCGTCCGTGGACCAGTTTGTGGGTCACATGGTGGAAGACGTGATCCCCAACACCCAGATGCGCCGCGTGCTGGAAACCGGCCAGGCCGTGCTGATCGACCTGCTGACCAACAAGGCCGGCACCTTTGTGGTCAGCCGCATCCCGCTGCGCGATGACGACACGGGCGATGTGATCGGTGCCATCGGCATCGTGCTGTTTGACCACCCCGAGACCACGCTGCAGCCGCTGATCAGCAAATTTGCCCACCTGCAGCGCGACCTGGACGATGCCCGGCGCGAGCTGGCCACGCAGCGTCGCACCAAATACACCTTCGCCAGCTTTGTGGGCGCCAGCCCCGCGGCGGTGGAGGTCAAGCGCCAGGCCCGCCGCGCCGCGCAGTCGTCCAGCCCGGTGCTGCTGCTGGGTGAAACGGGCACGGGCAAGGAACTGCTGGCCCATGCCATCCATGCCGCGTCGGCGCGCGCGCGCGGGCCGCTGGTCAGCGTGAACATCGCCGCCGTGCCCGACACGCTGCTGGAGGCCGAATTCTTTGGCGTGGCCCCGGGCGCCTACACGGGTGCCGACCGCAAGGGCCGCGACGGCAAATTCAAGCTGGCCGACGGCGGCACGCTGTTCCTGGACGAAATCGGCGACATGCCGCAGGCCCTGCAGGCCAAGCTGCTGCGCGCGCTGCAGGAAGGCGAGATTGAGCCGCTGGGCTCCAATAAGCTGGTACCTTTTGATGCGCGGCTGATTGCCGCCACCTCGCGCGACCTGGGCGCGCTGGTGCGTGAAGGCCGCTTCCGCGAAGACCTGTATTACCGCCTGAACGTGCTGCCCATCCGCGTGCCGCCGCTGCGCGAGCGCAGCAGCGACATCGCCGCGCTGGTGGAGGTGCTGGGCGAAGACATGTCGCACCGCAGCGGCTCGGCCCCGCCCGAGCTGAGCCCCGAGGCCCTGGCCCTGCTGTCGGGCCAGGTCTGGCGCGGCAACATCCGCGAGCTGCGCAACGTGCTGGAGCAGGCCGCCATGCGCAGCGATTCGCAGCACATCGAGACGGCCGTGCTGGAAGAAGTGCTGCGCGAGTCGGGCGTGAAGCAGCTGGCACCCGCGCGCTGGCCTGCGGCCGCCGTCGGGCAGGGCGCCGCTGGATCGCCCGATGCCGTGCTGCGCCCGCTGGCCGAGCAGGTGGCGCAGCTGGAACAGCGCGCCATCGAAGCGGCCATGGCAGCCACCGGCGGCAACAAGGTGGCGGCGGCGAAATTGCTGGGCATTTCGCGCGCCAAGCTCTACGAGCGCCTCGAAACGATTGCCTGAAAATCAAACATTGTCTGAAATGCAGACAATTTAATGTGTATGATTTTCAGGCAACTTATCGCGCGAGTCCCTAAAAATCCCATGAAATCAAGGGCTTACAAGCTGGCACGGGCTGTGCAATAGTGGTGCGACCGTTTTGCGTTCCCATTACAACAGGAGACTTCCATGCATCGTCGCACTTGGGTAGCCATGGCCGCACTGGCTGCCACCACCTTTGCAGCCCCCCTTGTCCAGGCCCAGGCCAAGGACATCAAGATCGCCATCATTGCCAGC
>JBEIPU010000163.1:0-9050 GCA_040376925.1 Caenimonas sp. | reverse complement strand
CGTTGAACATGGAGTTCAGGTTGGTCTCGATGACGGCGTCCCAGTCTTCGCGCGACATCTTCAGGAACATGCGGTCGCGCGTGATGCCGGCGTTGTTCACCAGCACGTCGATGGTGCCGTGCTCGGCCTTGGTCTTGGTGAAGGCTTCCACGGTGGATGCCCAGTCGCCCACATTGCCGACCGAGGCGTAAAACGTGAAGCCCAGGGCCGCTTGCTCGTCGATCCACTTCTTGAAATCGCGCGTGGGGCCGCAGCCGGCGATGACCTTGAAGCCCTCCTTGTGCAGGCGCTGGCAGATGGCGGTTCCGATGCCACCCATGCCACCGGTGACGTACGCTATTTTCTGGCTCATTGTTTTGACTCCGTTGATTTGTCGTTGTTGATTGGAACCTGATCAGGCACGTTCCACAGCAAGGGAAACCCCCATGCCGCCGCCGATGCACAGCGCGGCAACGCCCTTCTTCGCGTCGCGGCGCTGCATTTCGTGCAGCAGCGTGACCAGGATGCGCGCGCCAGATGCACCGATCGGGTGCCCGATGGCAATGGCGCCGCCGTTGACGTTGACCTTGGCCGCGTCAATGCCCAGCTCCTTGTTCACCGCACAGGCCTGCGCGGCAAAGGCTTCGTTCAGCTCGAACAGGTCCACGTCCGATGCTTTCCAGCCGGCGCGCTCCAGCGCCTTTTTGGTGGCGGGCACCGGGCCCATGCCCATGGTGGCCGGGTCCAGGCCGCTGGTGCCGAAGGCTTTGATGGTGGCCAGGGGCTTGAGGCCCAGCGCAGCAGCCTTTTTGGCGCTCATCATGACGAGCGCGGCTGCGCCGTCGTTCAGGCCCGAGGCATTGCCGGCCGTCACGCTGCCGGCCTTGTCAAACGCAGGGCGCAGGCCGGCCAGGGCTTCGGCGCTGGTCTTCTTGTTGATGTATTCGTCGGCCGCAAAGACAACCGGGTCGCCCTTTTTCTGCGGGATGTTCACAGCGACGATTTCGTCCTTGAACTTGCCCGCGTCCTGCGCGGCAGCGGCCTTTTGCTGGCTGGCCAGGGCCAGCGCGTCCTGCTTGTCACGGCTGATGTCGTGGGCCTTGGCCACGTTCTCGGCGGTGATGCCCATGTGGTACTGGTTGTACACGTCCCACAGGCCGTCCACGATCATCGTGTCCTGCATCTTCCAGTCGCCCATGCGCTGGCCGTCGCGGCTGCCCATCAGCACATGGGGCGCGGCGCTCATGTTTTCCTGACCGCCGGCCACGACGATCTCGCTGTCGCCCCAGGCAATGGCCTGGGCCGCGAGCATCACGGCCTTCAGGCCCGAGCCGCACACGGCGTTGATGGTCAGCGCGGGCACCTCCTTGGGCAGGCCGGCCTTCAGCGTGGCCTGACGTGCCGGGTTCTGGCCTGAGCCCGCGGCCAGCACCTGGCCCATGATGACCTCGCCCACCTGGGCCGGGTCCACCTTGGCGCGGGCCAGGGCTTCCTTGATGACGATGGCGCCCAGCTCCGGCGCGGGGATCTTGGCGAGCGAGCCGCCGAACTTTCCGACGGCCGTGCGAACAGCCGAAACGATGACGATGTCTTCCATTTTTCAGTCTCCAGTTGATGTCTGATCAGGCTTTTGCCTTGACGTAGCTTCCGGGCGCGGGCTCCAGCGCCTTGTATTTGCCCTTGCCGTACGACTTGGGTGCAGCAATTTGCTTGCCTGCGTGACCCTTGAGCCAGGCGGACCAGTCGGTCCACCAGCTGCCGGGGTGCTCTTTGGCACCCTTGAGCCAGTCGGCGTGGGTCCTGGGGAGCTTGTCGTTGGTCCAGTAGCTGCGCTTTTTCTTGGCCGGCGGGTTGATCACGCCGGCAATGTGGCCCGACGCACCCATGACAAAGCGCTTCTTGCCCGGCAGGTGGTTGACCGAGCCGTAGGCGCCGCCAATCGGCACGATGTGGTCTTCGCGCGAGCCGTAGATGTACACGGGGATGTCCACCTTGCCCAGGTCGATCTTCTGGCCCGCCACCGTGCACTTGCCCGGCTTGACCAGGTTGTTTTCAAAGTACGTGTTGCGCAGGTACCAGGCGTACATCGGGCCCGGCAGGTTGGTGGAGTCGCTGTTCCAGTAGAGCAGGTCAAACGGCGGCGGGGTTTCGCCCTTGAGGTAGTTGCCCACCACATAGTTCCAGACCAGGTCATTGGGCCGCAGGAAGCTGAAGGTGGAGGCCAGCTCCTGCCCTTTGAGGATGCCACCCTGGCCCAGCTGCATTTCGCGGAACTTGACGAAGGCTTCGTCAATGAACAGGTCCAGCACGCCGGTGTCGGAAAAGTCCAGGAAGGTGGTCAGCAAGGTGGCGGACGCCACCGGCTTTTCACCCCGACCGGCCAGCACCGCCAGCGCCGTGCCCAGGATGGTGCCACCCACGCAGAAGCCCAGGGCGTTGATCTGCCCACCTTTCTTGTCCTGGCCGGTGATTTCCTGCACCGTGTGGATGGCCTTGATCGCGGCCTTGTCGATGTAGTCGTCCCAGGTGGTCTGGGCCAGCGAATCATCGGGATTGCGCCAGCTCACCACGAAAGTGCGATGGCCCTGCTCCACCGCGTACCGGATCAGTGAATTTTCAGGCTGCAGGTCCAGGATGTAGAACTTGTTGATGCAAGGCGGCACCAGCAGGAACGGCCGCTCGTACACCTTGGCCGTGAGCGGCTTGTACTCAATGAGCTGGAAGAGCTCGTTTTCAAACACCACGGCACCTTCGGAGGTGGCGACGTTCTTGCCGACCTCGAACACGCTCTCGTCCGTCATGGACACATGGCCCTGGCGCATGTCGTGCAGCAGGTTCTGCACGCCCTTGGCGATGCTTTCACCCTGAGTCTCGATCGCCTTTTTCTGCGCCTCGGCATTGAGCGCGAGGAAGTTGCTGGGCGATGAGGCCGCCATCCACTGCTCCACCGCAAACCGGATGCGAGCGCGCGTCTTGGCGTCAGACTCGACCGCATCGGCCAGGCCCATCAGGGTGCGGGCATTGAGCAGGTAAGCCGCGGCGCTGAAGGCGGCCACGGGGTTGTGGCCCCAGGCGTCGCCCGCGAAGCGGCGGTCAGTGGCCGGCGGGTTGGCATGCAGGCTCTGGTTCCACAGCTCGGTGGCTTCCTTGAGGTACTGCTGCTGCAGCTGCTGCAGTTTGTCTGGCGCAAATGCCAGCTTGGGCAACGGCACGCCAGCGGTGGCGCCGCCCATGCCCAGACCCTGGAAGGATTGCAGGGCTTTCGCCCAGCTGTCGCCAAAAAGCTGCTGGAATTGCTGGGCGCCCCTGGCCCAGTCTGCTTCAGAATTCATCTTGTCTCCTGAATCTATTTATTCGGGTAAACCCGAGTATCGAAGAATTCATGCTGCGCTGCAACAATTTTCTCCGTATCAGCTTATGTACCTTGTCGTGATCGCGTGGTTCTACGTCGTGTTGATGATGGCCGTGGCGGAGGCCACCAACAGCAATGGCTCGGTGCTTGGGGCCATTGTGACCTTTGTGCTGTACGGATTGCTTCCTATTGCATTGGTGGTTTACCTGATGGGGACGCCGATGCGACGCAAAGCCATCAAGGCGCGCGAAGCGCAGGAGCTGCAGGCCGCGCGCGACGCTGCATCAGCCCAGCCAGATGCAGGCGGCGAACCGGCCGCTGACGCGATCGCGCCGGTGCGAAAAGAACCTTGACGGATTGCCCACGGTGCACCAGGGCGCGCTGCCGTCGTTGCCGTGGATGCGCGTGATACCCAATGCCGCCAGCCGCAGCCGGGCCAGGCCCTGAAGGTCGGCCAGCCACTTACCCGGCGCGTGGGGACGGAACAGGGCCGATGCCCGGGCGTCATGCGCGTCGAACGCCGCCTTGACCTCATCCCCCACTTCGAACGCCGTGGGCCCGATGCACGGGCCCAGCCAGGCCAGCGTTTCGCCGCCCTCGCCTGCTGCCGCCCTGAACTGCGCATGGGTCTGCTCCAGAATGCCGCAGCCGCCCTCGCCCGCCAGGCCACGCCAGCCCGCATGCGCGGCGGCGACGGCGCGGCCCTTTGAATCTGCAAACAGCACTGGCAGGCAGTCCGCCACCATGATGGTGCAGGCCACGCCGGGCCGCGTGGTCACGCAGCCGTCGGCTTGCGTGCCATCAGGCGTGCCTGGCGCCAGCGCGACAACCTTCGTGCCATGCACCTGCTGCAGGAAGACGGGCCGCACGCCCGTCGCTTGCGCCATCAGGTTGCGGTTAGCCCGCACAGCTGCGGGATCATCACCCACATGGTCACCCAGATTAAGGCTGTCGTAGGGCGAAGCCGACACGCCGCCTGAGCGGGTCGTGCAGAAGACATGCACACCCGGTGGCGCGGGCCAATCGGGCAGCATCAATGGCGGTCCAGGGTTCATGTCAGTGATAGCGACTTTGTGCAACATGCCAGACCTGCAGTATCTCGATCGCCTCTGCGCTGACGCGATAGCTCAACAGGTAGTTGGGGTGCACGACCAGCTCACGCACGTGATCGAATTCGGTGCGGCGCCCCATGAAAGGGTGCTTTTTGAGTTGGTTCGCGCTCTTGCGAACAAGCTTGAGCAACTTCGTCGCGGCGCGAGGATTGTCCTTGGCGATGTACTCTCCCACCAGATCCAGTTGCCGCGCGGCCAGACGCGTCCAGATGATGCGCATCAAGCGCCGTACTTCCTGAAGACGGCTTCCACCTCCTCATCGCTCGCAAACTCACCTCGATCCGCGGCAGCAATAGCCTTCTTGAGGTCTTCGGTCTGCGGAATCCGCCAGTCGAGGTAATCGCTGATGGCGTTGGCGGCAATCGTGGCCTTGGATTGCCCCACCATCTCGGCATAGCTGTCCAGACGTGCCTTGAGTTCGGGTGATACGCGGACGTTGAATTGTTCCTTGCTGGGAGCTGTCATGGAGAACCTTGAAGATATCAGTTGCTAGCATTGTGCTATCAATTGATATCTCCAGCAAGATTCAGCCTCCGATCAGGCCTCGTTGTCCGGGCAACTGGACGGCTGCGCCTTCTGGAACGCCGGGTGCGCCATGCAGGCGTCAAACACGGCCATGGTGCGCGTCAGCCCATCGAAGTTGGTGTTGAAGCGCTTGCCGTTGAAGATCTGCGGCACCAGGCAGCAGTCGGCCAGCGTAGGCGTGGCGCCAAAGCAATAGGTGGACGCAGGTAGCGTCTGCAATTGCCGCTCGAACGCCTCCAGCCCGTCGCGCACCCAGTGGCGGTACCAGGTGTTCTTGGTGTCTTCGTCCACTTTTAGTTCACGCGTGAGGTACTTCAGCACGCGCAGGTTGTTCAGGGGGTGGATCTCGCAGGCAATGAGCTGGGCCAGCGCCCGGACCTGGGCGCGCGCCACCGGGTCGGTTGGCAGCAGCGCGGGCGTGGGGTGCTGTTCGTCCAGGTACTCAATGATGGCCATGGACTGGCTCAGGTGTTCGCCGTTGTCCGTCTCCAGCGTGGGCACCAGGTTGGCCGGCGAGACAGCCGAGTAGCCGGGCGCCTTGTGCTCGCCCTTGACCAGGTGCACGGGGATGTAGTCATAGGGCAGGCCTTTCAGTTCCAGCGCAATGCGCACGCGAAAAGAGGCCGAGGAGCGGAAGTAGTTGTAGAGCTTCATGGCCAAAAGCATAAACCGGATGGCACACTGCGGCGCATGAATGCTCTGGGTCGCCGCTGTTTCAACTGTTTCGCGCATGGCTTGCGCTGCCTGCTGCTCGGCGCAGTGCTGGCTGCCAGCCACACGGCGCCGGCCCGCGCTGCGACGGTGCCCCTGCCCCGCCTGGGTGCAGGCCCGGTGGAACTGCGCGTGGCCTATGCGATCAACCCGCGCCTGCCGCGCATGGACGCGGCACAGCTGGCCACGCTGCTGGAAGCCATGCGCGGCGCGGTGCGCGAGCATTTCGGCGTGGAGCTGCGCTTTGCCCCGGTGAAGGAAGTGCCGCTGGCCGCCCTGTTTGCCACCATCCCGGCGGCCCGCCGTGCCCAGGCACTCAAGGAAAGCTACGACTTCAAGTCTGGCCGCGCCGACCGCGCCGCGCTGGAACGCGCCTTTGCCCGGGGCTTTCGCGACAGTCGCGAATCATTGCCGCAGATGATCGCGTTTGCACAACCCCATACGGGGCCGATCGCCGCCAACCATCAAGACCTGGGCCGCAAGGTGGCCGCGTTGCAGCTGGCACGTGTGCAGCAATGGGCGCAGCGCAAGGCGCTGGACGGAGGCCCCGCCATTGACGCCCAGCCCTTCAATGAATTCCCGATGTGGCTGGCGCTGGGCTTTGGCGACCTGCCCTACGAGCTGGTGCTGACCAACCAGCTGATTGCGGGCGTGGAATACACCTTTCCCGCCGTTCACACGGCCATTCGCGGGGGTTATTCCAACGGCATTACCAGCTACGGGCAGCAGTCGCGATTTGGCACGTTTTCGGTCTGGAGCACCTATGCGTTCACGGCCGATGACGATGACATCGTGAAGCTGCGCGACGGCGAACGCTATACGCCTGACGAAGCTGCGCGGCTGGCGGGGCTGTCGGGCGCGCACGAGATCGGGCACCAGCTCTTCCACTTCACTCACCCGTTCGGCCAGCCCGCCTGCCTGATGAGCCCGGTGCCGATGTTTGGCTACCGCGCCTGGGCTGCGAAGCTGTCGGCCAAAGACTGTCCCATCGGCAGCAGCCCGGCCATGACGCCCGGTCAATACAAGTTCGAGTACTGACGCCGCCTCAAGCCCCGGCCCAGCGGCACAGGCCCACCGCCGCCGCGCCGGCCACAGCGGCCACCACGTCGTTGCGCGTAAGCTTCATGGCCAGCCCCACGGCCGCCAGGCCTGCGATCTCGGGTACCCGCCCCGCCGCGACCGAGGGTGTGACGATGCCGATCATCACCGACAGCGGCACGGCCTTCAGTGCGGACTCGATGCGCGGGGTGATCTGCACATAGCCCATCAGGAAATAGCCCGCCACACGGCAGGCATACGACGCCACGGCCATGGCCGCCAGCGCGATCAGGAAGCCGTTGTCAACGCCCATGGCGCAGCGCCCCCACCACGGCGCCAGCCAGCCCCGCGCCCACGATGTACCAGCCGCCCGGCACCAGCTTGTGCAGCGCAAACGCGACCAGTGCCGCCACGGCGGCCGGCCACAGGTCTGCCTTGCCGCGCCACACCGAGATGCCAATGGCCGCGGCAAAAGCCACCAGCATGAAGTCCAGCCCGAACTGCGCCGGGTTGGGCACGCTGTGCGCGAGCAGGTGGCCCGCCAGCGTGCCACCCACCCAGGGCACGAACATGGCCACGCCCGAGCCCAGCACGAAACCCGCGTCGCGGTAGCCGTCGTGGTATTCCCTCATGGCCATGGCCCAGTTGCCGTCGCCCAGGAAGAACAGGCTCGCCAGGCCCTGCGTGCGCGTCGCGCCCGCCAGCCAGGGCTGGATCGCCGCGCTGTAAAGCACATAACGCGCATTCATGACCAGGATGGTCGCCACAATGGGCAGCACCAGCGCCGACTGGCTCAGGTTCTGCAGCGCCGCCAGCTGCGCGCTGCCTGAATAGACGAAGGTGCTCATGAGCACGGCGTAAAGCCACGACAGCCCGCGCTCGCCCGCCAGCACGCCAAACACCAGCCCGTACAGCGCCACGCCGGGCGCCAGCGGCTGCGCCATGACAAAGCCCCGGCGGATGCCGGCGCGGGTGAAGCTGACGGGCGCCGTGGTGCTCAACGCCCCACCACCAGGCGGATGGCGGGCATCACGCGTTCGGTCTCGCTGCGCCGCTCCAGCGCCATGCGCAGGTTCATCTGGGCGACCTCGGTGTGCTCGGTGGCCAGTGCCTGGGCGCGGGCGCCTTCGCCTGCCTTCAGCGCGGCCACCAGCATGTGGTGCTGGCGGTGGGCGTACAGCATCCAGTCGCGGTCCAGCGTGACGGTGCCCTGCATGGGCAGCATGGCAGATGCCGGGGCAAACGGCAGCTTGTCGTTCAACGCCACGGCACGCTGCAGGGCACGGTTGCCGCAGGCGTCAAGGATCAGGGCGTGAAAGCGGTCGTTCATGGCTGCGTAGGCAGCGTAGCTTTCGTAGGTGAGCGGATTTGTCAGCAGGGCTTCGTCACCGGCGTCCAGGCAGGCCTGCAGGTCGCCCTGCAGCTGGCGCGACACGCCGTGCTCGGCCACCAGCCGCGCGGCCATGCCTTCCAGATGGCCGCGCACCGCAATGGCATCGGTCACCTCCTGTGCGGTGTACTGGCGCACCAGGTATTTGCCGGTGTCGTTGGCCTCCACCAGGCCCTCGCCCTCCAATGCAGCCAGCGCGGCCCGCACCGGAGTGCGTGACGCGCCCAGCCGCTCAGCCAGCTGTTGCTCGGCCAGGCGCTGGCCGGGCTCGAACTCGCCACGCAGGATCAAGTCGCGTAACTGAATCAAAACGGTCTCTTGCAGGTTCATGGCGATGACTGTACACTGAATTTCAATTTCGGTATACCGTTTTAAAGGAGCCGCCATGAAGGCCGAGCAGAATGAACTGATCACGCGCGTGGGCCCCGGCACGCCCTGCGGCGAGGTATTGCGCCGCTACTGGCAGCCGGTAGCGCTGGTGGATGAATTCAACCCCGCGCTGGATCCGCGCATGGCCAGGCGCCCGGTCAAGGCAGTGCGCATCATGGGCCAGGACCTGGTGCTGTTCAAGGACGCGCAGGACCGCTGGGGCCTGCTGGACCGCGACTGCCCGCACCGCGGCGCCGACCTGTCGTTTGGCCGGCACGAGGGCGACGGCCTGCGCTGCCCCTTTCACGGCTGGAAATTTGCAGTGGACGGCACCTGCCTGCAAACGCCTGCCGAGCCCACCGGCAGCAAGCTGTGCGAACGGGTGCGCCAGCGCAGTTACCCGGTCACCGAGCAGTGCGGCGTGGTGTTTGCCTGGATGGGCCCGCAAGAGATGACGCCGCCGCCGTTTCCCGCTTTCGACTGCTTCACCGCCCCCGCCTCGCACACCTTTGCGTTCAAGGGGCTGTGGAATGCCAACTGGCTGCAGGCGTTTGAAGTCGGCATTGACCCGGCG
>JBEIPU010000202.1:0-5420 GCA_040376925.1 Caenimonas sp. | reverse complement strand
GGTACGTGGTGTCGGATTGCCGGCACTGCGCAACGGATCGGGCTGCCGGTCCACCGGGCCGCGTCCGTGGCCGTTGCCACCGGCGCCGTTGCGGCGACCCTGGCCATTGTTGCCGCCGGGATGGGCGGCATATCCGCCGCCGCCGCCACCCGACGCGGAACCGCGTCCCGGTGCCGCGGCGCCATTGCCCCGGCCCGCCGGCCGCGCTGCGCCTTGGCCACCGCGGCCGCTGTTGGCACCCTTGTTCTCGCGTACCCGCTGCAGCATCTCGGTGCGCGCCGCCTTGGCAGCGGCCATCATCACCTCGCGGCTCGGCGGTTTGCCGGCGCCGCCCCAGATGGTCTGGCGGCCCATCGCGATGGGCTCGGCCTTTTCACCGGGTTCGGGGCCAAAACCGTCAACGATCCTGATCTCGATGTTCTGCTTGGTGAAGCGCTCGATGTCGCGCATGAAGCCTTCTTCGTCCATGCAGACCAGGCTCACGGCCTCTCCGCTGGCGCCCGCGCGGCCGGTGCGGCCGATGCGGTGCACATAGTCTTCACTGACGTTGGGGATTTCGTAGTTGACCACGTGCGGCAGCTCGTCGATGTCGATGCCGCGTGCTGCGATGTCGGTGGCCACCAGCGC
This sequence comes from Caenimonas sp., assembly GCA_040376925.1. Taxonomy (GTDB): domain Bacteria; phylum Pseudomonadota; class Gammaproteobacteria; order Burkholderiales; family Burkholderiaceae_C; genus RAM1. The sequence goes on along the minus strand of JBEIPU010000202.1, from coordinate 4,793 downwards.
ACGGATGTCGCCGCTCTTGAAGCCGGCCAGCGCCTGGGTGCGGGCGGCCTGGCTCTTGTTGCCGTGCAGCGCCATGGCCTGAATGCCGTTCTTGGTCAGGAATTCGGCCACATTGTTCGCGCCGAACTTGGTGCGCGTGAACACCAGCACCTGGCTCCAGTTGTGCTCATTGATGATGTGGGCCAGCAGGGCCTTTTTCTTGCCGCGGCCCACCGGATGGATCACCTGCGTGATGCGCTGCACCGTGGTGTTGCGCGGCGTGACCTGGATGCTCTGCGGGTTCTTCAGCAGGCCGTTGGCCAGGTCGCGGATTTCGTCGCTGAACGTGGCGGAGAACAGCAGGCTCTGCTTGTCGCGCGGCACCAGCGCCAGGATTTTCTTCACGTCGTGGATGAAGCCCATGTCCAGCATGCGGTCGGCTTCGTCCAGCACCAGGATCTGCACCTGGCCCAGGTCCAGCATGCCTTGCTGCTGCAGATCGAGCAGGCGCCCGGGGGTGGCCACCAGCACGTCCACGCCCTTTTTGAGCTTGCTGATCTGCGGGTTCATGCCCACGCCGCCAAACACGACGGTGGAGGTCAGCTCCAGGTACTTGCCGTATTCGCGTACGGACTCCTCGACCTGGGCGGCCAGCTCACGCGTGGGCGTGAGCACCAGCATGCGGATGCCGGTGCCGCCGAACTTGTTCTTCACGCTGGCGCCGGTGGACAGGCGGTGCAGCGCGGGCAGCACGAAAGCCGCGGTCTTGCCGGTGCCGGTCTGGGCGCCGCCCAGAAGGTCGTGGCCTTCGAGGATCACGGGAATGGCTTGCGCCTGGATGGGGGTCGGGGTCTCGTAACCCTGCTCGTGCACAGCCTTCAGGATGGCTGGTGCCAAATTCAGTTCGTCAAAATTCATGTTGAGGTGCCCGTTCCGGGGCACTGGGGAATCGGCCTGTTCCGGTGCGCAAGCACCGGGCCAGTCATAGGCAGATGGGGTACAGGGTGGGCCGTCAATCGCAAGACCGCGGCCCCAGCAGGTTGCTGGTGTTGAGCGCAACTGGTGGCACGCAACAGCCCGTATTGTCGCACGACTGGCCTTGTGTCGGACTTTTGCAACCCGATACAAAACTTGAGGCACAGCTTGTAACCGTGGCGCCGGTGCGGTTTCATAATGGAAAACACCCTCCACGCAGCCATGGCCAAACTACTCTCGCTCGGACTCGGCATCTCGGAAAACCCCACCGCCCTGCAACCGTCGCTGAACGACTGCATCGAGGTGGCGCTCAACCATGCCGAGCTGCTCATGGGCAACGTGCTCAAGGGGCTGGAGACCGTGGTGCTGGGCCCCAGGCGCAACGCCGCCTTGCAGACGCAGCCGATCCGCGCGGCGGTCGAGCTGCTGCTGGCGCGCCAGGCCGAGGCAGGCCGGCAGTTCCGCGCCGACCTCACGCGCGAGACGTATTACAGCGGCGGCAAGGACGACAACGGCGCCGAGACCTTGCGGTTTGAGGACCTCAAGCTGTTCGAGGACGCTGACCTGGACCAGAGCATCGAGATCGCGCGCGCCCAGCAGGAGGTGTCACTCGCGGTGGACGACGTGCTGCCGGCCTTTGACGCGCGGGTCAGCACGCTGCTGGGCTGGCGCACTGTGCAGCCCGGGCTGAACCCGCTGCGCCCGGATGTGTTCGTGCGCGCGCTGCAGACCTGCCTGGCCACGCAGGTGGCCGATGCCCGAGTGCGTGAATCGCTGATCGCGCCGGCCGCCGGGCTCTTGGGCGTGAACCTGCGCACCGTGTACCGCGAGCTGTCCGACTGGCTGACCGCCACGGGCGTGGAGCCGGCGGTGCCCGTGGGCGGGCTGGTGCAGGCCGGCCAGCACGGCACCACGGGCGCGAGCGACAAGGTGTCACGCACCATGCTCACGCTGGACCGCCTGCGCCGTTTGCTGGCGGGCGACTTCCACCCGGCAGCGCCGCCGCGGCGCGACTTCCTGCACACGGTGCCGGCCTCGCTGGTGGCGCTGCAGGACTTGAAGCAGCTGGATGCACTGGTGCAGCGGCTGGAGCAACGCCCCGCGCCGCAGGCGCCCGTGCCCGAGCCGGTCCCGGCATCGGCGGGCGACACCGTTCCGCGCCTGGGCCACCAGCTCGGCGCCGAGGTCGTGCGCCTGATGTTCGACAACCTGGCCCAGGACGCGCGACTGCTGGCCCCGTTGAAAGACCAGCTGCGCGCCATGGAAAGCGCGGTGCAGCGGCTGGCGCGAGAGGACTCGCGCTTTTTCAGCGACCGCACTCACCCCGCGCGCCAGTTGCTGGACGTCATCACCCAGCGCAGCCTGGCCTTCACCAGCGAGGCCGACGCCGGCTGGTTGCCATTCATGGCCACTGTGCGCGACGCCGCCCAGTGGCTGACCGGCAAGGTGGTGGATGCCGACGTGGTGGGCGAACTGATCGACCACCTGCAGGCCGAATGGGACCGCCAGGACAAGGACCATGTGGTCCGCAACGCCGAAGCCGCGCGCGCGCTGGAGCATGCCGAGCGGCGCCACCTGCTCGCGCAGGAACTGGCTGCGGAGTTTGAAGGGCTGATGGACGGGCTGGACGTGCCGGAATTCGTTCGTGATTTCCTGCGCGGCGCCTGGCCCCAGGTGGTGGCGCAGGCGCGCCTGACGGCGCTGGACGACGCCTCCGACCCGTACGGCTACCGCGCCGTGGTGGACGACCTGATCTGGAGCGTGCAAAAGAGCACCTCGCGCCGCGGCCGCGCCGCCCGGCTGATGCAGATGATCCCGGGGCTGATCGGCAAGCTGCGCGACGGATTGGGCCGCTCCGGCTACCCGCCGGAGCTCACCGAGCGCTTCTTTGAAGGCCTGGGCGCGCTGCACCATGCGGCGCTGCAGGCCGGGCGCGACGCGGCGGCCCAGGCGGCTGCGCAGGCGGCGGCCGACGCGGTGGAGGCCGCCCCCAGCCAGTTTGCCGACAGCGGCCTGCACAGCGTGGACCCGTGGGTGGCCGGCCACGAGGCGCAGGAGTCCGGCTATGTGGGCGCGGACTCCGTCATGCCGGCCGACGCGGCGGCGGCCCATGCCGACGAGCCGGCGCCCGTGGCTGCGGCGGGGCTGGTGATCGGCACCTGGGTGGAGCTGATGGGCAGCGACGGCCAGTGGCTGCGCGTGCAGCTGACCTGGGCCACGCCGCACGGCACGCTGTTCATGTTCACCTCCCCCGCGGGCACGGCGCATTCCATGTCGCGCCGCACGCTGGAGCGCCTGCGCGCCCAGGGCCAGATCCGCGTGGTGGCGGGCCGCCATGTGGTGGACGAAGCGCTGGACCAGGTGGCGCAAGCCGCCTTGCGCAACAGCCTGTCGGGCAAGCCCTGACGGGCCTGCGGTGCCCCCGCGCCGGGCATGGCCTGATAATCAAGGGTTTGCACCCCCGCAACCCCCTGTAGATACAAAGAATCCCATGGCCCAGTACGTTTACACCATGAACCGCGTCGGCAAGATCGTGCCGCCGAAGCGCCACATCCTCAAAGACATCTCGCTGAGCTTCTTTCCCGGTGCCAAGATCGGCGTGCTGGGCCTGAACGGCTCGGGCAAGTCCACCCTGCTGAAAATCATGGCCGGCGTGGACAAGGAGATCGAGGGCGAAGCCATCCCCATGCCGGGGCTGAACATTGGCTACTTGCCGCAGGAGCCCAAGCTCAACCCCGACCACACGGTGCGCGAAAGCGTGGAAGAGGCCATGGGCGAGGTGTTCGCGGCCAAGGCCAAGCTCGAAGAGGTCTACACGGCCTATGGCGAGCCAGACGCCGACTTTGACGCCCTGGCCGCGGAACAGGCCCGCCTGGAAGCCATCATCGCCACGGCAGGCACCGATTCCGAGCACCAGCTGGAGATCGCCGCCGACGCGCTGCGCCTGCCGCCCTGGGACGCCAGGATCGGCGTGCTGTCCGGCGGCGAAAAGCGCCGTATCGCGCTGTGCCGGCTGCTGCTGTCCAAGCCCGACATGCTGCTGCTGGACGAGCCCACCAACCACCTGGACGCCGAAAGCGTCGAATGGCTGGAAGTGTTCCTCAAGCGCTTTACCGGCACCGTGGTGGCCATCACCCACGACCGCTACTTCCTGGACAACGCGGCCGAATGGATCCTGGAGCTGGACCGGGGCGCCGGCATCCCCTGGAAGGGCAACTACAGCACCTGGCTGGAGCAAAAGGGCGACCGTCTGGCGCAGGAGCAAAAGAGCGAGGAAGCCCACGCCAAGGCGCTGAAGAAGGAGCTGGAATGGTCGCGCCAGAACCCCAAGGCCCGCCAGGCCAAGAGCAAGTCGCGCCTGGCGCGCTTTGAAGAGCTGTCCGACATCGAATACCAGAAGCGCAACGAAACGCAGGAAATCTTCATCCCCGTGGCCGAGCGCCTCGGCAGCCAGGTGATTGAGTTCCACAACGTGACCAAGTCGTTCGGCGACCGCGTGCTGATCGACAACCTGAGCTTCACCGTGCCGGCCGGCGCCATCGTGGGCATCATCGGCCCCAACGGCGCGGGCAAGTCCACGCTGTTCAAGCTGATCGCGGGCAAGGAACAGCCCGATTCGGGCAGCGTGGTGATCGGCTCCACCGTCAAGATGGCCTTTGTGGACCAGCACCGCGACGAGCTGGCCAACAACAAGACCGTGTGGGAAGACGTCTCGGGCGGCCTGGACATCCTGAACGTGGGCAAGTTCCAGATGGCCAGCCGCGCCTACTGTGGTCGCTTCAACTTCAACGGCGGCGACCAGCAAAAGAAGGTCGGCATGCTCTCCGGGGGGGAGCGCG
>JBEIPU010000186.1:0-6525 GCA_040376925.1 Caenimonas sp. | reverse complement strand
TTCCACTCCGGCACGCAGATCAAGGTGATCGGCGTCGGCGGTGGCGGCGGCAACGCGGTCGAGCACATGATCCACCGCACGGTGCAGGGCGTGGAATTCATCTGCGCCAACACCGACGCGCAGGCACTTGCCCGCAGCGCGGCGCACAAGACCATCCAGCTGGGTACCAGCGGCCTGGGCGCGGGCAGCAAGCCCGAGAAGGGCCGCGATGCGGCCGAGCTGGCGGTGGACGCCATCCGCAGCGCGATCGACGGCGCGCACATGCTGTTCATCACCGCCGGCATGGGCGGCGGCACGGGCACGGGCGCCGCGCCGGTGATCGCGCGCGTGGCCAAGGAAATGGGCATCCTGACCGTGGGCGTCGTGACCAAGCCGTTCGACTGGGAAGGCGGCCGTCGCATGACCAACGCCGACCACGGCCTGGCCGAGCTGGAAGCCAACGTCGATTCGCTGATCGTTGTGCTCAACGAAAAGCTGCTCGAAGTGCTGGGCGACGACGTGACCCAGGACGAGGCCTTTGCCCATGCCAACGACGTGCTCAAGAACGCCGTGGGCGGTATCGCCGAAATCATCAACGAGTACGGCAACGTCAACGTCGACTTTGAAGACGTGCGCACCGTGATGGGCGAGCCCGGCAAGGCCATGATGGGCACGGCCGTGGCCGCCGGCCCGGACCGCGCGCGCATTGCCGCCGAGCAGGCCGTGGCCTGCCCGCTGCTGGAGGGCATCGACCTGTCGGGCGCCAAGGGCGTGCTGGTGCTGGTGACGGCGGCCAAGGGCAGCCTGAAGCTCAACGAGTCCAAGCTGGCCATGAACACCATCCGCGCCTATGCATCGCCGGACGCGCATGTGATCTACGGCGCCGCCTACGACGACAACCTGGGCGACGAAATGCGCGTGACCGTGGTGGCCACCGGCCTCTCCCGCCAGGGCCAGCGCCGCACGGCGCCGCCGCTGCAGGTGCTGCGCACCGGCACCGACAACGTGCCGTTCAATGTGCCGACCGTCAACAACGCCGTGGGCGGCCCCGGTGCCGCTGCGGCCAACGCCGGCCCGGACTACCAGGGCATGGCCGTGCCCAGCGTGTGGCGCACCAACCGCACCCAGGCCGCGGCCAAGGTGGACGCGCTGTCTTCGGGCGGCATGGACGATTTTGAGATCCCGGCATTCCTGCGCAAGCAGGCCGACTGACGCGATATAGAAGTTGGTTCTCCAAGGGGAGTGTTTGAGGGTGGGCAGCAGTTGGGCCCACCCTTTTTTATGTCAGCGCGATGGCCTTTGCCTGTCGGGCTCATCAAGGTAGACGCCAGCGCAGTCTGTCACCCAAAAGTAGAATCACGCCCATGCTCCAGCAACGTACCCTCAAATCCCTGACCAAGGCCGTGGGCGTAGGCCTGCACAGCGGCCAGCGGGTGGAGCTGACGCTGCGCCCGGCCCAGCCGGACACGGGCATTGTGTTTCGCCGGGTGGACCTGCCGCAGCCGGTGGACATCCCCATTTCCGCATTGGCCGTGACGGACACGCGCCTGGCGTCCACCATCTCCACCGGCGGCGCCAAGGTGCATACCGTGGAACACCTGATGTCGGCCTGCGCCGGGCTGGGCATTGACAACCTGTACGTGGACATCACGGCCGAAGAGGTGCCCATCCTGGACGGGTCATCCGCTTCGTTTGTGTTCCTGCTGCAAAGCGCGGGTATCGAGCTGCAAAAGGCGCCCAAGCGGTTCATCCGCGTGACCCAGCCCGTGGAGGTGCGCGAAGGCCAGGGCGACAACCTCAAGTGGGCGCGCCTGGCGCCCTACCACGGCTACAAGCTGAGCTTCGAGATCGACTTTGCCCATCGCGTGGTCAACTCCACCGGCCAGAGCGTGGAGTTTGACCTCGGCTCGGGCTCTTACACGCGCGACATTGCGCGCGCGCGCACCTTTGGCTTTACCAAAGACGTGGAGATGATGCGCGCCAACGGCCTGGGCCTGGGGGGCGGGCTGGACAACGCCATCGTCATGGACGACTACCGCGTGCTCAACAGCGACGGCCTGCGGTACGACGACGAATTCGTCAAGCACAAGATCCTGGACGCCATGGGCGACCTCTACCTGGTGGGCAAGCCGCTGCTGGCGGCCTACAGCGCGTTCCGCTCCGGCCACGCGCTGAACAACAAGCTGCTGCGCGAGCTGCTGTCGCGCCCCGACGCCTACGAAGTGGTCACCTTTGAAGACGAAAAGCTCGCGCCGGCTGGTTTTGCCCAACCTGCGCGGGCCTGGTAGCCGTGCTGCTGTTTCGTTGGGCCATCATGCTGCTGCTCATTGCGGCAGCCGTGCTGTTTGCCTTTTACGCCGGCACAGGGCAGGACAGGTACAAGCGTGCGGGCCTTGTCACGCTGAAGTGGACCATCATTGCGGCGCTGGGTTTCTTTGGCGTGCTGATTCTGGAACGGGTGTTCTAGGCGCTTCATAAAACCACCAGCGTCCGCCCTGCAGTGACCCCATCCAGCTGCGCAGCGGCATGGGCCGGCAACGCTTCCAGCGCAATCTGGCGTACATGCGGGGCCAGCGCCTCAAAATCGGGTCGCCAGTCAGTCCCCAGGTGATCCCACACGCGCTTGCGCACAGGCCAGGGCGCATTCGCCACCACACCAAAGTGCTGGATGCCGCGCATGATGAAGGGCAGCACGCTGCCCTCGAAACTGTTGCCCGCCGCATTGCCCACTGAGGCGACGCAGCCGCTCTCCTGCGTGGAGCGTAGCAGCCAGGCCAGCGTGGTGCCGCCCACGTTGTCGATGGCAGCCGCAAAGCGGGCTTTCTCCAGCGCGCGGGGCGGCGCATTCACAATATCCGCGTCGATGATCTCGCTGGCGCCCAGCGCCCGAAGTGCGTCGGCTTGTGCGGGCTTGCGCGTGAGCGCGGCCACCTGCCAGCCCGCGCGCGACAGGATGGCCGTGGCCAGCATGCCCACCGCGCCGCTGGCGCCGCTGATGGCCACCGGGCCGGATGCCGGTGTGAGCCCTGCCTGCAGGAAGCGGTCCAGTGCCATGCCCGCTGTGAAGCCCGGCACGCCGATCACGGCGGCCTGCCAGGCGTCAAGCCCTGCGGGCAGCGACATCACGTGGCTTGCCGGTACGCGCAGGTACTGCGCGAAGCCTCCATCAAATGCAATGCCGGTGCGAAAGCCATGCACCAGCACTACCTGCCCCGGTACAAAGCGCGCGTCGTCGCTGTGCACCACCTCGCCCACGGCTTCGATGCCAGCGATGCGGGGGTAGCTTTCAATGATCCTGGCCCGCCCCAGGATGGCCAGGCAGTCCTTGTAGTTGACGCCGGCAAAGCGGTTGCGCAGCAGCACCTCGCCAGCAGACAGGTCGGCAGGCGTGATGCGTTCCAGCCGGCTTGTGGCGCCGTCGGGGCCGGTATGGGTGCGCAGGCACGGGAAGGCGGCGGGAAGGTCAGCGTTCATGGCAGCCATGACACCATGCGCGCCCGCGCACCGCAAGCCGGTGTTTCGCCTGTCGAAATGCCCGCTCGACTTTTGGCGACCCGCTGCCAAGATGGCTGCCATGACCCAACGACTTTTCTCCGATCACCTGCTGGCGGTGCTGGACGCCGACGAGCAGGCCATGGTGGCCAAGGTACGGGCCCTGTGCCGCGACGTGTTTGGCCCGCAGGCCGCCGCCGTGGCGCAGCGCGATGTATTTGCCTGGGACACCTTTCGCACGCTGGCGCGCGAGGGCGTGGTCGCCACGGCCTTTCCGCGTGAATATGGCGGCACGGACGCGCGCCAGGTGCTGCGCATCCGCATCATCGAGGAACTGGGCCGCGTGTGCAGCACATCCGCCTCCATGATCACCGGCACCGACCTGTCGGCACGCGCCGTGGTGGCGGGCGCATCGCCCGCATTGCGCGCTGAGCTGTTGCCCAGGCTGTGCACGGGCGAGATCCAGACGGCGTTTGCCTTGACTGAAGCCGGGGCGGGATCGGACGTTCGCGGCCTGGCCAGCGTGGCGCGGCGCGACGGGGATCATTACGTGCTCAATGGCGGCAAGAAGTTCATCACCCGTGCCACCACGGCCGACTGGCTGATGGTGATTGCAAGGCTGGAATCAGGTGAAGGCTTCGTCGGCCTGCTGGTGGCGCGCGATGCACCGGGCGTGCACATCAGCGCAGAGGTAGGCAAGCTCGGCTGGTTTGGTGTGCCGATTTCCACCTTGGCCTTCACCGATGTGCGCGTGCCAGCCACCCACCGCCTGGGCGAGGAGGGCGACGGCTTCTCGCTGGCCCAGGACGCCTTGCTGCGCGCACGCATCGGCCACGCCGCCATGGCGCTGGGCCGGGCCATCGGCGCGGTCGAGATCGCGGCCACCTATGCCTGCGACCGCAGCACCTTTGGCAAGCCACTGGGGTCGCACCAGGGCGTGCAGTGGATGCTGGCCGACATGGTCACGCAGATCGAGGCATCGCGCGCGCTGGTGTTTGCCGCCGCGCAGAAGTACGACCGGGGCGACGCCGATATCGCCATGTTTGCCTCCATGGCCAAGCTGCACGCCACCGACCTGTGCATGAAGGTCGTGACCGATGCGCTGCAGCTGACCGGCGGGCGCGGCTACCTGCAGGACTTTCCGCTGGAGCGGTTCTTCCGCGACGCCAAGCTCAACCAGATTGGTGAAGGTGCCAGTGAAGTTCACAAGACGGTGATCGGCCGCGACGTGGCGCGCCGCGCCGCCAGCGCCGAGCGCAACCCCTGCCTGCGCGACGGGCCGCTCACGGAGTATTGACTCCCCCCCGAAGCGCCTGCGGCGCTCCCCCCTCAAGGGGGCGCCACCGGCGGACCGGCACAGCCGGATCCGCGGTGGCACTGGGACTGGCTAGACCACACCTTGCGCGCGCAGTGCTTCCAACGCCACAGCATCGACGCCGTAGGCGCCCAGCAGCTCGGCGTTGTGCTCGCCGGTGTCCGGCCCGGTGCGTGGGATGGGCATGTCGCGGCCGGGCACGCGCGGCACGATGCAGGGGGCGGGCAGGCTGCCGTGCTCTTCGTCCGGCAAACGCACGATGGCTTCGCGTGCGATGAACTGCGGGTCGCGCTCGATATCTTCTATCGAGTACACCTTGCTGAAGGGGATGCCCTCGGCCTCCAGCGTGGCTGCGATCTCGCTCCAGGGCCGCGCGATGAACCAGGCTGCCAGCATTTCGTCCAGCGCGCGCAGGTTCGCCACGCGCGCCGGGTTGGTGGCAAAACGCGGGTCAGTGGCCCATTCGGTCCGGCCCACGGCGCAGGCCAGCCGCACGAAGATCGGGTTGGACGATGCCACCAGCGAAAAGAACACGCGCTCACTGCTCATGTACATGTTGGACGGCGCCGTGTAGCTTGCGCAGTTGCCGGCAGGGCGGCGCACCAGGCCCAGCTTTTCATGCTCGACCGCCAGCGGGTCCAGCAGGCGAAACAGCGCCTCGGTGGCGGCCAGGTCCACCTCGCAACCGCGGGCCTGCGGGTCGCCGCGCAGCCGCGCTACCTCGGCTGCGATCGAGAACGCTGCAAACACGCCCGCGACCGCATCGCCCACGGGAAAGTTCATGTGCAGCGGTGAGCCGCCTTCTTCTCCCGCGAGGTTGGTGAAGCCGCTCATGGCCTCGAAGATGCGGGCAAAGCCGGGCCGCGCCGCATAGGGCCCGGTCTGGCCAAAACCGGTCAGGCGCAGGATCACCAGGCGCGGGTTGGCCGCCAGCAGCGTGTCCTTGTCCAGGCCCCAGCGGTCCATGGTGCCGGTGCGGAAGTTTTCCACCAGCACGTCAAAGTCGGGCAGCATCTTCAGCAGCAGCGCGCGCCCGGCTGGCTTGCGCACGTCCAGCGACAGGCCGCGCTTGCCGCGGTTGGCCACCTTGAACCACAGGCCCACGCCGTCTTTCACCGGCTGCAGGCCGCGCAGCGGGTCACTGCCGTCGGGCAGCTCCAGCTTCACGACGTCGGCGCCGTGGTCGGCGCACAGCGTGGCGCCAAAGGGCGCGGCCAGCACCGTGGCCATGTCGAGGATGCGCACGCCGGACAGCGCGCCTTTGGAAGGTGTAGGGGTCATGCCAGGGTTTTGCCAGAGCGCGCCGCCCACCACAATCGGCATTTCGCACAGCGAAACACCTGCCCCGAAAGCATTGACGCCCCACCCACCCCCGCCGATCATGAAAAAAAGCAGCCCATCACCCGCACGCCCTCCACGCCCCATGCAAGCCATCGCATTGCCCGGACTGGTCAACCCCCATGACCTCACGGCCGACCGCCAGTTCTCGATGAACCTGGCGCGTGGCATGGAGGTGCTGCGCGCGTTCACCGCGGTGGACCCGGTGCTGGGCAACCGCGAGATTTCCGACCGGACCGGCCTGCCCAAACCCACGGTTTCACGCCTGACCTACACGCTCACCCTGCTGGGCTACCTGAGCCGCGTGGAGGGCCTGCAGAAATACCGCCTGGGCTCGGGCGTGCTGTCGCTGGGTTACCCGCTGCTGGCCAACATGCGGCTGCGCCAGATCGCGCGGCCAT
>JBEIPU010000220.1:0-4278 GCA_040376925.1 Caenimonas sp. | reverse complement strand
CTGCCGGTCGCCGACCGGGATGGTCAACGTATCGAAGAACGAGTCACTCGTCGGCACGAAGCCGAGCTTCTTCAGCCCGGCCGCTAACACCTTTGTGCGGCGATGCGTGGCGCGCGCGATATGCGTCAGGCCTTCGGGGCCGTGATAGACCGCATACATCGCCGCGATCACCGCCAGCAGCACTTGCGCCGTGCAGATGTTCGACGTCGCCTTTTCGCGGCGGATGTGCTGTTCGCGCGTCTGCAGTGCCAGGCGGTAGGCCGGGTTGCCGTGCGCGTCCACGCTCACGCCCACCAGGCGCCCGGGCATGGAGCGCTTGAATTCGTCACGGCAGGCCAGGTAGGCCGCGTGCGGGCCGCCCGCGCCCATGGGCATGCCAAAGCGCTGCGTGGTGCCCACCACGATGTCGGCGCCCCATTCGCCGGGCGGCACCAGCAGCGTCAGCGCCAGCAGGTCGGCGCACACGATCAGCGCGGCCTGGCGGGCATGCACGCGGTCGGCGTCGGCGCGCAGGTCGTCAATGCGCCCGCTGGTGGTGGGGTAGGCGGCCAGTACGGCAAAGTAGTCACCGTCCAGCAGCTGGTTCCATTCGGGGCCTGAATTGGCCAGCACCACCTCGATGTCCAGCGGCGCGGCGCGCGTTTGCACCACTTCAATCACCTGCGGGTGGCAGTCGCCCGCCACCACGATGCGCCGGCTTTTGCTCTTGACGCTGCGCATGGCCAGCGTCATGGCCTCGGCCGCAGACGTGGCCTCATCCAGCATGGACGCATTGGCCATTGGCATGCCCGTCAGGTCGCACACCATGGTCTGGAAGTTGACCAGGGCCTCCATGCGGCCCTGCGAAATCTCGGCCTGGTAGGGCGTGTAGGCGGTGTACCAGGCGGGGTTTTCCAGGATGTTGCGCAGGATCACGCCGGGCGTGTGCGTGCCGTAGTAGCCTTGGCCAATGAAGCTTTTGAGCACCTGGTTCTGTTGCGCCATGGCCTTGAGCTCGGCCAGCGCGGCGGCTTCGGTCACCGCAGCGGGCAGCTTCATGGCGGCACTGCGGGCGATGCTGCGCGGCACGATGCTGTCGATCAGCGCGCGGCGTGACGCCTCGCCGATCACCGACAGCATGTGCGCCTCACCGGCGGCATCAATGCCGATGTGGCGGGGAATGAATTCGCTGGCGTTCTCCAGATCGCTTAAGGGACGGGCAGCAGACATCAACATGGCAGGGTCCTGTTCAGGTGGCAGGGGTCAGGCGTTGGCGGAAAAGGCGGTGTAACTGGTCTCGTCCATCAGCGCGGCCAGCTGGGACGCATCGGACAGCCGGACCTTGAAGAACCAGCCCGCGTTCAGCGGGTCGGTGTTGGCCAGCGACGGGTCGGCGCGCAGCGCTTCGTTCACCTCGGTCACTTCGCCGCTGACCGGCATGTACACATCGGCCGCCGCCTTGACCGACTCCACCACGCCGGCGGTTTCTTTCTGTGCGTAGACCTTGCCCACCTCGGGCAGATCCACAAACACCACGTCACCTAAAGCGTCCTGCGCGTGGTGCGTGATGCCGACGACGGCGGTGTCGCCCTCTACCTTCAGCCATTCGTGGTCTTCGGTGTACTTGATGCTCATGGGGTTCTCCTAATGGGGGTCAGATTCCAATTAATTGCCGCGGGAGTAATGGGCGGGCGTGAAGGGCATGGCGGTTACCTCCATCGGCACGGGCTTGCCGCGCACGATGGCGTTCACGCGCGTGCCTATGGCTGCATATTCGGTGCCAACGTAGCCCATGGCCACAGGCTTGTCCACCGTGGGGCCCAGCAGGCCGCTGGTCACCTCGCCAATGCGCTGGCCCGCCGCGTTGTGCAGCTCGGTGTGGTCGCGCACGGGCACGCGCTCCAGCGCCACCAGGCCCACGCGCTTGCGTACCAGGCCCTCTCCCGCCAGCTGGGCCAGCACGCGGCCCGCGCCTGGAAAGCCGCCTTCGCGCGCGCCGCCCTGGCGCCGCACTTTCTGGATGGCCCAGGTCAGCGCGGCCTCCACGGGCGTGGTGGTGGTGTCGATGTCGTTGCCGTACAGGCACAGGCCGGCCTCCAGCCGCAGCGAATTGCGCGCGCCCAGGCCGATGGGCTTGACCTCGGGCTGGGCCAGCAGGGCGCGCGCAAAGGGCTCGGCGTGGGTGGGCGGGACGGAGATTTCAAAACCGTCTTCGCCGGTGTAGCCGCTGCGGGTGATGAACAGGTCGGCGCCTTCCCAGATGAAGTGGCCGCCGGTCATGAACACCAGCTTGTCCAGCCCGGTCAAAAGCCGCGACAGGGCGGTGACGGCTTGCGGCCCCTGCAGCGCCAGCAGGGCCTGGTCGGGCATGGGCAGCACGGCGCAGCGCGCGCCGATCCTGTCCTGGATGTGGGCAATGTCGCCGACCTTGCATGCGCCATTGACGATGACGAACAGGTCCGCACCGCGGTTGACGAACATCAGGTCGTCGATGATGGTGCCCTCATCCGTCAGCAGCAGGCCGTAGCGCTGCTTGCCCTCGGCCAGGCCGATCACGTCCACCGGCATCAGTGTTTCAAACGCGGCGGCGGCATCGGCGCCCACCAGGCGCAGCTGGCCCATGTGCGACACGTCAAACAGGCCGGCGGCGCTGCGGGTGTGGTGGTGTTCGGCCATCAGGCCGGCGGGGTATTGCACGGGCATGGAGTAACCGGCAAACGGCACCATGCGCGCGCCCAGTTCGGCGTGCAGCGCGTGCAGCGGGGTTTTGAGCAATGTTTCGGCGGGAGCGGACACGTGATCTCCGGGGCAAGCTTGTGAAGCCACAACTTCGCCCGTGAAAGGCGCCGCCATGGGTTGCCCCTGCTGTCCGCTTTACCTGAGAGATTCACGCCGTCGATGCGGCGCTTGCTCCTTCGGTGGGCCACCGCACAGGGCGGCCTCTCTCCAGCAAGGAAACACCCCTTGCGGGGTGCTTTGCCAGTCCTTTTGCCTGAGCGTTCGGGGTGTCCCTGCGCCTTCGGCGGCTTCCTCGAGGGAAGCTCTCTCCTGACAGCTGCCGATTCTACCTACTTGGAATAGACCAGATCGCGCAAAGTCAGCGAAATGCCGGGCACATAGGTGATCACCAGCAGGCACGCCAGGATAACGAGCACAAACGGGATCAGGTGCCCGATGATGCGGTCCAGCGATATTCGCGCCACCGTGCAGGCCGCAAACAGGTTCACGCCAAACGGCGGCGTGATCATGCCCAGGGCCAGGTTCACCACCATGATCAGGCCGAAGTGCACCGGATCCACGCCAAAGTGCATGGCCACCGGCGCCAGGATGGGCGCCAGCACGATGATGGCCGCGCTGGTTTCAATGAACATGCCGATGATGAACAGTGCCGCGTTCACGCCCAGCAGGAACAGCGCCGGGCTTTGCAGCACGGCTTCCAGCCAGCGGCCGATGGCATCCGGCACGCCCGCGCGCGTGATCAGGAAGGCAAACAGCCCCGCATTGGCAATGATGAACATGATCACCGCCGAGCTGATGACCGATTTGCGCAGGATGGGGTACAGGTCCTTGATCTTGATCTCCCGGTAGATCACGACACCCACGATCAAAGCGTACGCCACCGCGGCGGCCGATGCCTCGGTCGGCGTGAACACACCGCCATAGATGCCGCCCAGGATGATGACCGGCATCAGCAGCGCCCAGCTGGCCTGCAGCGTGGCCTTGCCCACACCCAGGCGGCCGTCGCCGTCGTTCTTGCCCCAACCCTTGATGCGGCAGTAGATGTGGACAAACACCATGAGCGCCACACCGATCAGGATGCCGGGGCCGAAACCTGCGATGAACAGCTCGCCAATGGACACTTCGGCGCTCACGCCGTACAGGATCATCGGGATGCTGGGCGGGATGATCACGCCCAGCTCGGCCGACGTGGCCTGCAGCGCGGCGGCGTAGCTGGTGGGGTAGCCGTGCTTGATGAGCGCCGGGATCAGGATGGCACCGATGGCAAAGGTGGTGGCCACCGACGAGCCCGATACGGCGGCAAAAATCATGCAGGTCAGCACACAGGTCATCGGCAAACCGCCCTGCACGCCGCCGACCAGCGACTTGGCAAACTCCACCAGCCGGCGCGAGATGCCGCCGGTTTCCATCAGGTTGCCCGCCAGGATGAAAAACGGGATGGCCGCCAGCGGAAACTTGTTGATGGAGTTGAACATCTCCTTGACGGAGATCAGCATGTGCGCGTTGGACGCCTGGATGCCCAGCACCGAGGCCAGGCCGATGGACACGGCCACCGAGACG
>JBEIPU010000210.1:0-5052 GCA_040376925.1 Caenimonas sp. | reverse complement strand
GGCTGGTCTCGCTGCGGCTCATGCCGGCCGTGGGTTCGTCCAGCAGGATCACGCCGGCGCCGCCGCCAATGGTGATGCCGATCTCCAGCGCGCGCTGCTCGGCATAGGTCAGGTTCACGGCCAGCACGTCGCGTTTCTTGTCCAGCTTGATCATCTCCATCAGTTCCTCGGCGCGGTCGTTGGCGTCGTCCAGGTCGGCCAGGAATTTCAGGAAGGTGTACTTGTAGCCCAGGCTCCACAGCACGCTGCATCGCAGGTTCTCGAACACGCTGAGCTTGGGAAAGATGTTGGTGATCTGGAAGCTGCGCGACAGCCCCAGGCGGTTGATCTCGAACGGCTTCATGCCGTTGATGCGCTGGCCGTTGAGCAGCACGTCGCCGCTGGTGGGCTCGAAGCGGCCGCTGATCAGGTTGAACAGCGTGGACTTGCCCGCGCCGTTGGGCCCGATGATGGCCACGCGCTGGCCGGCCTCGACCGCCAGGTTGGCACCGCGGATGATCTCGGTCTTGCCGAAGCTCTTGCGCAGGTCTTTCAGTTCAAGTGCGTAGGTGCTCATTGCATTGCCTCCCGGCGCTTGATTTCCTTTTCGATGAATTCCTGGATCTCACCCCATTGGCGGGAAAACTCGCGCCGGGCGATTTCAAACAGGCCGATGCCCGTGCCCAGCACAAACACCGCGCCAAACCAGCTGTTCACGCTCCTGGTGTCCAGCACCGCGCCCATGAACTTCAGCGTGCTGCCCTGCGCCGAATTGAGCTGCAGGTGGTAGACCATCTCGATGATCGCGGCGGCACCCGTAAGCGCCACCAGCGCCGTAACGGCCAGCGCCAGGTAGCTCACCCACAGCTCGCGCAGCCGGCCAAATGCCGCCACGCGCAGGTTCATCATGATCAGGCTGGCAATACCGCCAGGCGCGTACATCACCATGAACAGGAAGATCAAGCCCAGGTACAGCAGCCAGGCCGAGGTGAATTCGCTGAACAGGATGAACGCCAGCACCATCAGGATGGCGCCGATGATGGGCCCGAAGAAGAACGTGGCCCCGCCGAGGAAGGTGAACAGCAGATAGCCGCCCGAGCGGGCCGCGCCCACCACTTCGGCGGTGACGATTTCAAAGTTGAGGGCCGCCAGGCCACCCGAGATGCCCGCAAAGAAGCCCGCGATGATGAAGGCCAGGTAGCGCACCTTCTGGGTGTTGTAGCCCACGAATTCCACGCGCTCGGGGTTGTCGCGCACCGCGTTCAGGATGCGGCCCAGCGGCGTGCGCGTGAAGGCAAACATCAGCGCTACCGCCACAAAGGTGTACACCGCGATCAGGTAGTACACCTGGATCGGCGGGCCGAAGCTGATGCCCATGAAGGGCTTGCCCACCACGCGGTTGGCGTTGATGCCGCCCTCGCCGCCGAAAAACTCCGGGATCATCAGCGACATGGCAAACACCAGCTCGCCGATGCCCAGCGTGATCATGGCAAAGGTGGTGCCCGACTTGCGCGTGGTGACCCAGCCCAGCAGCGCGGCAAAGAACATGCCGGCAATGCCGCCCACGATGGGCACCAGGGAGACAGGCAGCGGCAGGGAGCCTGCGCTGACCATGTTGAGTGCATGGATGGCCAGGAACGAGCCCAGGCCGGTATACACCGCATGGCCGAAGCTCAGCATGCCGCCCTGGCCCAGCAGGATGTTGTAGGACAGGCAGGCAATGATGGCGATGCCCATCTGCGACAGCATGGTGATGGACAGCCCGCTGGTGAACACCAGAGGCGCCAGCGCCAGCAGCAGCGCAAACAGGCCCCAGACCACCCAGCGCCCGATGTTCAGCGGTTTGAATTCGTAGTAGTTTTTATGCATGGTGTCAGCCCTCGCGCGTGCCCAGCAGGCCCCGGGGGCGGAAGATCAGGATCAGCACCAGGAACAGGTACGGCAGGATCGGCGCGACCTGTGACAGGGTGAGCGTGGTCAGCGTGTTGGCCTTGGCCGCCGCGCTGAGCTGGATGCCCAGCTGCGCCGCCACCGAACCCACGGAATAGTCAAACGCCACGGCGAAGGTCTGGATGGTGCCGATCAGGATGGACGCGATGAACGCGCCCGAAAGCGAGCCCATGCCGCCGACCACCACCACCACGAAGATCACCGAGCCCACCGTGGCCGCCATGGACGGTTCGGTCAGGAAGGTGCTGCCGCCGATCACGCCGGCCAGGCCGGCCAGCGCCGTGCCGGCGCCAAACACCAGCATGAACACGCGCGGCACGTTGTGCCCCAGCGACTCCACCGCATCGGGGTGGGTCAGCGCGGCCTGGATCACCAGGCCGATGCGCGTGCGCGTGAGCAGCAGCCACACGGAAACGAG
This sequence comes from Caenimonas sp., assembly GCA_040376925.1. GTDB lineage: Bacteria > Pseudomonadota > Gammaproteobacteria > Burkholderiales > Burkholderiaceae_C > RAM1. Next base: position 2,705 of record JBEIPU010000210.1, on the reverse strand, counting down.
CATGACCAGCGCCACCAGCATCATGAAGCCGCGCGTGGCCGGGAACGGTGAGCACACCACGCGCACCGCGGCATCGGCCACCTGGCAGGCACCGGCGGGCGCGGCGCCCCAAAGCAGGCGCAGGCCGTCGACCGAATGGTTGATCAGCGTGAAGGCCGGCCCCTGCAGCACCTCGGGCGGGCGGAATTCCACCGCAATGCGGCCCCACACCAGCTGCACCAGCTCGACGATCACGTACGACAGGCCAAAAGTCACCAGCAGCTCGGGCACGTGGCCGTACTTGTGCACCTTGCGCAGCGACCAGCGCTCAAACAGCGCCCCCATGGCGCCCACCACCAGTGGCGCCAGCACCAGCGCGGGCCAGAACCCCACGAATTTGGAGATGCTGTAGCCCACGTAGGCGCCCACCATGTAAAAGCTGGCGTGCGCAAAATTCAGCACGCCCATCATGCTGAAGATCAACGTGAGCCCCGAGCTGAGCATGAACAGCAGCAGCCCGTAGCTCACCCCGTTGAGCATCGAGATGATGAAAAACTCCATGTCGTCCGACCTTCCTCAGCGATCAAAAATAAAGGAGCCCGATACGGTGCACCCGTACGGGCTCCTGAGTGTCACCCCACTGGAATCAGGGGCGCTTCATCTGGCAGCTGGTGGGCGTGCTGGACACGTAGTTGGGGTACTCCTTCAGGGGCACCAGCGTCATGCCGGTGTTCTCGGGGCTGTAGGGGTACTTCTTGTCGGCCTTCTGCCAGACCGACATGTACAGCGGCTGCTGCAGCTGGTGGTCGGCCTTGCGGATTTCCACTTCGCCGTTGAAGCTCTTGACCTTGATGCCTTCCAGCGCCGCGGCCACCTTGACCGGGTCGGTGGACTTGGCCTTGGCCATGGCCGCGCCCAGGGTTTCAAAGATGCGGATGGTCGAGCCCGTGTAGAAGTCGTCGTTGTACTTGGCCTTGAACTCGTTCATCCACTTGTCCATCTGGCCGCCCATGTTGTAGTGGTTGTAGGCCACCTGGTACACGCGCCCGGCGGCGGCCGCGCCCAGCGCCGTGGGCGTGCCGGTCACGCCGGCGTAGTAGGTGAAGAACTTGCCGTTATAGCCGCCTTCGTTGGCCGCCTTGACCAGCAAGGACAGGTCCGAGCCCCAGTTGCCGGTGATCACCGTGTCGGCGCCCGAGGCCTTGATCTTGGCGATGTAGGGCGCGAAGTCGCGCACCTGGGCCAGCGGGTGCAGGTCTTCGCCCACGATCTTGATGTCCGGGCGCTTGCGGGCCAGGGTTTCCTTGGCGTACTTGGCCACCTGCACACCGTGCGAGTAGTTCTGGCCCAGGATGTAGACGTTCTTGATGTCCTTCTGCTCGGCCATGAAGCTGGACATGGCTTCCATCTTCATCGACGTGTCGGCGTCAAAGCGGAAGTGCCAGTAGCTGCACTTGCTGTTGGTCAGGTCCGGGTCCACGGCAGAGTCGTTGAGGTACAGCACCTCTTTGCCGGGGTTGCGCTCGTTGTGCTTGTTGACCGCGTCGATCAGCGCCAGCGCCACCGACGAGCCGTTGCCCTGCACGATGTAGCGTGCGCCCTGGTCGATGGCCGCCTTCAGTGCGTTCAGGCTTTCAGCGGGGCTGAGCTTGTTGTCGATGAAGGTGATGTCGAACTTGACGCCGGCGGGGTTGCCCGCGCCGGAGTACTTTTCGGCGAAGAACTGGTAGCCCTTCATCTGGCTCACGCCCACGGGGCCCAGCAGGCCGGTCAGGGGGTCGATGCGGACCATTTTGACGGTCTCGCCCTTTTGGGCAAATGCGGCGCCTGCGGCAAGCAAGATGGCGGATGCGGCAACGGCTTTGACGGCAAATTTCATTCGTGTCTCCATGGTTGACTGACAGAGCGCAGCGTACTGGTTTTTGTGCAGTGCAACGCTCAGGGATTGCCCCTAAGCAGGGGCGTTTCTATCGCCCATGCGACAGGGGCCAAAGTGGTGCGCGCGCAGTGTGTTCTGCAGTGCAGCTTCAAAGGTTTGGCAGCTTGTAGTCCTTGAGCATTTCACGCAGGCGGGTCTTGAGCATCTTGCCGGTGGCGCCCAGCGGGATCGCATCGACGAACACCACGTCGTCGGGCACCTGCCACTTGGCCACGGCCTTGCCTTTGTAGAACTCCAGCAGCTCTTCCTTCGTGACTTCGGCGCCCGGCTTTTTGACCACGGCCACGATGGGGCGTTCATCCCATTTGGGATGCGGCATGCCCACGCAGGCGGCCATGGCCACGCCCGGGTGCGCCACGGCAATGTTTTCGATGTCGATGGAGCTGATCCATTCGCCGCCGGACTTGATCACGTCCTTGCTGCGGTCGGTGATCTGCATGTAGCCGTCAGGGTCAATCGTGGCGACGTCCCCGGTGGGGAACCAGCCGTCTCGCAGCGGGTCGCCGCCCTCGCCCTTGAAGTATTCGCGCACGATCCACGGGCCCTTGACGTACAGGTCGCCAAAGGCCTTGCCGTCCCAGGGCAGCTCATTGCCGTCATCACCCACGATCTTCATGTCCACGCCAAAGATGGCCCGGCCCTGCTTGAGGCGGATCTTCATCTTGTCGGCCTCGGACATCGTGAGGTGTTTGTTCTTGAGCGTGCACAGCGTGCCCAGCGGGCTCATCTCGGTCATGCCCCAGGCGTGCAGGACCTCCACACCGTAGTCGTCGTTGAAGGCGGTGAT
>JBEIPU010000214.1:0-4805 GCA_040376925.1 Caenimonas sp. | reverse complement strand
GCCGCCAAAGGTGGCGCCCATGCCGAACGCCAGCAGCTTCATGTTGCGGGTGTTGATGCCCATGGCCTTGGCGGCGATTTCGTCTTCGCGGATGGCCATCCAGGCGCGGCCGATGCGCGACAGCTCCAGCCGGTGGCAGATCACCACGCTGACCACCACCAGCACCAGGAACAGGTAGTAGTACATGGTGACTGACGCGATCTCGAAGCCGAACAGCTCGTGCTTCTTGCCCAGGTCAAAGCCGAAGAACTTGATGGAGTCGATCTGCCCCAGGCCCTTGGGGCCGTTGGTGATGTTGACCGGATGGTCCAGGTTGTTCAGGAACACGCGGATGATTTCACCGAAGCCCAGCGTCACGATGGCCAGGTAGTCGCCGCGCAGCTTGAGTGTGGGCGCGCCGAGCAGGATGCCCAGCACCCCCGCTAAAAACGCCCCCAGCGGTATCACGATCCACAGCGGCGTGTGCAGCCCGTTGGGGAACATCTGCGCAAACCACGGGAAGCTGTCGGTCAGGTGGGGCGACGCCATCAGGCCGAACATGTAGGCGCCGATCGCGAAGAACGCGACGAAGCCCAGGTCCAGCAGGCCGGCATAGCCCACCACGATGTTCAGCCCCAGGGCCAGCAGCACATACAGCAGCGCCATGTCGGCGATGCGCACCCAGGCGTTGCCCGCGGTCTGCAGGATCAGCGGCAGGATCAGCAGGCCCACGGCCGCTGCCAGGAAGACATAGAGTTTGTTTTTTTGCATGGCTTGTTCTCCTTCAGGCGCGGTCTGCCACGCGTTCGCCCAGCAGGCCCGACGGGCGCAGCGTGAGCATGACGATCAGCACAATGAACGCAAAGATGTCGGAGTAGTGGCTGCCCAGCACACCGCCGGTCAGCGTGCCGATGTAGCCCGAGCCGATGGCCTCGATCAGCCCCAGCAGGATGCCGCCGACCACCGCGCCGGCCAGGTTGCCGATGCCGCCGAACACCGCCGCCGTGAAGGCCTTCAGCCCCGGCAGGAAGCCCATGGTGTGCTGCACCGTGCCGTAGTTGGACGCGTACATCACGCCGGCAATGGTCGCCAGGATGGCGCCGATGATGAAGGTGGCCGAGATCACCATGTCGGGCTTGACGCCCATCAGCCCCGCCACGCGGGGGTTTTCGGCCGTGGCGCGCATCGCGCGGCCCAGGCGGGTGTAGTTGACCAGGTACATCAGCAGGGCCAGCGACACCGCCGTCAGGCCCAGGATCATGATCTGCGTGGGGGTGATCACCGCGCCGCCCACTTCAAACGGGGTGGCGGGCAGCAGCGTGGGATAGGGCTTGTAGTTGGGCTTCCAGATGATCATGGCCAGCGTCTGCAGCAGGATGGACATGCCGATGGCGGTGATCAGGGGCGCCAGCTTGGGGCTGTTGCGCAGCGGCCGGTAGGCGACCTTTTCAATCACGAAGTTGAGCGCCGCCGCCACCACGCAGGCAATCAGCATCGAGATGATCAGCACCACCCAGCCGGGTGCGCCGGGCATGGACGCCTGCATGAGGCCGATGATGGTCCAGCTGGTCAGCGCACCGACCATCAGGACTTCACCGTGCGCGAAGTTGATGAGGTTGATGATGCCGTACACCATGGTGTAGCCCAACGCTACCAAGGCGTACATGCTGCCAAGAACCAGACCGTTGATGATCTGTTGCAGCAGTATTTCCATAGAAATTCTCCGTTTTTGTACCGGCCGGGTGGCCAGGTTGAGCCAGGTTTTCCTGGCCAGGCCTCTTTGAGTGACAGACGCGCCTTGTGGGCACCAACCGTCATCTAGCAAAAAACCCGCCAAGCAGCTCCATGGGCGGGTTTGTGTAGGCGATTGTAGCTAAGGGTGCTGCTGACAAAAACGGGGGGTTGCCGGGGGTTTACCCTTGACGAAATGCCGCATCAGGGCGATTTTTTCTTGATTAGTTTTGCTGATCATTAAGGCGCTTGAGTTCGCGAAGCTTATCTGCAATGCGGATCTCCAGGCCCCGTTCCACCGGCCGATAGAAGTTGGGCGGCGCCATGCCGTCGGGCAGGTAGCGCTCGCCCGCGGCAAAGCCGCCGTCTTCGTCGTGGGCATAGCGGTAGTTCTTGCCGTAGTCCAGGTCTTTCATGAGCTGGGTGGGCGCGTTGCGCAGGTGCATGGGCACGGGGCGCGTGCCGTCCTTCCTGACCAGCGCCTTCGCTTCGTTGAAGGCCTTGTACACGGCGTTGGACTTGGGCGCCATCGCCAGGTAGATCACGCATTGCGCCAGCGCCAGCTCGCCCTCGGGCGTGCCCAGGCGCTCGTAGGTGTCGGCGGCGTCCAGCGCCAGCTGCAGCGCGCGCGGGTCGGCCAGGCCGATATCTTCGCTGGCCATGCGGATCAGCCGGCGCGCCATGTAGCGCGGCTCGGCGCCACCGTCGAGCATGCGCACCAGCCAGTACAGGGCAGCGTCGGGGTCGGAGCCGCGCACGGATTTGTGCAGCGCGCTGATGGTGTCGTAGAACTGCTCGCCACCCTTGTCGTAGCGGCGCATGCGCTCGCCCAGCACCTTGAGCAGCCAGGCGTCGCTCACCTCGGCCAGCTTTTCGGCGCGGGCCGATACGGCCAGGGTTTCCAGTGTGTTGAGCAGGCGCCGCGCGTCACCGTCGGCATAGGCCACCAGCCGCTGCAGCGCGGCCTGCTCCACGGGCGGCACGGCGTTTATGGCCTGCGCGCGCGCCACGATCTGGCCCAGGTCGTCTTCGCCCAGGGGCTGCAGCACATAGACCGCCGCGCGCGACAGCAAGGCCGAGTTGACTTCAAACGAGGGGTTTTCGGTGGTGGCGCCTATGAAGGTGAAGAGGCCGCTTTCCACATGCGGCAAAAACGCGTCCTGCTGGCTCTTGTTGAAGCGGTGCACTTCGTCCACGAACACGATAGTGTGGCGCTGCTCCAGCCCGTCACGCGCGCGCTGGGCGGCGTCCACCGCCTCGCGAATCTCCTTCACGCCCCCCAGCACCGCGCTGATGGTGATGAATTGCGCATCAAATGAATCGGCCATCAGCCGCGCGATGGTGGTCTTGCCCACGCCCGGCGGCCCCCACAGGATGCAGCTGTGCGGCTGGCCGGACTCAAACGCAATGCGCAGCGGCATGCCCGGGCCCAGCAGGTGTTGCTGGCCGATGACCTCGCCCAGCGTGCGGGGGCGCAGGCGCTCGGCCAGCGGCAGGTGGGGCGTAGGCCGCGCGCTCAAATGCCTACTGACGGATCACGTCGGCGCCCGCAGGCGGCTTGAACTGGAATGCGTCCTGCGCCAGCGTCACGTTGGTCTGCAGGTTGGCAAAGGTCAGCAGCGAGCGCTGGCCGAAGCTGTCCAGGATCTCCAGCGCGGCCAGCTCCGTGCCCTTGAAGCCCACGCGCACGTTCTGCAGCTGGCCGTCGCGGGCCTTGGGCGTGGCCTGCACCCATTGCAGGCCGTCCTTGTCGGCGGCGGGCTGCAGGGTGAAGTCTTTTTGCAGCGCGCTCAGGTCAGGCGCGGCAGCAATCAGCGCGGCTGGCGTGGTGCCCAGGATGGACGCCTGCTTGCGCGCCGTCACCTGGTTCAGGTCCACGTCGTGCAGCCACAGCGTCTGGCCGTCGGCCACGATGGTCTGCTCGAACGGCTTCTTGTAGTGAAAGCGAAACCGGTTGGGGCGCGAGAATTCAAACGTGCCGCTGGACGTCTTGGTGCGCGCGGCCTGGCCGTCGCGCGACGGCGACGTCACCACCTGGGTGAATTCGGCCTTGCCGCTTCTGGCACCCTTGACGAATGCTTCCAGACTGTCCATGCCGGCGGCACCGGCGGCTGCGGCCCAGGCGGCAAGCATGGCGATTGCCCACTGCTTTTTCATTGATCTGCCTTGTTCATTCGGCGCGGTTAGGCACCAGGATCTCGCGCTGGCCGCTGCCGCTCATGGCACTGACCAACCCGGCTTTTTCCATATCTTCCACAAGACGCGCCGCGCGGTTGTAACCAATCTTGAGGTGGCGCTGCACCAGCGAGATGCTGGCCTTGCGGTTTTTCAGCACTACTTCCACCGCCTGGTCGTACATCGGGTCCTTTTCACCGGCACCGCCGTCGCCCAGCAGGTCGCCGTCTTCACCATCGACGGTGCCGCCTTCGAGCACGCCTTCGATGTAGTTGGGCTCGCCCCCCTGCTCTTTCAAGTAGGCCACCACGCGGTGGACTTCCTCGTCGCTCACAAAGGCGCCGTGCACCCGCACCGGCAGCCCGGTGCCGCTGGCCATGTAGAGCATGTCGCCCATGCCCAGCAGGGCCTCGGCGCCCATCTGGTCCAGGATGGTGCGGCTGTCGATCTTGCTGGACACCTGGAACGCGATGCGGGTGGGGATGTTGGCCTTGATCAGGCCGGTGATCACGTCCACGCTGGGCCGCTGCGTGGCCAGGATCAGGTGGATGCCGGCGGCGCGCGCCTTTTGCGCCAGGCGGGCGATCAGCTCTTCGATCTTCTTGCCCACCACCATCATGAGGTCGGCCAGTTCGTCGATCACCACCACGATATGCGGCAGGCGCTCCAGCGGCTCCGGGCTGTCGGGCGTGAGGCTGAACGGGTTGTAGATGAATTCCTCGCGGGCCTTGGCTTCGTCGATCTTGTTGTTGTAGCCGCCCAGGTTGCGCACGCCCAGCTTGCTCATGAGCTTGTAGCGCCGCTCCATCTCGGCCACGCACCAGTTCAGGCCGTGCGCGGCCTGGCGCATGTCGGTCACCACCGGGGCCAGCAGGTGCGGAATGCCCTCGTACACCGACATTTCCAGCATCTTGGGGTCG
>JBEIPU010000228.1:0-2181 GCA_040376925.1 Caenimonas sp. | reverse complement strand
TCAATCAGGATGTGCCGGAAGCGCCGCTGGTAATGCTCGCGCACCGGGTCGTTGTCGCGCAGCAGCTCGTAGCTGCGCAGCATCAGTTCGCCAAAGTCCACCACACCCTCGCGCTGGCACTGGTCTTCATAGAGCTGGTAGATCTCCACCTTGCGGCGGGTTTCCTCGTCGCGCGCTTCCACCATGTTGGGGCGCAGGCCGTCTTCCTTGGCGCCGGCAATGAACCATTGCGTCTGCTTGGCCGGAAAGCGCTCCTCGTCCACGCCATGCTGCTTCATCAGCCGCTTGATGGCGCTCAACTGGTCCTGCGTGTCCAGGATCTGGAAGCTCTGCGGCAGGTTGGCCAGCTTGCTGTGGGCCCGCAAGAATCGGTTGCACAGGCCGTGGAAGGTGCCGATCCACATGCCGCGCACATTGACCGGCAGCATGGCCGACAGCCGCGTCATCATCTCTTTCGCGGCCTTGTTGGTAAAGGTCACGGCCAGCAGCCCGCCGGGCGAGACCACGCCGGTTTGCAGCAGCCAGGCGATGCGGGTGGTCAGCACCCGGGTCTTGCCCGAGCCCGCCCCCGCCAGGATCAGCGCATGCTCATTGGGCAGGACAACCGCAGCGCGCTGCTCGGGATTGAGATTGTGTAAGAGTGGGGACGTTGCAGCGACTTCTGGGAACATCTGGACATTGTAGGAACTCACGCGAATGAAAAAGACCTTGTTGCCGACAGCACTGCTGGTCACCCTCCTCACACCCTTGGCTACCCTGGCGCAGTCGTCATGCTCCAGCGACGGCCAGCCCCGCCCCGTGGCCCTGCTGGAGCGCTTCATCAACGCCGACTGCGCTTCCTGCTGGTCAGACCCGCAGGCGCGAAACACCCAGCGGGGTGAGGTGGCGCTGGACTGGATCGTTCCCGGCAGCCGCGGCGACGACGCACCGCTGTCAGCTGCCGCCACCCGCGACAGCCTGACCCGGCTGCAGGCGCTGGGCCACCAGGCACCGGCGCAGGCCAACGAGGCCACGCAGCGCGCCGTGGGCAAACGCACGCTGCGAGTGGCCCACGGCATGCCGTTCAACGACTACATCGGCGCATCCATCGAGATGAAGCCCGCCGCGCGCGGCCCCTGGACGGCCTGGCTGGCCCTGGTGGAGACGATTCCCGTGGGCACGGAAGGCACGGCGGTGGAACGCAACCTGGTGCGCAACCTGCTGCAGGTGCCCTGGCAGGCCACCCGGGCGCCGGCACGGCTGCTGGAAAGCCGCTCGATGCTGATTGCCGAGGGCGCGCAGGCCGACCGGCTGCGCGTCATCGGCTGGGTGGAAGATGCGAAAGGCCGTATACACGGCATAGCGCAATCCGCATGTGCCGGCGCCCGCTGATGCGGGCCGCACGGGTAGAATCAGCCACCGGGCCCAAGTTTCTTGGACCCGGTTTTTGTTTGCCCCCGCGGCAAACGGACCGGCCAAGCCAAGCGCTCTCCCTGTTCAACAAACAGCTTTCTGGAGCCTGGTTCTCAAATGGAAATCTTTGACTACGACAACGTCCTGCTTCTGCCGCGCAAATGCCGCGTGGAAAGCCGCTCCGAGTGCGACGCCGGCGTGGCGCTGGGCGGGCGCACCTTCCGCATTCCGGTGGTGCCGGCCAACATGAAAACGGTGGTGGACGAATCCATCTGCGCGTGGATGGCGCAGGCGGGCTATTTCTACGTCATGCACCGCTTTGACCTGGACAACGTGAAGTTCGTCAAGGACATGCACGCCAGGGGCGTGTTCGCGTCCATCTCGCTGGGCGTCAAGAAGCCCGACTACGACACGGTGGACCAGCTGGTGGCCCAAGGCCTGACGCCCGAGTACATCACCATTGACATCGCCCACGGCCATGCCGACAGCGTGAAGAACATGATTGGCTACCTGAAGCAGAAACTGCCCAAGGCCTTCGTGATCGCGGGCAACGTGGCCACGCCCGAGGCCGTGATCGACCTGGAGAACTGGGGCGCCGACGCCACCAAGGTCGGCGTGGGCCCGGGCAAGGTCTGCATCACGAAGCTGAAGACCGGCTTCGGCACTGGCGGCTGGCAGCTGAGCGCGATGAAGTGGTGCGCCCGCGTCGCGACCAAACCCATCATCGCCGACGGCGGCATCCGTGACCATGGCGACATCGCGAAGAGCGTGCGTTTCGGTGCCGCGATG
>JBEIPU010000172.1:0-8336 GCA_040376925.1 Caenimonas sp. | reverse complement strand
GCTGTTCCGGGTGGATGCGCCGGCCCGAGGCAAAAAACCCGCGTCCAAGGTGTACGCGCTGGATGAAGGCGAGTTGACGGCCATTCTGGACAAATTGCGCAAGGAAGGCGTGCGCGAAGGCGCCTGGAGCATCAGCCGCTTCAAGGGCCTGGGTGAAATGAGCGCGGAACAATTGTGGGAAACCACGCTCAACCCTGACACGCGCCGGCTGCTTCCGGTACAACTGGGCAGCATGGACTTCCTGCAGACCGAAAACCTGATCACCAAGCTCATGGGCAAAGGCGAGGCCGCGGCCCGCCGGGAACTCATGGAGCTTCATGGTGACACGGTCGAAATCGACATCTGAACCAACCCGCATGACAGCCGCCACCGCCCCCGCATTCGTCAAGGCACCCGCCCGCGTCCGGCTGCGCCCGACCATGCAGAGCGACCTGGATTTTGTGCTGTCGCTGGAGCAGGACCCGGCCAACCTGCCGTTCATCACACCCTGGGAGCGCACCCAGCACGAGGCCGCCATCCGCTTCCCGGACTTTCGCCACTTCATCATCGAAGCGGGCGCCGGGCTGGATGCGGCGGGCTTTGTCATCCTGATTGGCTGTCGCAGCCAGAACCAGTCGCTGGAGCTCAAGCGCATGGTGGTGCAGGAAAAAGGCCTGGGCCGCGGCCGCGCCGCGCTGCGGGTGGTCAAGAAAATCGTGTTTGACGACCTGGGCGCGCACCGCTTCTGGCTGGACGTGAAGGAGCGCAACGCCCGCGCCCAGGGCCTGTACCAGGGCGAGGGCTTTGCGCTGGAAGGGCGGCTGCGCGACGCCGTGCGCGTGGCCGACGGACGCGACTCCCTGATCGTCATGTCCATGCTGGCGCCCGAGTTTGCCGCGCGCCGCGCCCAGGGGCTGGAGATGTTTGCATGAAGAAAATGCTGTGGCGGCTGTTTGCGTTGGCGCTGGGCGTGATGCCGCTGGCCGCGCAGGCCGATATCTGGGGCTTTGTGGACAGCAAGGGCGTGGCCCATTTCGCGTCCGAGCGGCTGGACGAGCGCTACGAGCTGTTCTTTCGCGGCGACGAGCGCTTTGACACGGCCCGGGGCGTGGCGCCGGTGGCGCACACCCCGCGTGCGGTGGCCGTGCCCACGGCGGCGCCGAAGCTGCTCGCCTTTTTTGAGGTGTCGCCCAGCTACAAGCAGGTCAAGCACCACCTGCGCGAGGCGTCCAACCGCCATGGCATTGACTACGAACTGCTGCAGGCGCTGATCGCCACTGAATCGGGCTTTGACGCCCGTGCCGTCTCGCCCAAGGGCGCGGTGGGTCTGATGCAGATCATCCCGGCCACGGCGGAGCGCTACGGCGTGTCGGGCGACGCCAAAACGCCGGTGCAGCAAAAGCTGACCGACCCGCGCACCAACATCCGCACGGGCAGCCGCTACCTGCGCGACCTGATCAACATGTTCCCGGGCCGGCTGGAGCTGGCGCTGGCTGCCTACAACGCGGGCGAGGGCGCAGTGCAGCGCGCCGGCAACCGCATCCCCAACTACAAAGAGACGCAGAACTATGTGCGCACGGTGATGCAACTGTACACGATGCTCAAGCCGCCCGAGGTGCTGGCCGAGCGGCGTTCGCCCACGCGGGTGCGCATGCAGATGGCTGCGCCGGTTGGCGGCGCGTACGGAGCAACCGCGCCGATCGGCGGCGCGGTGGGCCGCGGCAACATGATCGCCCCGCTGGCGCCGGTGGCCGTGGCGCCGGCGCAGGCCGAGTTCAAGATCGAACGTGACTGAGCTCGCTCCTGCCAGCCCCCAGGACATGCTCTTGCTGGCAGGCTTTGCCGGGGCCCAACTGCTGGTGGCGTTTTTCAGTGTGTTGATTGCGCAGGCCTACCGCGAGCGCGCGCTGGTGCTGCACGCGCTGTCCACGGGGCTGGGCCTGGCAGTGCTGTATGCGCTGGTGCGGCCGCTGCCGGGCACCCTGGGCGGCTGGTTGCCCGAGGCCGCCATGCTCACGCTGCTGGGCGTGGCCTGCCTGGTGCTGCGCGAACTGGTCAACCATGCCGGTGCCATGCGCCGGCTGCGCCAGGTGCTGCTGGCCTTGAGCCTGGTGCTGCCCGTGATGGCTGCGCTCGGCGCGGCCGGCGGCTGGAGCCTGCTGCTGACCGGCGCCGCCGCATTTGGCGCGGCCATGCTGCTGGTCTTGCTGCGCGTGTGGCCCCAGAGCCAGCCTTGGGCCTGGTGGCTGGGCGCGGCGCTGCTGGCGCTGGTGTTGGCATCGGTCAACCTGGGCAGCTATGCGCTGGGCCTGACGGCTGCCGCGCCGGTGCTGCTGGCCGCGGCGCTGACGCTGTGGGCCTCGGGCACCTACCTGGCCACGGTCTGGCGCAGCCGCATGTTTGCAGAAACGCGGGTGCGGGTGGACGCGCGCAAGGTCACGGACCCGCTCACCGGCCTGAGCACGCCGCTGATCTTTGCCGACCGCATTGACGCCGCGCGTGCCATCCTGCGCCGCTACGGCCACCCCAGCGTGGTGCTGCTGGTGGAGATTGAAAACCTTAACGCCCTGGTGCGCGAATTTGGCCCCGAGGTAGCCGAGTCCGCCGTGCTCACTGCCGCCGGGCGCATCCGCCAGGCGCTGGGCGAGGCCGACGTGGCCGCGCGCATATCGCACCGGCGCATTGCGGTGCTGGCCGAGGGCGTGTCGCTGGCCGAGGGCGCGGCCCAGGTCGGCACGCGCATCCTGGTGGCCGCGCTGAAGGAACCGCTGCCGCAGGCCAAGGCAGAATTTTTGCAGCTGCGCATGGTGGTCGCCGCCGTGCCGCGCGACGGCCTGACGGCCAAGGCGCTGCTGGCGCGGCTGGCCGTGCTGCTGGACGAACAGCTGCGCGCGCCCACCGACCGGCGCATTGTCTCGGTCAGCGCGCAAGAGCTGCTGGCCTGACCCCTATTCACTTTCTGGATCGTTGATTGACAAGCCATGGAGCAAGACATCATTACGTTTGACAGCAGCGACGACTCGCAGCTGAACCTGGCCACCTACGCGCAGCGTGCTTACCTGGAATACGCCCTGAGCGTCGTCAAGGGCCGCGCGCTGCCCGATGTGTGCGACGGCCAGAAGCCGGTGCAGCGGCGCATCCTGTACAGCATGTCGCGCATGGGCCTGGGCTTTTCCGGCAACAGCGGCGCCAAGCCGGTGAAGTCTGCGCGCGTGGTGGGTGACGTGCTGGGCCGCTTTCACCCGCACGGCGACCAGGCCGCTTATGACGCGCTGGTGCGCATGGCTCAGGACTTCAGCCAGCGTTACCCGCTGATCGACGGCCAGGGCAACTTCGGCAGCCGCGACGGCGACGGCGCAGCGGCCATGCGCTACACCGAGGCGAGGCTTGCCAAAATCACCAGCCTGCTGCTGGACGAGATCGACGAAGGCACGGTGGACTTCGTGCCCAACTACGACGGCTCCACCGAAGAGCCGCGCCAGCTGCCCGCGCGGCTGCCGTTCACGCTGCTCAACGGCGCCAGCGGCATCGCCGTGGGCCTGGCCACCGAGATCCCCAGCCACAACCTCAAGGAAGTGGCGGAGGCCTGCGTCGCCCTCATCAAGAACCCCAGGCTGACCGACGACGAACTGATGACGCTGGTGCCCGGGCCGGACTACCCCGGCGGCGGCCAGATCATCAGCCCGGCCAACGACATCGCCGACGCCTACCGCACCGGCCGCGGCTCGCTCAAGGTGCGCGCGCGCTGGAAGATCGAGGACCTGGCGCGCGGCCAGTGGCAGCTGATCGTGACCGAGCTGCCCCCCGGTGTGAGCACACAGCGGGTGCTGGAGGAGATCGAGGAGCTGACCAACCCCAAGGTCAAGACCGGCAAGAAGGCCCTGACGCAGGAGCAGACCCAGCTCAAGGCGTCCATCCTGGCGGTGCTGGACGCGGTGCGCGATGAATCGAGCAAGGACGCCGCGGTGCGCCTGGTGTTCGAGCCCAAGACCAGCCGCATCGAGCAGCAGGAGCTGATCACCGCGCTCCTGGCCCACACCAGCCTGGAAACCTCGTCGTCCATCAACCTCACCATGGTGGGGCTGGACGGCAAGCCGGTGCAGAAGTCTTTGCGCCAGATGCTGCAGGAGTGGATTGATTTCCGCCAGCAGACGGTGCAGCGGCGCTCGCAGCACCGCCTGGACAAGGTGAAGGACCGCATCCACATCCTGGAAGGCCGCCAGCTGGTGCTGCTGAACATCGATGAAGTGATCGCCATCATCCGCCAGAGCGACGAGCCCAAGGCGGCGCTGATCGAGCGCTTCAAGCTGAGCGAGCGCCAGGCCGAGGACATCCTTGAAATCCGCCTGCGCCAGCTCGCGCGGCTGGAGGCCATCAAGATCGAGCAGGAGCTGTCCACGCTGCGCGACGAGCAGAAAAAGCTGGAAGAAATCCTGGGTAGTCCGGCCGCTCTGCGCCGCCTGATGATCAAGGAAATTGAAGCCGACACCAAGCAGTTTGCCGATCCGCGCCGCACGCTGATCCAGGCCGAGAAAAAGGCCGTGGCTGAAGTGAAGATCGTGGACGAGCCGGTCACCGTGGTGGTCTCGCAAAAGGGCTGGGCACGTGCGCGCACCGGCCACGGCCATGACGCCGCGAGCTTTGCGTTCAAGGCCGGCGACGGGCTGTACAGCACCTTTGAATGCCGCACGGTCGACACGCTGCTGGCCTTTGGCAGCAACGGGCGCGTGTATTCCGTGCCGGTGGCCACGCTGCCCGGCGCGCGGGGTGACGGCCAGCCCGTCACCACCTTGATCGAGCTTGAATCGGGCACCCAGCTGCTGCACTACTTTGCGGGGCCGGGCAATGCCGCGTTGCTGCTCAGCGGCAGCGGCGGCTACGGCTTTTTGGCGACGGTGGACAGCATGGTGTCACGCCTGAAAGCCGGCAAGGCCTTTGTGAGCCTGGGCGAGGGCGAGACCCTGTGCGCGCCGTCACACGCGGCGTTTGGCTCGGGCGGCCAGCCGTTGTTGCCGGCCACGCATGTGGCCTGTGCATCTACCGGCGGGCGCATCCTGACCTTTGAAATCAGCGAGCTCAAGCTCATGGAAAAGGGCGGCCGCGGTTTAATGCTGATTGACCTGGAGGCCAAGGACACCCTGGCGGGGGCCGCAGCCTACACTCGCAGCGTGAAGATCGAAGGCATTGGGCGCGGTGGCAAGGAGCGTGACGAAACGCTGGAGATTCGCAGCCTCAACAACGCCCGCGCGGCGCGTGCCCGCAAGGGCAAGGCCGCTGACCTGGGCTTCAAGCCGGCGTCAATCAAGCGGGTGGAGTAGCCCGGCCCAGCACGGCCTGCCGGGCTGATTCTGGCAAGACCCGAGGGGGTATTGGCGCAGGGCGTTTGGGATTTCAGGGCAACCGGCCTAGACTCGGCCCGTGAACTATTTTGCCCCTCAGAACCTTGCCCGCGTCGCCTTGCTGCGACCGCAGCGGCACGCACTTTTCTGAGCCCGGCGATTCCCACTCCCACTTCTGCGCAATCTTTCAATCGCCGGGCCCCGTTCTACCCGGCGCTTCATTTTGTTCAGGAGCCATCCATGGAATCAATCCAACCCGTTGAGCGCACGCTCACGCCCCTAGACCACATCCGCCTGACCCGCATTGCATCGCCCGCGCAGCAGGCCATGGAGCAACTTCTTGCCACCTGCGACCTGGTCGCCGCGCCGGTGATTTCGCCGGACGTGGTGACCATGTATTCGCAGGTGCTGCTGGCGGATCTGCCCGGCGGCGAGCCCCGCAAACTCACCCTGTGCTACCCGGCGGACGCCGAACCTGAGAACGGTTTCATCTCGGTGCTGTCGCCGGTGGGCATTGCTTTGCTGGGCTTGCGGGTCGGCAGTGTGGCGCGCTGGACCTTGCCGGACGGCAGCCAGCGCGAAGCCGAGATCAGGGCTGTGCTGTTCCAGCCGGAAGCCAGCGGCGACTACACGACCTGAGGGAACGCGCAGGATCAGCCGATTTCGGCGATCAGCTCGATCTCAACGCAGGCGCCCAGCGGAATCTGGGCCACGCCAAACGCGCTGCGGGCATGTGCGCCCTTGTCGCCAAAGACCTGGCCGAACAGCTCGCTGGCGCCGTTGGTGACCAGGTGCTGCTCGGTGTAATCGCCGGTGGAGTTGACCAGGCTCATGAGCTTGACGATGCGCTTGACCTTGTTGAGGTCGCCACCTGCCGCCACGCAGGCCGCATGCAGCGTGCCCATCAGGTCGATGGCGATGGTGCGGGCGGCGAGCTTGCCGGTTTCGGTGTCGGTGTCCCTGCCCAGCTGGCCGACCCAGGGCTTGCCGTCTTTTCTGGCAATGTGGCCACTCAGGAAGATCAGGTTGCCGGTCTGCACAAAGGGCACATAGGCTGCGGCCGGCACAGCGACCGGCGGCAGGGTGATGTTGAGTTCTGTGAGTTTGTCGTAGATGTTCACGGTGTGGCTCATTGCGATTGGGATTGCGATTGGGATTGCATCGGTGGGCTTTCAACGGGTTCTACCGTGACGCCCACATTCAGTGTATGCCGCTCACCGCCATGAATCACGCCGCGCACCGGTGAAACATCTGAATAGTCGCGCCCCACCGCCAGTGTGACGTAGTCTTCGCCGCGCGCGCGGTTGTTGGTCGGGTCCAGGTCGCACCAGATACCGCCGCCCTCGCGCCCCGGCGACCACACCGACACCCAGGCGTGCGACGCGTCGCTGCCCACCAGGCGCGGCTGGCCGGGTGGGGGCTCGGTCAGCAGGTAGCCGCTGACGTAGCGCGCGGGCAGGCCCATGCCGCGCAGGCAGGCGATCATGATGTGGGCAAAGTCCTGGCACACGCCCTTGCGCATGACCAGGGCCTCCAGCGCGGGGGTGTTGACCTCGGTGGCCTGCGACTCGTATTCAAAGTCTTCGTGGATGCGCTCCATCAGGTCCCACGCGGCCTCCATCAGCGGTCGGTCGGCCGAGAAGCTGGGCCGTGCGTACGCGATGAATTCGTCATGACGCGGCACATAGGGGGAGGGGAAGGTGAATTCCGTAGCAGCGTCGTAGGCCGCGCCGCGGTGGTAGCGCATGCGCTCGCGTACCTGTTCCCAGGGCAGCCCGGGCTGGGGCGCGGGCGGTGCGGTGGTGGACACCACGCTGTGGGCCAGGACGATCAGTTCGTCGTGCGCTGCCGGCAGGTTGAAGAAGGCGCGCGCATTGCCATACACGTCCACGGCCTCGGTCTGCTGGGCGGGCTCGGGCGTGACGGCCAGCGTGTGGCTGAGCAGTGCCTGCCCGTCGCCCTCGCGCGGCTTCAGGTGCGCCATGTGCTGGGCGTTCTTGACCGGCGGCGCGTAGTCATACACGGTCTCATGGATCACGCGCAGCAGCATGGTCAGGCTCCCAAACTTTGGCGGGCGTCTGAATGCGTGAAGTAACGCGCGCTCAAGGCATCGGACAGGCGCCACGCCGCGTCGCTGCAGCGCTGCAGCTCGGTGATCAGCGTGGTGTAGTGGCCCTCGGCGTCACGCTCGCACAGCGCGGCCAGCGACCAGGCCTGCGGGTCGGGCACGCTCTGCGCTACGTCGGGCACCACGCCGGGTGCCGAGCCTTCCAGCTTGGCCAGGCGCCCGCGCAGGGTCTGGGCCACCCAGCCCAGCGACCGGGGGTTGTCGCGGTCAATCACCAGCAGGTCCACCAGCGCGGGCACATCGTGGCGCTGCTGGTACTGCGAATGGAAGGTAATGGTGCTGTCAAACAGCGCCACTACGGCCTCGAACCCGCCTTCGTCAAACACCGCGCCGGTTTCAAAGCTCTGCGCCAGCGCCGACGCCAGAAAGCCCAGGCGTTCTATGTGGCGCCCACTGGACAGCAGGCGCCAGCCGTCGTCACGCGACATGCGGTCGGTTTGCGCGCCCGTCATGGCGGCGGTGTAGCCGTTGACGGTGTCCAGGATGCGCATGGCTTCCACCGGCGAATAGTCGCCGTCTTCGGTGCAGATGGCGCACTGGCGGAAGAACTCGGTCTCGGCACGCACGATGACGTTCCATTGCTCTTGCGACAGGCGCTCGCGCACGGCGGATGCGGCGCTTTTGAGCGAGCGCAGGTTGTAGCCCACGCTGGTGGCGTGCTCGGTGTCGGCCAGCGCTGCGATCAGCGATCGTTCGAACACCCGCCGCGCATGGGTGGCCGGCGGCACGCCGTCCAGCACCAGCGCGTGCTGCTCGGCCAGCTCGCTCAGCCAGGCCAGCAGGGGCTGGGACGACTGGTCTTCGCCGTTCATGCATTCCAGCACCAGGCGGGCCAGGCGGATGGTGTTTTCGGTGCGCTCGGTGTAGCGGCCCAGCCAGAACAGGTTTTC
>JBEIPU010000170.1:0-8457 GCA_040376925.1 Caenimonas sp. | reverse complement strand
CAAGGTCATCAAGCTGGACCGCAAGCGCAACAACGTGGTGCTGAGCCGCCGTGCCGTGGTGGAAGCCTCCATGGGCGAAGAGCGCGCCAAGCTGATGGAAACCCTGAAGGAAGGCTCCGTCGTGCGCGGCGTGGTCAAGAACATCACCGAATACGGTGCGTTCGTGGACCTGGGCGGCATCGACGGCCTGCTGCACATCACCGACATGGCCTGGCGCCGTGTGCGCCACCCGAGCGAAGTGGTGCAAGCCGGCCAGGAAATCACCGCCAAGATCCTCAAGTTCGACACCGAAAAGAACCGTGTGTCCCTGGGTCTGAAGCAAATGGGCGACGACCCGTGGATGGGCGTGAACCGCCGCTACCCGCAAGGCACGCGCATGTTCGGCAAGATCACCAACATCGCCGACTACGGCGCGTTCGTGGAACTCGAGCCCGGCATCGAAGGCCTGGTGCACGTGTCTGAAATGGACTGGACCAACAAGAACGTGGCCCCGAGCAAGATCGTTGCCCTGGGCGACGAAGTCGAAGTCATGGTCCTCGAAATCGACGAAGACAAGCGCCGCATCAGCCTGGGTATGAAGCAGTGCAAGGCCAACCCGTGGCAGGAGTTTGCGCAGAACACCAAGCGCGGCGACCGCGTCAAGGGCCCGATCAAGTCGATCACCGACTTCGGCGTGTTCGTGGGCCTGGCTGCCGGCATCGACGGCCTGGTGCACCTGTCCGACCTGTCCTGGAACGAGCCCGGCGAAGCCGCCGTGCGCAACTACAAGAAGGGCCAGGAAGTCGACGCGATTGTGCTGGCCGTGGACGTGGACCGCGAGCGCATCAGCCTGGGTATCAAGCAGCTGGACGGCGACCCGTTTGCCACCTTCACCTCGGTGCACGACAAGGGCGCCGTGGTGACCGGCAAGGTCAAGACGGTGGACCCCAAGGGCGCCGAGATCGACCTGGGCGAAGACATCATCGGCTACCTGCGCGCCAGCGAAATCTCCCGAGACCGCGTGGAAGATGCCCGCAACGTGCTCAAGGAAGGCGACGAAGTGTCTGCCGTGGTGGTCAACATCGACCGCAAGACGCGCAACATCCAGCTGTCGATCAAGGCCAAGGACATGGCCGACGAGCAAGGCGCCATGGCCAGCCTGAGCCAGCAGTCGTCGCGTGAAAACGCCGGCACGACCAGCCTTGGCGCCCTGCTGCGCGCCAAGCTGGACAACAATGAGCCGAAATAAGGCTTGAACCATTGAAGGCAGGGCGGCCAGGCGCGCAGCGCAAGGGCCGTTCTGCCCAGCAATGTTTTCGATTCCATGACCCGATCTGACCTGGTAGAAGAACTGGCCGCACGTTTCAGCCAGCTCACCCATCGCGATGCGGAATACGCCGTCAAGGCCATTCTGGACGCGATGAGTGAGGCCCTGGTGCGTGGGCACCGCATTGAGATCCGCGGTTTCGGCAGCTTTTCAATCAACCGGCGCCCGCCGCGCATGGGCCGCAACCCGCGCAGCGGCGAAAGCGTGCACATCCCGGAAAAGCGCGTTCCCCACTTCAAACCGGGCAAGGCCCTGCGCGAAGCCGTGGACCGCCGCACCGCCGAACTGCAAGCCGGCGACCACAAGCCCGGCGGCTGACACCGATAGAATCCCCTCGTCACTGAGGAGATGAATGAAATACCTCATGTGGCTGCTCAAGGCAGCCATTTTTTTTACCCTGTTCGCATTCGCGCTGAACAACCAGCAGGACGCAACGGTGCATTTCTTCTTCGGCACCCAGTGGCGCGCGCCGCTGGTGCTGGTGGTGCTGACCGCCTTCGCACTGGGCCTGGCCGTCGGCGTCATGGGCATGGTGCCGCGCTGGTGGCGCCAGCGCGCCGCGGCGCACAGGACCGCCACCCCCCCGGAAGGCGCAGCCGCCACCGACAACCCGCCGGCCGCGCCCCATGGACTTTGACCTGAGCTGGATCCTGCTGGGCCTGCCCGTCGCATTCGTGCTGGGCTGGCTCGCGTCGAGACTGGACCTGCGCCAGCTACGCATTGAAAACCGCCAGGCGCCCAAGGCCTACTTCAAGGGCCTGAACTACCTGCTCAACGAACAACAGGACCAGGCCATTGACGCCTTTATCGAGGCCGTGCAGAACGACCCGGACACCTCCGAGCTGCACTTTGCGTTGGGCAACCTGTTTCGCCGCCGTGGCGAGTACGAGCGTGCCGTGCGCGTGCATGAGCATCTGCTGTCGCGCGGCGACCTCAGCCGCGCCGACCGCGACCGCGCGCAGCACGCGCTGGCGCTGGACTTTCTGAAGGCCGGCCTGCTGGACCGTGCGGAAGAGGCCCTGCGCAAGCTCGAAGGCACCGCCTTTGAAACCCAGGCCCGCCTGGCCCTGCTGGCCATCTACGAACGCTCGCGCGACTGGGCCCAGGCCACCGACATCGCGCGCCGGCTGGAAACCGGCAGCGAAGGCACCTTCACCACCCGCATCGCCCATTACCTGTGCGAGCAGGCCGCCCAGGCCAGCGATGAGGCGGCCGAACCGCTGCTGCGCCAGGCCATGACGGTGGCACCTGATGCGCCGCGCGCGCGCATGGAGCTTGCCGCGCTGCAGACCCGCGCAGGCGAGCACGACGCGGCCATGAAAACCCTGATGGGTTTGGCCAACCGGTCGCCGGTGTCCATCCCGCTGATGGCAGCGCGGCTGGCCGAGGCCGCGACGGCCAGCGGCCAGCAGGAACAGGTCATGCAGGTGTTGCAGACCAGCTATGAGCTGCACCCGTCGCTGGACGTGCTGGACGCGATCGCCGCGCTGGAGTCCGACCCGGACGCGGCACGCGCCTGGTACATGCGCCACCTGGAGCGCGAGCCGTCGCTGGTGGCGGCGTCGCGCTGGCTGGCTGGCGAGAAGCTGGAGCATGAGCAGGCACACCCCTATGTCCAGAATGCGCTGGAGCATGCCGTCAAGCCCTTGCGCCGCTACCGCTGCGCAGCCTGCGGCTTTGAGGCCAAGCAGCATTTCTGGCAATGCCCCGGCTGCCAGGCCTGGGACAGTTACCCCGCGCGGCGGGTAGAAGAGCTATGACCCTGACGAAACAACAAATGGCCGCCGCCCGCGTCCTGGTAGTGGGCGACGCCATGCTGGACCGCTACTGGCACGGCGCTGTGGACCGCATCTCGCCGGAAGCGCCCGTGCCGGTGGTGCGCGTCGCGCGCGAGGAAGAGCGCATTGGCGCCGCGGCCAACGTGGCCTACAACATTGCCACGCTGGGCGCACAGGCCAGCTTCATCGGCGTGATCGGCGACGACGAGCCCGGGCGCAAGCTGGAGCAGCTGATGCAAAGCACCGGCATCAGCACTCACCTGGCGCGCGACGCCGGCTTGCAGACCACGGTGAAGCTGCGCGTGATTGGCCGCCAGCAGCAGCTGTTGCGCCTGGACTTTGAAAGCGAGCCCGACCACGAAGCCCTGGCCTCACAGACCGAGGCTTTTGCCCGCCTGGCGCCGGCGCACGATGCCGTGCTGTTTTCCGACTACGGCAAGGGCGGCCTGGCCCACATCGCCACCATGATCGGCGCCGCGCGCGCGGCCGGCAAGCCGGTGCTGGTGGACCCCAAGGGCTCGGACTATTCGCGCTATGCCGGCGCCAGCGTCATCACGCCCAACCGCGCAGAGCTGCAGCAGGTGGTGGGCGCATGGGGCAGCGAAGCAGCGCTGCGCGACAAGGCCCAGGCCTTGCGCGAATCGCTGGCCCTGGGCGCGCTGCTGGTCACGCGCAGCGAGGAAGGCATGAGCCTGTTTGACGGCCAGGGCGAGCTGCATGTGAAAGCCCAGGCCCGCGAGGTGTTCGACGTCACCGGCGCGGGCGACACCGTGATCGCCACGCTGGCTGCGCTGGTGGCCGCGGGCCTGTCGCTGCGCGACGCGCTGCCGCTGGCCAACAAGGCGGGCGGCATCGTGGTGGGCAAATTCGGCACCGCCACGGTGTCCTACGAGGAGTTGTTTGCATGACAAGGGTGGTGGTTACCGGCGCGGCCGGCTTCATTGGCAGCAACATCGTGCGCGGCCTGAACGCGCGCGGCATTGACGACATCATTGCGGTGGACGACCTGACACAGGGCGACAAATTCCGCAACCTGGCCGACCTGCGCATTGCCGACTATGTGGACGCCGACCTGTTCTACGACCTGTTTGCCGAGGGTGGCTTCGGCAAGGTCGAGGCGGTGTTCCATGAAGGCGCGTGCAGCGACACCATGGAGTCCGACGGCAAGTACATGATGGACAACAACTACACGCTGTCGTGCGGGCTGTTCAATGCCTGCCGCCAGCGCGGGGTGCGCCTGCTGTACGCGTCGTCGGCCGCCACCTACGGCGGCTCGGACACCTTTGTCGAAAGCCCAGAGTTTGAAAAGCCGCTGAATGTCTATGGCTACAGCAAGCTGCTGTTTGACAAGCGCATGCGGCGCGAGCTGGGCGCGCAGTTCCAGGACGCGACGCACCAGGTGGCGGGCTTTCGGTACTTCAACGTGTATGGCCCGCGCGAGCAGCACAAGGGCCGCATGGCCAGCGTGGCGTTCCACCAGTTCAACCAGTTCCGCGCCGAAGGCCGCGTCAAGCTGTTTGGCGAATATGGCGGCTATGCCGCCGGCGAGCAGCAGCGCGACTTCGTCTTCATTGACGACGTGGTGGCGGTGAACCTGTGGTTCTTTGACCACCCGCACAAGTCCGGCCTGTTCAACCTGGGCACGGGCCGCGCCCAGCCGTTCAACGATGTGGCGCTGGCCACGGTAAATGCATTGCAGGGCTCGGCCCCGCCGCTGGACCTGGCGGGTGCCGTGGCGCAGGGCCTGATCGAATACGTCCCCTTCCCCGACGCGTTGCGGGGCAAGTACCAGTGCTACACCCAGGCCGACCTGACCGCACTGCGCTCGGCCGGCTGCGACCATGCGTTCAAGGATGTTAAAAGCGGTGTTTCTGCTTACATGGAGTCACTTATTCAGCCTTGATTGGGAACTTTTTATTTATTAAACTCGCCCAGCCCAGCAATGGGGCTGGGCGTTTTTAATGAATCAAGGAGGATTTCCCATGTGGAAGAAACTGTTGGCCGTTGCGGCCCTGTTGTGTGCGGCCACTTCGTTTGCCGCTGACGTCAACAAGGCCACCGAGGCCGAACTCGACGGCGTGCGCGGCATCGGCCCGGCCATGACCAAGCGCATCCTGGACGAGCGCAAGAAAGGCGAGTTCAAGGACTGGAACGATCTGATCGCGCGTGTCCAGGGGATCGGCCCCGCCAACGCGGCGCGCTTCTCCAAGGAAGGCCTGACGGTCAAGGGTGAAGCCTTCAAGGCAGCCGCCGCGCCCGGAACATCCGCAGAAAAGACGGCTAAGGCGGACAAGACGACCGAAACGGCCAAGAAATAGACTGAACGCAACGCGTCACACATGTGAAAGCCCGCCCTGGAGCGGGCTTTCTCCTTTTGTAGGGGGGTCTTCTGTGAAACGGTGCATCAACTTGCGATACGCGTGAGACCGGCAACTTTAGTTATTATTTTTCGTATCACTATGAAATTGAAAGTACTTTTAAATTCTCGTTGCATCAAAAATAAACTGATAGTTACAATTCAGCCCAATTATTCAGGAGGACTCATGTCGATCAAACGTTTGATGGTTACCAGTTTGGCTGCGCTTGTGGCGGTCCCGGCCGCCGCTTGGCAATGGAATCTTGCAGAAGACTTCAGCGTCACCAAAAATCGCAACGGGCAGTGGGCTTATGGGAGCGCCAACGCTCCCGGCCGTTTTGCCTTGATGCGCAAGATCGGGCCTCTTGGAACCTATACGTTTGACCGTGGAGGTGCTGCGGCCTGGCAAGGCACTGTAGGCGTCGGTCCCGAGTATTACCCGTTCATCGCCAAGATATTTGGTCAACCTGGTACCGTGGTGACCATGAGTGACAGCTTGACGGGCGGTGGCGCCAACGTAAAGCAAAGGGCTGGCGGCGTAGTACTGCACCCGGGACCGAATTCCGAGCATGCCGTAGTGCGCTGGCGCGCGAAAGCTACCGGAACCTATCACGTTGCGGCCATCTTTTATTCCTGTGACGCTAACATTGGCGCCAGCACGGCGGTGCATGTTTACAAGGCAGGCGCGCCGCTGTTCACCGGCTCAGTAGCAGGACCCGCATCTACGTCCGCCTGGATGTCTGGCAACGCCGGCATTTACGTTGGTCAGGGAGAGCACCTCGACTTCATTGTTGGCAACGGCGGCAACGGCTTCAGCTACGACTCCACTTGTCTTGACGTCACCATCCGGGCACTTGATGTACGCAGCCCCTCCGAAGGACCGGAAATCGAACCTCCGACTTGAAGTTACTCGCGCGACAATTTCAAGTTCCGTCGCGCGCGCCCTTTCAAGTCTCACACCAGCGCAATCAGGTCCGTCACGCCCACGTCCACACCCATCTGGCTCAGCAGCGTGGTCACCTGGCCGCGGTGGTGGGTCTGGTGGTTGAAGAAATGCGTCATGGCCTGCCAGGCCGGGTGCTCGCGCCAGACGCCGCGGGTATTGGCATAGCGCATGGTGCGCGAGGGGAAGTCCTGCGGCATCTGCGCTACCCAGGCTTCGATGGCGGCGTCCAGCCGTTCGCGCCGGGCCTTCAGTGCAGCCCAGTCGGGCTCCAGCACCGTGCCGTAAGTGGCGCCTGCGGGCAAGCTCAACACGCCCCCGCCCAAGGCCGCGAAACCGTCGCCCTGGGCGTTGAAGCGCTGCAGCCACATTGTGTCGCCCCACACCAGGTGGTTCAGCGTGCCGTGGATGGAGCCAAAGAACGCGCCCTGGTCCTGCTGGCGCTGCGCGTCTGTGAGCCCGTCGCAGACGCCATACAGGCGTTCATTGAACCAGGCGTTATAGCGGGCCAGGAAGCGGTAGTTGTCAATGAAGGCGCTGCTCATGCGACCGATTGTCGGCAATTTGCCGACGCGGCACCACGCCGGGCACCGCCTGGCCGAACAGCGGCAACAGATCCGCCGTGCGCCGCTGCGCCTCGGCCTGCCCCAGGTCCTGCGCGAGGTACTGGTACAGGCTTGAGCGCAGCAGCCACAGCTCGACAGCGGACGCAGCACGCGCGATCTGGCCGGTGGCCCGGGCGCGGTGCTCGTCACTGCAAGGGGCCACGGCCATGCGCATGGCCTGGCGTATGTCGTCCAGGTTGGGCGGCGGCACGGCCGCTGCGCCGTCGTTGGCGTCATCGCGCTGGGGGCCCCAAGCCGAAACCAGCCACCGCTGGACGCGTGAAGTCATGTCCATGCCCAACTCCTTGTCCAGGATCAGGCCGCGCCGTAGCCGCCACCGCCTGGGGTGTGAATCTCAAACACATCGCCAGGCCTCATCTCGGCCTGGCCAATGTGGCCCAACTCTTCGACACTCCCGTTGCTGCGCACCACGCGGTTGATGCCTACCTGGCCCGGCTGGCCACCGGCCATGCCAAATGCGCCGTGCCGGCGCCCGTTGGACAGGATGCTGGCCGTCATGTCTTCCAGGAAGCGTACGCGGCGCACGCCACCGTTGCCGCCGCGCCATTGCCCTGCGCCGCCCGAACCCTGGCGGATTTCGTAGCTGTCCAGCCGCACCGGGAAGCGGAATTCCAGCACCTCGGGGTCGGTCAGGCGTGAGTTGGTCATGTGGGTCTGCACCACGCTCGTGCCGTTGAAGCCCTGCCCCGCGCCACTACCGCCAGAGATCGTCTCGTAATACTGGTGCGACGCGTTGCCGAAGGTGAAGTTGTTCATCGTGCACTGGCTCGCGGCCATCACGCCCAAGGCACCGTACAGGCAGTTGGTGATGCAGGTGGAGGTTTCCACATTGCCCGCCACCACCGAGGCCGGCGGATTGGGGTTGAGCATGGAGCCCGGCGGAATGATGACCTTGAGAGGCTTCAGGCAACCCGCGTTCAGCGGAATGTCGTCATCCACCAGCGTGCGGAACACGTACAACACTGCGGCCATGCACACGGCCGTGGGCGCGTTGAAATTGTTGGTCTGCTGCGCGCTGGTGCCGGTGAAGTCGATCACCGCGCTGCGGTTGCCGGTGTCCACCCGGATCGCCACCTGGATCTGCGCACCGTTGTCCAGCGGCAGCGTGAAGGCGCCGTCCTTCAGGCGCGTGATCACGCGGCGCACGGATTCCTCCGCGTTGTCCTGCACATGGCCCATGTAGGCCTGCACCACGTCCAGGCCAAACTGGTCGGCCATCTTGCGCAGCTCCTGCACGCCCTTTTCGTTGGCTGCGATCTGGGCCTTCAGGTCGGCCATGTTCTGCTGCGGGTTACGGCTGGGGTATTGCCCGCTTTGCAGCAGCGCCACCATTTCGGCCTCGCGCAGCACGCCCTGATCCACCAGCTTCACGTTGTTGATCTGCACGCCCTCTTCTTCAATGCGCGTGGAAAACGGTGGCATCGAGCCCGGCGTGGTGCCACCGATGT
>JBEIPU010000068.1:0-19541 GCA_040376925.1 Caenimonas sp. | reverse complement strand
CACCGGGCGGCCCCGCGCGCGGCTTTTCTGCGCGGCGCCGCTGCGCCCTGCGGCCTGTGCCCGGGCGCGGCTGGCTTCACCGGCCTGCAGCGCGGCCAGCAGGCCCGGCGGCAGGGCGGCAGCGGCGGCGGCCAGCAGCAGCTCCTGCAGCTCGCCGTCGGTCGGCTCGTTGCGCTCGTCGGGCTCTTCGGGCTCTTCGGGCTTGTCGGTCTCATCAGGCGGGTCGCCCGCGCTGTCGTCCGCCGGGGGCGGCGGCTCGGGCGTGTCGTCCTGTCCGGGCTGGTCTTCGGCCTGTTGTGGCGGGGCCGGCAGCTGGGTGGCGCGCGGCGCCAGCACCAGGCGGGCCGCCATTTCGGCGTGGCCCTGTTCCACCTCGTCCTGGCCTGCCAGCGCGGCGGCCACGCGCGCCACGCGCAGCGCCAGCAGCGGCGCGCGCAGCGAGGCCACGCCCAGCGCCTGTGCCGTGGCGCACAGCGCCTGCACGATGGCGTCGCTGGCCTGCACCTGCGCCAGCAGGGCGCGGGCCTGCAGGATTTCATCGGGCTGCCAGTCGGGGATGTCCTGCGCCGGCGCGGGCGTGTTCAGGTCCAGGTGAAAGGCCATGCGGTCCAGCAGCGCGGCGGGCAGCTGCTCGTCGTCGTCCATGCCTTCGTCCAGCGCCACCACGCCCAGCCGCGCGCGCTGGCGGATGGCCAGGCCGTCGCGCTCGGCCACCACCTCCTGCGTGTCCAGCACGGCCGCCAGCCGCGCGGCCACGCCCGCGCTCACGCGCTCGGCCATGGCCAGCAGCGCAATGCCGCCGTCGGCCTGGGCCAGCACGCCGGGCTGCGCCACGGGCCGGCCGCACTGCAGCGTGGCGGCCAGGTCCAGCCCGCCCAGCAGCGAGGCGTCGGTGGTGTTCAGCGGGATGCGCCGCTGCGGCGTGCCCGCCGGCAGCAGCTGGCGCAGCAGCGCAAGCCACTGGTCGCGCACCGGGCCGGCCGCGGCGCGCAGCGCCACGCCGCCCAGGCCGGCCGGGTCCACCGCAAACAAGGCTGCGGCCACGGCGGCATCTGCGCCGAGGCCGGGCAGCCCTGGCGTGTTCATGGGGCCATCAGCTCCGCAACAGCGCGCTCCACGCGCGTGGTCGAGCCCGAATCGTCCAGCGGGTTGCGCCGCAGCCGGTGGCGCAGCGCCGGGGCGGCCACGCGGCGCAGGTGGGCGTCGCTCACGCTGGCGTCCCCCTCCAGGGCCGCCAGCGCGCGTGCGGCGCGGATCAAGGTCAGGTCACCGCGCAGGCCGTCGGTGCCCAGGGCCATGCACAGCTGGGCGGCCCGCTCGCGCGCAGCGTCGGGGATGTCAATCTTGTCCAGGCGGTTGCGGCCCGCGACGATGCGCTTGCGCGTGCGTTCGTCTTCCCGGATCCATTGCGCGGTGAAGCCCGCGGGGTCGCGCTCAAACGCGTCGCGCCGGCGCACCACCTCCACCCGCGCGGCCAGATCGGTGGGCGTGGCCACTTCCACCGACAGGCCAAAACGGTCCAGCAGCTGCGGGCGCAGCTCGCCTTCCTCGGGGTTGCCGCTGCCCACCAGCACAAAGCGCGCGGGGTGGCGCACGCTCAGGCCTTCGCGCTCGACCACGTTTTCGCCCGAGGCGGCCACGTCGATCAGCAGGTCCACCAGATGGTCTTCGAGCAGGTTGACTTCGTCGATGTACAGGAAGCCGCGATTGGCACGCGCCAGCAGGCCGGGCTCAAAGGCCTTGACCCCCTGGGACAGCGCGCGCTCCAGGTCCAGCGCGCCGACCACGCGGTCTTCGGTGGCGCCCAGCGGCAGGTCCACCACGGGCACGGGGATCAGGTGGCTCTTGACAGGCGCCCTGGCGCGCAGCGCGGCGCAGTCTGCGCAGCCTGCGCCGGCATCCGCCGGGTCGCAGGCGTAGCGGCAGCCCACCACCGCGCGCATTTTGGGCAGCAGCGCCGCCAGCGCGCGCACGGCCGTCGATTTGCCGGTGCCGCGGTCACCAAACACCAGCACGCCGCCGATGCTGGGATCAATCGCCGCGACCAGGATGGCGAGCTTCATCTCGTCCTGGCCCACGATGGCGGAGAAAGGGAATGACACTGCCATATGTCAATGCAGTATGACACATGGAAGCACTTGCGAAACCCCGGGCTTGTACCCACGTGGCATCGGCTGCAGGGCGCTATTCAATGTACGTGCAAGAATCCCGCGACTAGCGACAACCAAACTACGGATACCTCAATGGCTATTCTTCGAAACCAAGCAGACGCATCTAAGTTCAATCCGGGTGCGAACTATCCTTTCGAACTGCGCCAAGCCGACATCCAACTCGCAATGCAGGATGTGTATGACTTCTTTTTTGACGTCAACACAAGCCTCGCCGCCAAAGGGCTTGAACGTATGGATGACATGCTGAGACCAGCCATCATGTCAGGCTTGCTGTCCGATATGCTGACTGCCAGCCTCGCGAAGCACTCTCGCACCTTGGTAGTCAACGAATACTTCAACGGTCATCCTGATCTCATCGTCAAAGGTCAGTATTCGGACAACAAGGTCAAGGCCGGAGAACTCGGTGTTGAGATCAAGACCACCCGCAAAAGTGGTGGCGCCGTAGATACGCACGGCGCTCGAAATCAATGGATGTGCGTTTTCGTCTATGTCGTGGATACGGCTTCCGAGCCCGCCATATCACGCCGCCCGATGACATTCACCGAGGTGTATCTCGGACAAGTTACGGTAGACGACTTCAGGAAGAACGCAAGAGGTGAACTTGGCACGCGGACAGCAACATTGCACGCGCAAGGGATCGCCAAGCTGCGACGCAGCTGGATTTACTTGGCATAGCTAGCTCACGAACCATGTTTCAAGCAGGCACCAGCTTCGCAAGCGCAGGCAATGCCTTTTGGGCAATTTCGAAATAGGCACTGTCCCGTTCTACGCCAATACTTTGGTACCCGACGGCCTCAGCTGCCGCAAGCGTCGATGCAGACCCGGCAAATGGGTCCAAGACAATGCCCTCGCCCAGTGGAAGAACGCCTCTGACCACTTTGCGTAAAAAAGCTTGAGGCTTGAGGCTGGGATGGGGCGCATACTTCCGCTCTGAAGCGCGCGTCGGTGCAGATTCAATCACATCCCCAAAAGGGCGCTCGGCTGAAATGCGACGAAACCCGCCAGTGCCCCATTTACGCAAAT
Source organism: Caenimonas sp. (assembly GCA_040376925.1). GTDB lineage: Bacteria > Pseudomonadota > Gammaproteobacteria > Burkholderiales > Burkholderiaceae_C > RAM1. The sequence goes on along the minus strand of JBEIPU010000068.1, from coordinate 16,347 downwards.
TGTCCTGGACTCGACCTTCAACGGGCTTGCGGAACACAAGCCACGGCTCCCACATGGAGCGAGGCATAACGCTGACATCACTGAACTCCTCATGTGCGGCTTTCGGGCGATCGCCACCCCGCATGGTCATGACAAGTCTTGCGATTTCACCGCGGCGCTCCAAGCCCCCTCTGGTTAGCGCGCTCGACACCAGGTAAGACAGCAAAGGGTTGCTCGCTACAAGTACGTTGGCACCTGGCACCAGAACGCGACTCAGGCTTTTGGCCCATGCAAAGAAGAAACGCTCCAATTCAGTCAGATCTGTTGATGTCAAGACTGTAAATCTTGGCAAAGGCGCGCGCTTAGAGCCATCAAAACTGGGTGGCATGCGCCAAATCCCGCCCTTGCCGGCACGCAACTTACTTTGCTCTTCTGGCGAATATTCAATCAAACCATACGGCGGATCAGTGACCACTGCGTGGACTGAGTTGGCTGGCTGAATATCCAGCCACGTCATGCAGTCATTGAGATGAAGAGTGGCTTTTCCATAGGTATAGCTGACCTCACTTTGTGCATAACTTGGACGCGGCGCGGTCGCATCTCCAAAGCCAGCTAGCGCGTACTGCGCGCGCTCCATTTTGGCGAATACAGCGGGGGTATTCAACCGCAAGTACGACCGAACAGATGAGGAGGGAACATCCCCAATCAACTCGACTACATCGCTGGTGATTTCCTGGACAGTGGCGCCACCACGCCGCGCTTCAAGCGACTGCACGATGGCGTCTCGAACTTCGCCGGGCCTTCTTCGCACAAGCATCTCCTGTATTAATAGCCAGTATTGTAGACGTCTGGACGTCTTTCGACTAGAACGCAGCTCCCACGTGTCGCGTACTGGCGTCAACTGCACCTTGGATACCCAAGCGGTTCAATTCAAACCCGCACCGGACTATGATTTAAGGTTTTTCCGGGCACACGCATTCATGAATTCACCGACCGACGGCAAGTACGTTGCAAACAGCGCCGACGGCAGGTACCTGGCGAATGCGCTGGCGGCCCAGCGCATTGCCATCCGCGGCGCGCGCACGCACAACCTCAAGAACGTGGACCTGGACATCCCGCGCAACCAGCTGGTGGTGATCACCGGCCTGAGCGGCTCGGGCAAGTCGTCGCTTGCGTTTGACACGCTGTACGCCGAGGGCCAGCGCCGCTATGTGGAAAGCCTGAGCGCCTATGCGCGGCAGTTCCTGCAGCTCATGGACAAGCCCGATGTGGATGTGATCGAGGGCCTGTCGCCCGCCATCAGCATCGAGCAGAAGGCCACCAGCCACAACCCGCGTTCCACCGTGGGCACGGTGACCGAGATCCACGATTACCTGCGCCTGCTGTTTGCCCGCGCCGGCACGCCCTATTGCCCCGACCACGGCCTGCCACTTCAGGCCCAGACCGTGAGCCAGATGGTGGACGCCGTGCTGGCACTGCCCGAGGACACGAAGCTGATGATCCTGGCGCCCGTGGCGCGCGACCGCAAGGGCGAGTTTGTGGACGTGTTCGAGCAGATGCAGGCCCAGGGCTATGTGCGCTTTCGCGTGGACGGCAAGGCCTATGAGTTTGACGAACTGCCCAAGCTCAAGAAGACCGAGAAGCACAACATCGACGTGGTGATTGACCGGCTGAAGGTGCGCCCGGATATGGCCCAGCGGCTGGCCGAGAGCTTTGAGGCGGCGTTGCGGCTGGCCGATGGCCGCGCCCTGGCGCTGGAGATGGATGGCGAGAAAGAGCATCTGTTCAACGCCAAATTCGCCTGCCCCATCTGCAGCTATTCCCTCAGCGAGCTGGAGCCGCGTCTGTTCTCGTTCAACTCGCCCGCCGGCGCCTGCCCGTCGTGCGACGGCCTGGGGCATATGGAGTTCTTCGACCCCACGCGCGTGGTCGCCTTCCCCTCGCTCAGCCTGGCCAGTGGCGCCATCAAGGGCTGGGACCGGCGCAACGGCTATTACTTTGCGCTGATCGAAAGCCTGGCCAGGCACTACAAGTTCAATGTGGATGCGCCGTTTGAGGACCTGGAGCTGCCCATCCAGAACGCCGTGCTGCATGGCTCGGGCGATGAAGACATCCGCTTCAGCTACACCATGGACTCGGGCAACTTCGCGGGCAAGAAGCTGACCAAGAAGCACGCGTTCGAAGGCATCATCCCCAACATGGAGCGGCGCTACCGCGAGACCGATTCAGTGGCGGTGCGCGAGGAGCTGGCCCGCTACCGCAGCCTGCAGCCGTGCAAGGACTGCGGCGGCACCCGCCTGAAGCGCGAGGCCCGCCACGTGAAGATTGGCGAAGGCGAACAGGCCCGCGCGATTTTTGAAGTGAGCCACGCCACGCTGCGCGAGGCGCTGGACTACTTCACCACGCTCAAGATGCACGGCGCCAAGGCCGAGATCGCCGACAAGGTGGTGCGCGAGATCGGCTTGCGGCTGAAATTCCTGAACGATGTGGGCCTGAACTATTTGAGCCTGGACCGCAGCGCCGAGACATTGAGCGGCGGTGAATCCCAGCGCATCCGCCTGGCCAGCCAGATCGGCAGCGGCCTGACCGGCGTGATGTACGTGCTGGACGAGCCCAGCATCGGGCTGCACCAGCGCGACAACGACCGCCTGATCGGCACGCTGAAGCACCTGCGCGACATCGGCAACAGCGTGCTGGTGGTCGAGCACGACGAGGACATGATCCGCGCGGCCGACCATGTGATCGACATGGGGCCGGGCGCGGGCATTCACGGCGGGCGCGTCATGGCGCAGGGCACCTTCGAGCAGGTGCAGGCCACGCCCGCATCGCTGACCGGGCAGTACCTGAGCGGCGCGAAAACCATCGCCGTGCCCAAGCGGCGCACCGCCTGGCTGCCCGTGGTGGCGGCCGCCGTGCCCGAGGCACGCAAGCCGGCACGCCAGGCCCCCAGCGATGCCGCTGTGCGCCGGGCAGCGCGCGAGGCCAGCCACCTGGCCACCCAGGGCCTGCTGCAGGAAATACGCGTGCTGGGCGCCACCGGCAACAACCTGAAGAACGTGAGCGTCGCCTTCCCCGTGGGGCTTTTGACCTGCGTGACCGGCGTGTCGGGTTCGGGCAAGTCAACACTGGTCAACGACACCCTGTACGCCGCCGTGGCCCGCACGCTGTACCGCGCCCACGAAGAGCCCGCCGCGCACGAGGCCATTGAAGGCATTGAGCATTTCGACAAGGTCATCAACGTCGACCAGTCGCCCATTGGCCGCACGCCGCGCAGCAACCCGGCCACCTACACCGGCCTGTTCACGCCCATCCGCGAGCTGATGGCCGAAACGTCGGTGGCCAAGGAGCGCGGCTACGGCCCCGGGCGCTTCAGCTTCAACGTGGCGGGCGGGCGATGCGAGGCCTGCCAGGGCGACGGCGTGGTCAAGGTGGAGATGCACTTTCTGCCCGACGTGTACGTGCCCTGCGATGTGTGCCACGGCAAGCGCTACAACCGCGAGACGCTGGAGGTGCTGTGGAAGGGCAAGAACATTGCCCAGCTGCTGGACATGACGGTGGAGGACGCGCACGAATTTCTGAAGGCCGTGCCCACGATTTCACGCAAGCTGCAAACCCTGCTGGACGTGGGCCTGAGCTACATCAAGCTGGGGCAGTCGGCCACCACGCTGTCGGGCGGCGAGGCGCAGCGCGTGAAGCTGGCGCTGGAGCTGAGCAAACGCGACACCGGCCGCACGCTGTACATCCTGGACGAACCCACTACCGGCCTGCACTTTGCCGACATCGACCTGCTGCTCAAGGTGCTGCACCAACTGCGCGACGCGGGCAACACCATCGTGGTGATCGAGCACAACCTTGACGTCATCAAGACCGCCGACTGGGTGATCGACATGGGCCCCGAAGGCGGTGCGGGCGGCGGCACGGTGGTAGGCACCGGCACGCCCGAGGACATTGCCGCCAACGAGGCCAGCCACACGGGCCGGTACCTCAAGCGGCTGCTCTGATTACAGCCGCGCCAGGTCCTCGATCGCGTCAATCACCATGCTGGTGCCGATGGCGATGAGCAGGATGTCGGCCGCCACGCGCACATATTTGTAGCCCGAGGGGGGCGTGCCCAGCTGTACCACCACGGCCGGCGGCACCGGGTACCAGACCACGTCGCGCGGCAGCGGCTGGCCGATGCCCCACTTTTTGGCCTGGCCTGGCGGCAGGCAGCCGTTGTTCTTTTTGGCCAGGCCCGGCGGGCATTTGCCGCCGCGCGCCTGGGCGCCGTAGTACTCGCGGGCCGCGGCGCGCTGGGGTTCACCAAAGTAGCCGCCGATGCGCACGGTGACTTCGGGCGACTTCTGCCCGGTGGGCTTGCCGCCGTCGCGCTTGCCGTCATGTTTGTTGCCCTGGCCCGCCCATTCGGGCTTCTCGGCCCAAGAGGGGCCTGCGCCCAGCGTCAGGGCCAGCACACAGGCCAGTGAGAGGGCAGCGCTGCGATTTCGCGTTGTGGTCATGATTGCCTCCGTCGAAAAAATGATCTTGTTCAAGGGAACACAAACGTGGTGTTCACCGTGGCGCCTGGCGCCAGCGTCAGCGGCCCGGCCGACTTCACTGCCGTGCCGGCCACAGCCTGCAGGCTGTACTGGCCCGCTGCGCCCGCATCGGCGGCAAACACCGGCACGCCGGTGAGGCCCGCCCAGTTTGCCACCTGCGGTGCGGCCGTGGGCAGGTCGTGACGGAAGGTGCCCGCCACGCTGTCCACCGGGCGTGCCAGCAGCTCGATCACCGGGCCGCCGGTCAGGCTTTGCAGCGCGCGGAGCATGGCGTCCACCGGCGTGCTGGCCGTGGTCACGGTGCCGGCCAGGGTGCCCACCGGCGATGCGGCGGGTGCCAGCACCAGCGTGGACGTGCCCAGTGTGCTGACGCTGCCAGTGGTCACCGGCACACTGCGAACCACCAGCGTGGTGCGGCCCGGGGCGGTCATGACAAAGGTGTAGGTGCCCACGGGCACGGGTTGCAGCAGGAAGTTGCCTGCGGCATCGGGCGCCGTAGCACGCACCGTGACGCCGCCGTCCTGCAGCGACACCATCGTGCTGCCCATGGGCAGCGACGCATCCACACGGCCCGACACACCGGACACCAGGCGCGGGATCACCGTGATCACCGGCTTGAGCAGGTACTTGCCGGAATTGCCGGCCGACACAATGGATTTGCAGGCGTCAAAGTCGAGCACAAAATCCGCCAGCTGGTTGGCTGCGACGTCGATCTGTACCGGCATCTTCAGCCCCGACTGCTGGGCGCTGGGCGTCGTCAGGGCCGTTTCTGCGGCGCCGGTGGGCTTGACCGAATTGGCCAGCGGGTTGGCGTTGCTGTTCTCGGCCAGCACCAGGCGCAGCTGCGTGTAGCGGCCGCTGGGCAGGGCCACCTGGCCCAGCTCGCTGAGCACGCCGTTGGTCAGGCTCAGCAGGTCCAGGCGCCGCGCGGGGTTCAGCACCACCTCGGACCAGCCGCCGTCGGCGTCCGCTGCCGTGCTGCTCTGGTGCACGCGGACTTTCTCCACGGTGACGTTCACGGTGTCAAAGCCGCATGCGGGCGCGTCGGTCATCGCCAGGCGCAGCGTGCCGGTGGAGCTGGCTGCGGTTTCACCGCCGCCACCGCCGCCGCATGCGGCCAGGCCCAGGGCCAGCAAACCGGCCAGCGCGGCCGCAGCTGCCCGCCGGCCTGTTGTGAATGTGTTCATGACGGTGTCCTCTTGGGGTGTGGGTGGTCTGGGTTGAATGGGCTTATTTCCCATTTGCACAACCATACGGGCCGGGCATGGCCGGCCCTGTAGGAAAACGCCGACATGCGCCGTCAGACATGCCGCTGTGGCGGCCGGGATAATGCAGGCTTTTGCATGCACTGGCCCGACGCCCATGTCTTCCATCACCCTGCGTTTCCTGGCTGAACCCAGCACCGTCAACTTCGGCGGCAAAGTCCATGGCGGCACCGTCATGAAATGGATTGACGAGGCCGGCTACGCCTGCGCCACCAGCTGGGCCAAGCGCTACTGCATCACGGTGTATGTGGGCGGCATCCGCTTTCACCGGCCCATCATGATCGGCGACCTGGTCGAGGTGGAAGCCCGCCTGGCCTACACCGGCAACACCAGCATGAACATCGCGGTGGAGGTGCGCAGCGGCGACATGAAAGGCGGCCAGCTGGAAAAGACCACCGAATGCCTGATCGTCTTCGTGTCGGTGGACTCGCACGGCCGGCCCATGCCGGTGGACACCTGGACGCCCGAAACCCCCGGCGAGGTGGCGCTGGCCACGCGCGCCAAGGCGCAGCTGGACGCCTCGCGGGCGGCGCACTAGTGGCCGGCCCAGCACCGGGCGGTGCACACCTGTCGGGCCGCGACTACGCCGCCGCACTGGCCGTGGTGGTGATCTGGGGGCTGAACTTCGTCGCGATGAAGTTCGCGCTGCGCGACTTCACGCCCTTCCAGCTGGGCGCGGCGCGCTATGTGTTTGCCGTGCTGCCGCTGGTGCTGCTGGTCAAGGCGCCGCGCCTGCACTGGAAATGGGTGCTGCTGTACGGCCTGTGCCAGGGCGTGGGTCAGTTCGGCTTTCTGTTCAGTGCGCTCAAGGTGGGCATGACGGCGGCGCTGGCGTCGGTGCTGATGCAGACGCAGGTGTTCTTTACCGCGATCTTCGGCTTCGTGCTGCTGCACGAGCGGCCCGGCCGGCCGCTGCAGCTCGGTCTGCTGCTGGCCGCGCTGGGCCTGGCCTGCTTTGCCATGAACTACATCGCACCCGTGGGCGGTGGCTCTGGTGCAGCCACCACGTTCTGGGGCCTGGTGCTGAACCTGTGCGCCGCCGCCATGTGGGCGGCCTCCAACATCGTGGCGCGCAAGGCGCAGCAAAGCAACAGCAGCTACGACGCCCTGGGCTTTGTGGTGTGGAGCAGCCTGGTGCCCGTCATTCCGTTCACCATTTTTGCGCTGGCCTTTGACGCGCCCGAGGTGCGCTGGAACTGGCTGGCCGCGCCCGCCAGCGGCTGGCTGTCCGTGGCGTACCTGGGCTGGGTCGCCACCATCCTGGCCTATGCGATGTGGACGGGCCTGCTCAAGCGCCACCCGGCCAACCGCGTGGCGCCGTTCAGCCTGGGCGTGCCCGTGGTGGGCCTGGCCACCGGCATGGTCGTGCTGGGCGAGGTGGTGACGGCCTGGCAATGGGCCGGCGTGGCGCTGGTGGTGGCGGCGCTGGCCGTCGTCATGCTGGGGCCTCTGTGGGCAGCGAGACGGGGCCGCGAAAGGGGCGGTTAAAGGGGCGGTTAAAGGGGCCGCGCGGCCTGCAGCAGGTCACGCGTGCGGATCGCCTCGGCCCGCGCAGCCGCCGCAAAGTCGTCGCCGGACGACGCATACAGGATCGCGCGCGATGAGCTCACCACAATGGGTGCGTTGGGGCGCCATCCGGCTTTGACGGTGGCCACTGCGTCGCCGCCCTGCGCGCCGACGCCGGGAATGAGCAGCGGCGCGGTGGGCGCCACGGCGCGTACGCGTTCAATTTCGGCCGGGTAGGTCGCCCCCACCACCAGCCCCAGCTGGCCGTTCAGGTTCCACGGCCCCTGCGCCAGGCGGGCCACGTGCTCGTACAGCAGCGGCGCGCCCTCAATGGACGACAGCCGCTGGTTCTGCAGGTCGTCGCCACCGGGGTTGGAGGTGCGGCACAGCAGGAAGGCGCCCTTTCCTTCGTATTTGAGGTAGGGCTGGACCGAGTCGAACCCCATGAAGGGCGACAGCGTGACGGCATCTGCGCCGTAGCGGTCAAACGCCTCCTTGGCGTATTGCTCGGCGGTGGCGCCGATGTCGCCGCGCTTGGCGTCCAGGATGATGGGCACGCGCGGCGCCATGCGGCGCATGTGCTCCATCAGCCGCTCAAGCTGCCCCTCGGCGCGGTGCGCGGCAAAGTACGCAATCTGCGGCTTGAAGGCGATGGCCAGGTCGCCCGTGGCGTCGACGATGCGGGCGCAGAAGTCGTAGATCCTGTTGGAGTCACCCTTGAGCCCGGCCGGAAAGCGCGCGGGCTCCGGGTCCAGCCCCACGCAGAGCATGGAGCCGTTGTGCTGCTGGGCGTCGTGCAGCATGTCGATGAAGGTCATGGGCCCAATTTTACGGTTGCCGCTACCATCGACCGATGCCCCAGCTTTCGCGCCAGCAACTCGTCATCCTCGTCCTGCTCACTTTGGTATGGGGCCTGAACTGGCCCATCATGAAGCTGGGCGTCACTGACTACCCCGCGCTGAGCTTTCGCGCGCTGTCCATCTGGCTGGGCATCCCCGTGCTGGCGCTGGGGCTGGTGGTGCTGAAGGTGCCGTTCAGGGTGCCGCGCCAGCACTGGCTGGCACTGCTGTGGCTGGCGGCGACCAACATGTTTGTCTGGCATATGTGCATCATCCTGGCCGTCAAGACGCTGTCCAGCGGGCGCGCCGCCATCCTGGGCTACACCATGCCGATTTTTTCGGCGGTGATCGGGGCGCTGGTGTTTTCGGCGGTGCTTTCGCGAAGAGGCTGGTTGGGCGTGGGTGCGGCTGCCGTGGGGGTGGCCTTGCTGCTGTGGCATGAGTTCACCGGCCTGGCCGGAAAACCGGCGGGCGTGGCGCTGGCGCTGGTGGCCGCGGCCACCTGGGCGCTGGGCACGCAGCTGTTGCGGCGCACGCGCATCGACGTACCCACGCTGGCGATCTCATTCTGGATGACGGTCATGACGGCGGTGGTGATCAGCGTGCTGAGCGTCATCTTTGAGCGGCCCCAATGGAAGGCGCCCAGCCAGACCACCTGGTGGGCCATCGGCTACAACGCCGTGCTGATTTTTGGCTACGCGCACGCCGCCTGGTTCTACCTGGCGCGCGGCCTGCCGCCGGTGGCGTCCACGCTCAGCGTGATGTTCATCCCGGTGCTGGGTGTGTTCAGCGGCGCGCTGTGGCTGGGCGAAATCCTGCACTGGCAGGACTGGGCCGCGGTGGTGCTGATGGTGGTGGCCATTGCGTCCGTGCTGTGGCCGACAAGGTCGGCGGCGGATGCAAATTGACACATTTGCGGCCCCTGGTTACGAGACGTACACGTTGTTAACACCCGGATATCTTGAGTAAGAAAAGCACCTATCGCGATGTGACTTAACACCTATCCCCACAGCCTTCCTGGCGACGAAAGTTGGTTCATGGGCCGCACTGCAATGCGCGGCATCCGCAACCAACGAACCAGGAGCTGTCATGTTCACCGCCGCGATCACCAGCCAACCTACAGACGTCGCCGACGTTGCGGCGGTTCGCTACACCTGTGCATGCGCCGGCTGCGGCGGCGCAGGCGCCAACGCCGTACAGCACAACGCCGCGGCCGCCAGCCCGGCCGCATCGCAGGCCGTCAGCCTTGCATCACAGGGCGCCGCAGGCGATGCCTCAGCCTTGTTGGCAGGCAGCCAGTGGGCCGGCGCCACCGCCGGCGCTCGCACTGTCATCACCTATTCATTCATTGGCGCCGGCTCCACCTACAGCGCGGCGGCCGGGCCCTGGCAGGCCAGCGCCAGCCCGCTGAGCGAGGCCGACCGCGCCGTCACGCGCGAGGTGCTGGCCAACATCGAGGCCGTGTGCGGCGTCACCTTCGTGGAAGTAGCCGACAGCGGCGCCACCCAGGGCGTGCTGCGCTATGGCTATTCGCAGCGGCCCAACGACCTGGGCTATGCGGGCTATGCGTTCTACCCGTCGCCGGCCGACATCGGCGGCGACATCTGGATCGGCAAGGCACAGGCGGGCGCGGAGTGGGACCACTACCGCCCCGGGTTGATCCTGCACGAAACGCTGCATGCGCTGGGCCTGAAGCACCCATTTGACGGCGCTCAGGTCCTGCCCTCGGCCAGCGACGTCATCACCAACACCGTGATGAGCTATTCGGTCGCCGTTGGCGCGCGCGAGGGCGCGATGTCGCGCTACCCTGACGAGCCCATGCCGCTGGACATCCAGGCGCTGCAGGCCCTGTATGGCGCACCCGTGCGCAACGAAGCCGATACCGTCTATGACCTGGCGCGGCTGCAGGACAACTTTCACATGGTGCTGGACAGCGCCGGCACCGACACGCTGGATGCACGTTCGCTGGCCAATGGCGTTGACATCGACCTGGTGCCGGGCTCGGCGAGCGCGGTGGGCCTGACCGTGCATGCGTTCGCCTACCAGGGCTCGGGCGCCGCCCGCACCTACAAGCACATCACTTACGAAGACACGCTGCGCATTGCCGAAGGCACCTGGGTCGAGAACGCGATCGGTTCCGCGCACGACGACATCCTGGCCGGCAACCACCAGCACAACCTGCTGCAAGGCGGCGACGGCAACGACCTGCTGCGCGGGCGGGGTGGCAATGACGTGCTGGACGGCGGCGCGGGCACCGACACGGCGCGCTACGACGGCGGCATCGGCAACTTCCGCGTCGAGCGCTTCGCCGACGGCTACCGCGTGGTGGACCGCACGCTGTCCGAAGGCGCGGACCTGCTGAGCGGCATCGAACGGCTGCAGTTCGCCGACATGGGCATGGACCTGACGGTGCGTGACGCCGCCGCGCCCGCCGCAGGCGCGCCGCTGCGCACGCTGATCGAGCTGTACACCGGGTTTTTCAACCGGATTCCCGACGCCGAGGGCCTGGGTTTCTGGCTGGGCGAATATGCAGCCGGCACCAGCATGGCGCAAATTGCCAATTCGTTTCATGCCGCGGCCCTGGCCCACCCCGTGCAGACGGGCTACACCGCCAGCATGTCCGACGCGGATTTCGTGAACATCGTCTACAAGAACGTGCTGGGCCGCGCCAGCGCGGACGCCGAAGGCCTGAATTACTGGACGCAGGCGCTGGGCAGCGGCGCGCAAAGCCATGGCTCCATGGTGCTGGCGATGCTCGACTGCGCCCACACGTTCAAGGGCCATGCCCAGTACGGCTTCGTGGCCGACCTGCTGGGCAACAAATACGCCGTGGGCAAGACCGTGGCGGTGGACATGGGCCTGGTCTGGAACGACCCCGCCCAGGCCATTACCAAGGGCATGCAGATTGCAGCCGCCATCACACCCGACGACATGCAGTTTGCATTGCAGCTGGTGGGCGTGACGCCGGCGGAGATCGGGGTGCTGGCGGTGTGAACCCGCTGGCCCGGCATGGCCGAAAATACCCGCCATGCTCCAGTACCTCACCATCCCCGTCACCGCCTTCCAGCAAAACTGCTCCCTGGTCTGGGACGACGCCACGAAGCAGGCGGCCGTCATCGACCCCGGCGGTGACCTGGAGATGCTGCTGGCAGAAGCTGAACACCTGGGCCTGAAGCTCGAACAGATCTGGCTGACCCACGCCCACATTGACCACGCCGGCGGCACGGCCGAGCTGGCCACGCGGCTCAAGCTGCCGATCATCGGCCCGCACCCCGGCGACCAGTTCTGGATCGACGGGCTGCCGCAGCAGGGTGCGATGTTCGGCTTTCCCCCTTCGGACGCTTTCACGCCCACACGCTGGCTGCATGACGGCGACACGGTAGAGCTGGCCGGCCATCTGCTGAACGTGCGCCACTGCCCGGGCCACACGCCGGGACATGTGGTGTTTCATTCACCTGAAATGAAGCGTGCGTTTGTGGGCGACGTGCTGTTTGCGGGCAGCATCGGCCGCACGGACTTCCCTGGCGGCAACCACCAGCAGCTGCTGGACAGCATTGCGCAGCGGCTGTGGCCCATGGGCGACGACACGGTGTTCATCCCCGGCCATGGGCCCGAGAGCACGTTTGGGCGCGAACGCCAGACCAACCCCTACGTGCGCGGCACTTGACGGTGTCAACCCAACCCACAGCGGCCGTCACTCCCACAAACAAGTGATTGGCAAAGGGCTGCGCGGGTCCAACACTGGCGCAGTGGCCGGCAACCGCCCGCCATCTGTTCCACCGTCGACCGGAGACCGCCTTGCCCACATCCCTTTTTCGCGCCCTGACCACTACTGCACTGGCCCTTGGCGCCGGTCTGGCCCTGGCCCAACCCAAATTCGCCACGGAATTCCCCGAAGGCGCCCAGGCCTTGCCGGCCGCCGCCTTGTCCGAGCGTGTCTCGGGCAAGGTTTACGGCGCGAAGCTTGCCGCCGGCCCAACCTGGCGGATGGACTTCAAGGGCAATGGTTTTGTCTTTCTGGATGTGAGCACCGGCGCGCGTGACAGCGGCAAGTGGCGGGCCGAAGACGGGCGCGTGTGCTTTGAGTTCCGCGGGCCTTTTGGCACCAGCTGCGCAGCGATGCGCGCCACGGCCGACAGCCTGTACCTCAAACGCGAAAGCAATGGCGAGGTGCTGCTGCTCACACCGCAGTAGCCCCCACAGAGCCGACTGCGGGCTCAGCCCCGGCGCGCCGCCTGGTACAGGCCGCGCACCTTGGGCACATTGGCCTCCAGCTCGCGGATGCGCTCGGGGCCGCTGGGGTGGGTGGACAAAAAGCCCGGGCCACCCGAGCCGCCGGAGGCGGCCGTCATCTTCTTCCACAGGCTGACCGATGCATCGGGGTTGTAGCCCGCGCGCGCGGCCAGCTCCAGGCCGACCAGGTCGGCCTCGGTCTCGTCCGTGCGGCTGAACTTGAGCGTGATGAGCTGCGTGCCGATGCTGGCCGCCACATCGCCCAGCTGGCCCAGGCCCAGCAGCTGCGCGCCGATGGACAGCAGCGCACCCGTGCCCTGCGTCTTGGCGATGCGCGCGCGCGCATGCTCGCGCAGGGCATGGGCCATCTCGTGGCCCATGATCATGGCGGACTCGTCCTCGGTCAGCTTGAGCTGGTCCAGGATACCTGTGTAGAAGGCGATCTTGCCGCCAGGCATGCAAAAGGCGTTGATCTGCTTGCTGCCGATCAGGTTGACTTCCCACTTCCAGTCCTTGGCGCGATCGTTCCATTTGGTGGTGAACGGGATCAGCCGGTTGCCGATGGCGCGCAGCTGCTGCAGCTGGGGGTGGTTGTCAGGCGCCAGCGCGCGCTGGGCGCGGGCCTGGGCCATCATCTGCGCGTACTGCTGGCCGGCCGCTGTTTCCAGCTCGCCGGCAGGCACCAGCGTGCGCAGGCGCGAGGCATCGCCCACGTTGACCTGGGCCAGCGCAGGCGCGGCCGCAGCGGCGCCCGCAGCCAGCAGAAAGCCCCGGCGGCCAGACCAGGCAGAGTTTTTGGCGAGGCAAAGCATGCACATGGGGCAATAATAAACAGAAGTAACGCTTTTCATGTCAGACGACTTCGCCTCCCCTGCCCCCACCGCCGCCCCGCCCGCCCGCCCGAGCTGGGCACAAACCCTGCGCGTGTACCTGGAGCCCGCCACGCTGCGCATGCTGGCGCTGGGCTTTTCGGCCGGACTGCCGCTGCTGCTGGTGCTGGGCACGCTGAGCTTTCGCCTGCGCGAGGCCGGCATTGACCGCACCACCATTGGTTACCTGAGCTGGGTGGGGCTGGCCTATGGCTTCAAGTGGTGCTGGGCGCCGCTGGTGGACCGGCTGCCGCTGCCGGGCCTGACCACGACGCTGGGCCGCCGCCGCGGCTGGCTGCTGCTGTCGCAGGCCGCCATCATGGCCGGGCTGGTGGGCATGGCGCTGGCAGACCCGCGCGATGCGCTCGGGCCCATCGTGTGGTGCGCGCTGGCCGTGGCGTTTGGCTCGGCCACGCAGGACATTGCGCTGGACGCCTTTCGCATCGAATCCGCCGACACGCAGCGCCAGGCGGCGCTGGCCGCCACCTACCAGACGGGTTACCGCCTGGCCATGATCTGGGCCGGTGCCGGGGTGCTGTGGATTGCGGCGCGGGCCGAAGTGGCCACGGCGGGCAATTACCAGCACGCCGCCTGGCAGGCGGCCTACCTGGTCATGGCGGCATCCATGCTCGTGGGCGTGCTGACCGTGCTGCTGTCGCGTGAGCCCGCGCGCGCCGAGCTGCCGCCCGCGCGCAACGCCGCCGAGTGGCTGCGCGGCGCGCTGATTGAGCCATTTGCCGACTTCATCCGCCGCTACCGCTGGCAGGCCGCGCTGATCCTGGGCCTGATTGCCGTGTACCGCATCAGCGACGTGGTGATGGGCATCATGGCCAACCCGTTTTACGTGGACATGGGCTACACCAAGGACGAAGTCGCGGCCGTGACCAAGGTGTATGGCGTGATCATGACGCTGGCCGGCGCCTTCATCGGCGGCGCGCTGTCCATGCGCTTTGGCGTGATGCGCGTATTGATGCTGGGCGCCATCCTGAGCGCCGCCACCAACCTGCTGTTTGCCTGGCTGGCCGGGCGCGGGCACGATGTGCAGGCACTGATCTGGGTCGTGTCGGCCGACAACCTGTCCTCGGGCATTGCGTCGGCGGCGTTCATCGCCTACCTGTCGTCGCTGACCAATGTGAGCTACTCAGCCACGCAGTACGCGCTGTTCAGCTCCATGATGCTGCTGCTGCCCAAGTGGCTGGCGGGGTTCTCGGGCAAGTATGTGGACTTGCACGGGTACGTGGAGTTTTTCAATGCCACTGCCATGCTGGGCTTGCCGGTGCTGGTGCTGGTGTGGCTGGCGGGGCGCTCCAGTTCCCGGCAATCATCCAGGCCCTGAGGAATTCACACGGGTTGTGCGTGCAGGCGAACGCCCAGGGCACGAGCCACTTTGAGCACCGTGGCAAAGCTCGGATTGCCACCCTCGCTGAGAGCCCGGTACAAACTCTCGCGACTCAACCCTGCCTCCTTGGCAACCTGGCTCATGCCCTTGGCACGCGCAATGTCACCAAGGGCCCTGGCAATGCCGGAGACATCATCCGGCGCCTCTTCAAGCCACGCATCCAGATAGGCGGCCATTTCTTCGGGCGTCCGCAGATGCTCGGCCACGTCGTAGGCCGATGTCTTGGGCTTGGAAATCTTCTTGCGGGCGGCGGTGACCATAGGGCTACTCCTCGTATGCCTGCGCGAGGCGAATGGCTCTGGCGATGTCTTTGGCTTGTGTCGACTTGTCCCCACCGACGAGCAGCAGGATGAACTGGCCGCGGCGCTGCGTGTAGTACACGCGGTAGCCAGGGCCAACGTCCACCTTCAATTCCGAGACACCGTGAGTCAGGTTGCGATGCGAGCCGGGATTGCCATGAACAAGTCGATCAACGCGCATGGCGAAATTGTAGCCCATGAGCTACATCTCACGCAACCAACGCAGAATCAGGCCGAAGCAAATGGGCGAAGCAGCAGTCAGGCCGCGCGGTCGCCCCGCCACTCCCGCCTCAAGAGCGCGTACAACATCAAGTCGTGGTGCGACTCAGCCCAATAGCCGACTTCGCGCAGGCGCCCTTCCTCGACAAAGCCGAACCGAGCGAGCAAGGCGAGCGACGCCCGGTTGTCAGGATGCACCTGGGCTTCCAGGCGGTTCAACTGCATTTCCCGAAACCCCCAGGAAATAGCGGCGGCCAAAGCCTCCTTCATGTAGCCACGCCCCTGGTGCAACGGCGAGATTTCATAGCCCACCACACACGTCCGCCAGTTGCGATTCCAGCGAAACAGCCCGCAGGTTCCGATCAGGCCCGGCGCGTTTTGCAGCTGTATGCCCCACCGGGTGCCGGACGCCGGTTCCTCGCGCCACTGCGCAAACATCTGGACAAGCCGCTTTGCGCCCTCGATATCTTTCAGGGGATCCGAGCCAAACCATTTCATGTGCTCGGCATCTCCATGGATGCGCAACAAGTCCGCAGCATCAGCGTCGGCAATCTCCCGCAACGAGAGATTGCGGGTTTTGAGTTCCGGGAAGTTGGTCATGAATATCCATCAGCGTTTTACGATCCGGGCACTTTGCTCACTGCAGCATGAACGTCTCATACTCCAGCCGTGAAATCTTGCGCTCCAGCACGCGCAGCGACACCACCAGTGTGATCAGCAGCGCCGCTGCAAAGCCGTAGCCGTAAAACGCCACGCCCAGCTTCAGCGACACGATCGACAGCACCACGTTCAGCACCGACAGCAGGGCCACCGTGGCCAGCACGGCGCGGCGGCGGTCCAGGTAGAAGAACACGTTCATCACCGCCAGCAGCGCCACCTGCATGCTGGCGGCCACCGCGTCCACATAAAACAGCGGCAGGTACAGCGGGCTGATGCCCAGCTTCTCGAAGATCGTGGGCGCAAACACCACCATCACCAGCACGGCCAGCGTCTGGATCTTCACGATGTCAAACAGGCCCTGGCGCACGGCAAACACCATTTCATCGCGCATGCGCGCGATCTCTTCCAGCGAGCCGCCGTCGCGCACGGCGTTGTAGAACTTGTCGTACCACTCCACAAAGTCGGTCTCGAACCGCACCAGGAACACCGCCATGCCCGGGATGATGCTCAGGTACGCCAGGAACACCGGCATGTCGTAGAT
>JBEIPU010000140.1:0-11206 GCA_040376925.1 Caenimonas sp. | reverse complement strand
GGCCTCGGGCTTGGCAATCACTTCCTTCACGCCCTTGGTGAAGGCGCTCAGGAACGCCTTCACGGCGGCCGGGTTCTCCTTGATCATCTTGGGGCTGGCGATGATCACGTTGCCGTACAGCTTGACGCCGTAGTCAGGGTACGACAGTGTCACCACGTCTTCCAGCTTGACGCCGCGCGCTTCCAGGTTGAGCAGCGAGGTGAAGGAAAAGCCGGTGATCGCGTCCACGTCGCCGCGGGCCAGCATGGTCTCGCGCAGCGGCGGGTCCATGGCCGTCCATTGAACGTTGCTCACACTGTTGGCCTTGGCAAAGATCGGGAAGGCGCGACGGCCGGCGTCAAACACCGGGGCGCCGAGCTTCTTGCCGTTCAGGTCGGCGGGTGTCTTGATGCCCGACTTCTTGAGCGCCATCACGGCAGCCGGCGTGTTGTTGTAGACCATCATCACGGCCACAGGCTTGTTGGGCGCGTCGGGGTTGTTGGCGTGGAATTCCATCAGCGCGGCCAGGTCGGCAAAACCCATGTCGTAGGTGCCCGAGGCCACGCGCGTGACGGTGCCGCCCGAGCCGTTGCCCGCGTCAATGGTTACGTCCAGCTTGGCGTCCTTGAAATAACCCTTGGCGGCCGGCACCAGGAACAGGGCGGCGGGGCCCTCAAAACGCCAGTCCAGCTGGAACTTGATAGGGGTGGTCTGGGCCTGGGCGGAGCCAAAGGCGGCGGCGGCAGCCAGGGCTGCGGTGGTCTTGAGGAAAACGCGTTTTTTCATTTGAGGGGCTCCAGACAGAAAAGGGAAGTACAACAAACGGACACAAAGCAAATTCGGTGCCGGGTGGCGTATTTGCGCACCAAGGGAGTGCTTATTTTCTGTGAAGGGCGGGCTGCGTCCCTGTCAATTCGCATGGGGAATACCCTGCTGAACGAAGTGTCGGGCCGTTGGACTGTCGCCAACCCGACAGTCAGCGTTTGGCGCGTTTTGCCTTTGCCGGTGTCTTGCTCTGCGGTTCGATGAACCCGATGGATCGTTTTGGCAATACTGGAGCTGCAAGCAGGTCGCGCATGGAATCGATCAACTCCGCAATCGATTGATCGTGCCGCGATACCTTGCGCTCCAGTTGATAGAGCTTGTTGGACATCTCGCGGTTGCTGGCGAGCAAGGATTTGAGTTCCACGAAGGCGCGTACGACATGAACGCTGATCTGCGTGGCCCGGGGGCTGTTCAAAAGCGTTGCAGCCATGATCGCACCATGCTCGGTAAATGCGAGTGGCAGGTACTTGCGATGTTGCCCGCGTCCTGTCTTTAAGGTTGCAGATTGCAACCTTAAAGATGAGAATTCCTGGGCATCAAGCTGGAACATGAAATCAGCCGGGAAGCGTTGAAGGTTACGGCGCACCTGTTGATTGAAGCGTTTGGTCGTCTCACCGTAAAAGGCGGCCAGGTCATCATCAACAATGACACGCTGTCCGCGCACGATCTGGATGCGCTGCGCAATATCGCTGATGGACAGCAGGGTGTTTCTTCCAGACTCATGGAGTAGCGCGCGGTGAGATTAAGGCGTAAAAATTCTAATACTAAACATCTATATCACCGGGCAGTGCGCTGAGCCAACGCACGCACTCTACGGCACCACCGTCGTAAACAGATAAACCGCAAAAATCATCAGGTGCACCACCCCCTGCAGCACCGTGGTGCGGCCCGTGCCCAGTGACAGCGTGGCCACCATCAGCGACAGCACCAGCAGCACGGTGGACTTGACGTCAATGCCCAGGGTCAGCGTCCAGCCGGTGGCCAGCGACACGATGGCCACCGCCGGAATGGTCAGGCCGATGCTGGCCAGAGCCGAGCCCAGTGCCAGGTTCAGGCTGGTCTGCAGGCGGTTGGCGCGCGCCGCGCGCACGGCGGCCAGGCCCTCGGGCATCAGCACCACGGCCGCGATGATGATGCCTACCAGCGCCTGAGGCGCGCCCATGGCGGCCACGGCTTTCTCGATCGTGGGCGCCAGCGCCTTGCCCAGCAGCACCACGGCCACCAGCGACGCCAGCAGCATGGCCAGGCCGATCAGCGCGGTTCTGGCGGGCGGCGGCGCGGCATGGGACTCTTCACGCACATCGGCGTCAGACGGCAGGAAATAGTCGCGGTGGCGCACCGTCTGTACCAGCACGAATGTGCCGTAAAGCACCAGCGAGACGATGGCAATGAACGCCAGCTGGCTGCCGGTGTACACCGGGCCCGGCGTGGAGGTGGTGTAGTTGGGCAGCACCAGCGTCAGCGTGACGATGGCCGCCAGCGCCGCCAGCGACGCGCTCACGCCCGACTGGTTGAAGGTCTGCTCGCGGTGGTGGTGCCCGCCCACCAGCAGGCACAGGCCCACCATGCCGTTGAGGATGATCATGACCGCGGCAAACACGGTGTCGCGCGCCAGCGCGGCCGTGGCCTCGCCGCCACTCAACATCAGCGACACGATCAGCGCCACCTCGATGATGGTGACGGCCACGGCCAGCACCAGCGTGCCGTACGGCTCGCCCACCCGGTGGGCCACCACTTCGGCATGGTGCACGGCGGCCAGCACGGCGGCCACCAGCCCCGCCGCCAGCAGCACGGCGTACCAGCCCGCCAGCCCCAGCAACGAGCCGCCCAGTATCAGCCAGCCGGCGGCGGGTGCAACAAGGGACCAGAGGGGGAGCGCTGCGGTAGGTTTCATGCGTCCGATGATATCGGCGCAGGTGGGACGCCCCGGCCATAACTCGGGGCGGTGTCAGGGCATTCTCAGGTGGCGATGGGCTCAGGCTCACCCACGGCATGCGCCGACATGGCCTCCAGCGCCAGCACCAGCGCCGAATGGTCGGCCTGGCCGTGGCCGAGCGCCGCGCAGACTTGCATCAGCTGCGCCGCACCCGCTGTCTGCGGCAGCGCCACGCCCAGGGCCCGCGCGCCCTGCAGCGCCAGGTTCAGGTCCTTCTGGTGCAGGCTGATGCGAAAGCCCGGCGCGAACGTGCGCCTGACCATGCGCTCGCCATGCACCTCCAGGATGCGGCTGGACGCAAAGCCGCCCATCAGCGCCTCGCGCACCCGCGCCGGGTCGGCGCCGGCCTTGCTGGCAAACACCAGCGCCTCGGCCACGGCGGCAATGTTCAGGGCTACGATGATCTGGTTGGCCACCTTGCACACCTGGCCGTCGCCCACGTTGCCCACGCGGGTGACGTTCCTGCCCATCAGCGACAGCAGCGGGCGCGCGCGCTCAAAGTCGTCTTCGCTGCCACCGCACATGATGGTCAGGCTCGCGGCCCTGGCGCCGACCTCGCCGCCAGACACCGGCGCGTCCACATAGCCGCAGCCCAGCGCGCGGATGCGGTCGGCAAAGCCGCGCGTGGCGATGGGGTCGATGGAGCTGCAGTCCACCACCAGCTTGCCCGGCTGCAGGCCCGCGGCCACGCCCTGATCGCCAAACAGCACGGCCTGCACGTCGGGTGTATCGGGCACCATGATGAAAACAATGTCGGCCCGCTGCGCCACGCCTTGGGCCGTGGTGCACACCGTGGCGCCGCCGTCGGGCAGCGCCTGCGGCAGCTTGCCGTGGGTGTGCACATACAGCACATGGCCGGCATGCAGCAGGTGGCCGGCCATGGGCGCGCCCATGATGCCCAGGCCAATAAAGCCGATTTTGAGTCCCGATTTGGTCATGCGGTTTCCTTGTGTGTGGTGAATGCGTTGAGCCAGCTCAGGCCGTCGGCGGTCGAAGTGCGCGGCTTGTATTCGCAGCCGACGTGGCCGCGCCAGCCCAGCGTGTCGATGCGCGCCAGCAGCCAGGGCCAATTGATCTCGCCCGTGCCCGGCTCGTGGCGCCCGGGGTTGTCGGCCAGCTGGATGTGGGCGATGCGCGGCAGGTGGCGCTCGATCGTGGCGGCCAGCTCGCCCTCGGTGCGTTGCGCGTGGTAGATGTCGTACTGCAGGTAGAGGTTGTCGCTGCCTGCGGCGTCCATGATGGCCAGCGCCTGGCCGGTGCGCGTGACGAAGAAGCCGGGAATATCGAAGGGGTTGATGGGCTCCAGCAGCAGGCGGATGCCCGCGTCCTTCAGCGCGGCGGCGGCGTAGCGCAGGTTGGCGACCAGCGTGTCGTGGGCCTGCCCGGGCGTGACGCCCTCGGGCAGCTTGCCGGCCAGGCAGTTGACCTGCGGACAGTGCAAGGCGGTCGCATAGGCGACGGCCTGCGCTACACCCGCGCGGAACTCTTCTTCGCGTCCGGGGATGCAGGCGATGCCGCGTTCACCCGCATCCCAGTTGCCGGCGGGCAGGTTGTGCAGCACCTGCTGCAGGCCGTGGCTTTGCAGCTGCGCGGCGAGCTCCTCTTGGGGGTATGCATACGGTAACAGGTACTCCACCGCATCAAAGCCCGCCGCGCGTGCGGCGGCAAAGCGTTGCATGAACGGCAGCTCGGTAAAGAGCATGCTCAGGTTGGCGGCAAAACGGGGCATGGGCTTTCCTTTCAGTCCAGCACGGCCACGGCGGTGGGCGCGTCGTCACGGCTTTCGGCCAGCGGCTCGAACTCGTTGATGGCATTGATCTCGGTGCCCATGGCGATGTTGGTCACCCGCTCCAGGATCACCTCGATCACCACCGGCACCTGGTGCTCTTTCATCCAGGTCCTGGCCTGGGCGATGGCGGGCGCCAGCTCCTCCTGCCGGTGCACGCGCAGCGCCTTGCAGCCCAGGCCCTCCACCACCTTGAGGTGGTCCACGCCGTAGCCCTTGACGGCCACGTCATCCTCGGGCGTGTTGATGTTGTCAAAGCCCAGCTGCACGCAGTAGTCCATGCTGAAGCCGCGCTGGGCCTGGCGGATCAGGCCCAGGTAGCTGTTGTTCACCACGATGTGGATGTACGGCAGCTTGAACTGCGCGCCCACGGCCAGCTCCTCGATCATGAACTGGAAGTCGTAGTCGCCCGACAGCGCCACGATGGGCCGCGTGGGGTCGGCCGCGCGCACGCCCAGGGCCGCGGGAATCGTCCAGCCCAGCGGGCCGGCCTGGCCGCAGTTGATCCAGCGGCGCGGCTTGTAAACGTGCAGGAACTGCGCCGCCGCGATCTGGCTCAGGCCGATGGTGCTGACGTAGCAGGTGTCTTCATCGAACGCGCGGTTCATGCACTGGTACACGCGCTGCGGCTTCATGGGCACGCTGTCAAAGTTGGTCTTGCGCAGCAGCGTGGCCTTGCGTTCGCGGCACTGGGCGGCCCAGCGGCTGCGGTCTTTCAGATCGCCACGCGCCCGGCGCTCGCGCGCAGCCTGTACAAAGAGTGCCAGCGCGGCTTTGGCATCCGACACGATGCCGAAGTCCGGCGCAAACACGCGGCCGATCTGCGTGGGCTCGATGTCCACATGCACAAAGGTGCGGCCCTCGGTGTACACCTCCACCGAGCCGGTGTGCCGGTTGGCCCAGCGGTTGCCAATGCCCAGCACAAAGTCACTGGACAGCATGGTCGCGTTGCCATAGCGGTGGCTGGTCTGCAGGCCGCACATGCCGGCCATCAGCGGGTGGTTGTCGGGGATGCTGCCCCAGCCCATCAGCGTGGGGATGACGGGCACACCGGTCAGTTCGGCAAACTCCACCAGCAGGTCTGATGCATCGGCGTTGATGATGCCGCCTCCGGCCACGATCAGCGGGCGCTCGGCCGCGCCCAGCATGTCCAGCGCCTTGTCGATCTGGGCGCGCGTGGCGGCGGGCTTGTACGCGGGCAGCGGGGCATAGGTGTCGGGGTCGAATTCAATCTCGGCCATCTGCACGTCGAACGGCAGATCAATCAGCACCGGCCCCGGCCGGCCCGAGCGCATGAGGTGAAACGCCTGCTGGAATGTGCCCGGCACCTGGGCCGGCTCGCGCACCGTCACCGCCCACTTGGTCACGGGCTTGGCAATGCTTTCTATGTCCACGGCCTGAAAGTCTTCTTTGTACAAGCGCGCACGCGGCGCCTGGCCGGTAATGCACAGGATGGGAATGCTGTCAGCCTGCGCCGAATACAGCCCCGTGATCATGTCGGTGCCCGCCGGACCGCTGGTCCCTATGCACACGCCGATGTTGCCGGCCACCGCGCGCGTGTAGCCCTCGGCCATGTGCGAGGCGCCTTCCACATGGCGCGCCAGGATGTGGCCGATGCTGCCCTGTTTGCGCAGCGCCGCGTACAGCGGGTTGATGGCTGCACCCGGCACGCCAAAGGCCTGCGTGACGCCTTCTTTTTCCAGCACCCAGACGGCTGCTTCGATTGCCTTCATCTTTGCCATGACGCACTCCACAAGTTGATGTCACGACTGTAGGAACTGCAGCGCCATTGAAGAAGACGGCCCCGGGCCATAACATTCATTCCAATCTGGAATAGGGGCGCGGTGATGGACAGGTTGCTGGCGATGGAAATGTTTGTGCGCGTGGTGGAAACGGGCAGCTTCAGCAAGGCCGCCAAGGAATTCGCCACCACCCAGCCCACCGTCACGAAGCAGGTGGCCGCGACCGAGGCGCGGCTGAAGGTGCGTCTGCTCAACCGCAACACGCGCGGCGTGAGCCTGACCGAGAGCGGCGCGCTGTACTACGAGCGCTGCAAGCTCATCGTGCATCAGGCGCAGGAGGCCGACAGCATCGTGCACGTGCGACAGACGCAGGCGCAGGGCCTGCTGCGCATAGGCACGTCGGTGGCGTTTGGCCGGCGCGTGGTGGTGCCACTGGCGCTGGATTTCATGGCCAAGCACCCGCAGGTGCAGGTGGACCTGAGCTTTGAAGACCGCTATGTGGACCTGATCGCGCAGGGCATTGACGTGGCGGTGCGCATGGGCAAGCTGTCGGACTCCACCCTGGGCGCGCGCTTTCTGGGCATGAACCCGTGGGTGCTGGTGGCGGCGCCCAGGTACCTGCGCAAACAGGGCACGCCCAAACGCCCGCAGGACCTGAGCGGCCACAACGCGCTGATCTACAGCAGCGTGCAGGGCGACGACGTCTGGCGCCTGGCCACGCCCCAGGGCGCGCCGGTGACCGTGCCCGTGACCGGCAAGCTGCGCAGCAACAACCTGTCAGCCGTGCTGGCGGCCGCGCGCGCAGGGTTGGGCGTGGCGGCGCTGCCGCGCTATGTGGCCGGCGATTCGCTGGCGTCGGGCCAGGTGGTGGAGCTGCTGAAAGACCATGCCCTGCCCGAGCAGGAAATCCACGCCGTGTTCCCGTCACCCAAGCTGGTGCCAGGGAAGGTACAGGCATTTGTGGCGTTCATGCAGGGGCGGTTTGGGGCGGCGTGGTGGCAGACGCTGCCACGCGCCTGAGGGCAACGCTCAGCGGGTCGCGGCCCAGACCTGCAGCATGTCGATGGCTGCCGCAATCTGGCCGGCGGTGCCGCGGTATTCGGCCGAGCCCTTGGCCGCGCCTTCGCGGGTGTACCACTCAAAGAACCCGTCGTCGCGGATCACCCGGTCCAGCATGGGCCCAAGTTCCTGGTGGGCCATCTGCACCTGGCCGCGCGAGACCATCTGCTGAACGATACGTGCGCCAAACCAGGGCCAGTCCCCGCCGTTCTGGTAGAAATATTCGGAACCCATGTATTCAGTGTTGGCAAAGAACCCGGCCGGGTACGTGGGGTAGAGCGACACGCCGATGCTGCCCGAGCCGGAATCAATCTTGTTACGGATCATTCGCGCAAAGGCCTGTGTCGCCTCAGCGGGTTCCAGTAGCCCCGCCTGGATGGCGACTGCGGTGCCGCCTTGGTAATAGATGCGGGACTCGTCAAAGCTGGCCGGGAACGGCGAACCCTTGTCCAGGTAAATGTGCGGAATGAACTGAGTGCCTTTCCATAAATGGGTGCGCACGGCTGCGCGCAGGTTCTGTTCACGTGCCGCCCACGCAGCGGTGTTGCGCCCGGCCGCAGCTTGCAAGGCCTGCAGGTCGGCCAGGGCCAGGGTCAGCATGGCATTGTCATAGATACTTATGCTGGGATGGCTGGCATCGCTCAGGTCAACACCGGGCACATCCTCTGGTTGTACGTCGCCCCAGTCAGCCCGTGTGCCGCCCCAGATCAGGCCGTACTGGGGCGCAAAGCGATGGGTGTACAAGAACATCAACGCGGCCTCCAGCCGCTGGATGACAGGCTGGCCCCCTACACTTTCGGACAGGAAGGCCCTGTCGCCGGTAGCCGCAACGTAACGCGCCACAGCTTGCACCAGGGAGCTTTCCTGGTCGCTTTCTACAGTTCCCTTGAAATTGGAGCCGTCTTGCGCAATGCCGTCGGCGATGTTGCCGTCGCTGCCTTGGAACTCCAGGAACAGCCGCAGTTGGGCACGCACTTTTGGCGCGCCCTGCGCTTCAATGGCCAGGTCCACAAAGGTGTTGAGGTCGCGGATGAACACGGCCGGGTAACCCGTGCCCGCCGTCAGCTCTTTCGCCACAAGTTGCCGGGCCTTGTTGCGCACCAGCGGTAAACGCGCGTCGGCGCGGATGACCGCCGCCAGCGCAGCCTCGGCCGACGGGCTGGCGCCGCCGCCGCCACCGCCGCATGCGGTGACGACCATCGCCATCACCAGTACCGGGAGACCGGCCAGAGACCACTTTTTCATAAAAACAAACCTGCGCAGTCCTGTGTGTCGGGGCTCCCAGTCTAAAGAGGTTCATGCGATCCAGGTGAAACGCCATAGATACCCTGCCGCCGGCGCACGCGCCAGGCGTTGACCGCGCGGCTGGCACCTGCGCCCACGATGGCCGACACAGCCAGCCATCCCGCCACATGCACCGCGACCAGCGAGGCGGCCAGGGCCCATGACCCGGCGCCTGGCGGCCCGCTGGTGCCCGGCACCCCGATGCACAACCCCCACAGCAGCGGCGCCATTGAATGTCCCGCATCCTGCAGCGCAAACGCTACGCACAGCGCCAGGCCGGCGGCGAACAGCATCCAGTGCGTCTTGCGACCCGCGCCGCAGGCCCCACACAGCAGCCAGGGCCCAGCCGCCCGCCGGGTGCAGCCCATGCAGCGCGCCGGCGCCCGCCGCGGTCAGCCAGGGCCACAGGTCCGTCATGGTGGGGCACCGGTGGCGCGGTCAGGCGTTGGCGTGGCAGCAGCTGCCGGTGCCGGCCCGGGCGGCGGCGGGCTCGTAGCTGTCGTGGTGGCGCACCCATTCCATCTTGTTGGGCACGTCGTCGCGCTCATTGCGGCCCAGCGCGGTCAGGTCCAGCAGGTTGTAGGTGCCCATCATCGCCTCCACCCCTCGCCCGTAGGTGGAATAGGTGTGGAACACATCGCCCGCATCGTCCTTGTAAAACGTGCTGATCCCCGGCGCCTCTTCGACGGGGAACGGACGCATGCCGTAGTTGTAATAGACCTCGCCCTGGGCCACCGCCTCGGGCGTGAAGCTCACCGCGTAATCGTGGTTGAAGTCGCTGGCGTGGGACGACACCCAGTTGAACGCCCAGCCCATGCGCCGGCGAAAACGCTCGATCTCGGCCAGCGGCGCGCGCGACACGACCAGCACCGTGGTGTCGCGGGCGTTCAGGTGCGGCTGCATGCCGCTGATGTGGTCGGCCATGTACGAGCAGCTGGGGCAGCCCTGGACCCAGCCCGGGCCCAGCATGAAATGCTGCACCAGCAGCTGCCGGCGGCCTTCAAACAGGTCGGCCAGCGCGCGCGGGCCGTCGGGTGTGTCAAACACATAGCGTTTGTCCACGCGTACCCAGGGCAGGGCGCGGCGGTCGCCGGCGAGCTTGTCGCGCAGCTGGGTCAGCTCCTTTTCCTGCGTCAGCAGGGCCTTGCGCTGTGCAAGCCATTGGTCACGGGTGGCTACGGAATGGTTCATGGTGTGCTCCTTGTGTGGGGGTGGTTCATGCCGCGCGCGGGCGGCGTACCGCGCGGACCTTGCCGCTGCCGCCACCGCCGCAATAAAACAGGTCTGCGCCATCGGATTCCATGCCGCTCACGCCCATGCCCTGGGGCATCTGCAGGCGCTGCAGCACGGTGCCGTCTTTGGGGTCGATCTGGCGGATCTCGCTTTCGTCGCCCTCCCAGGTGCCGTGCCACATCTCGCCGTCTACCCAGGTCACGCCGGTGACAAAACGGTTGGATTCGATCGTGCGCTGGATGGCCCCGGTCGCAGGGTCAATCTGGTGGATCTTGCGGTCGCGGTACTGGCCCACCCACAGGCTGCCCTCGGCCCAGGTCAGGCCCGAATCATTGCCCTTGCCCGGCGCGGGGATGGTCGCCAGCACCTTGCCGGTCGCCGGGTCGATCTTGTCGATGCGGGACTCGGCAATCTGGTAGATGTGCTTGCCGTCAAAGGCGGTGCCGGCGTCGCCCGGGCAGGCCAGCGTGCGCGCCGTCTGGCCGGTGGCCGGGTCGATCGCCATCAGCGCGGGGCCGGTGGCGGCCCACACATGGTGGCGGTCGTGCGTGACGCCGTGGATGGCGGTCACGCCGTCAAAGGGGCCGAACTCGCGCACGATTTCGGCGGGGGCTGCTTTCACTGTCATTGGGTTCCTTTCGCGGCGCCATTCAGTGGCGCGGTGAAGGAACTTTAATCAGACGGCAGCGAAGCAGGGAGTAACAAGATCGTCGTGAATCCGGCCAGCGGCGGCGCCAGCCAGCGCTGCGCGCGGGCCCGCCCAATGGAGCGCACGCGACCGGCGTCCTGCAGCTCGGCCAGGGCGCGCTGCACGGTGCGCTGGCTGTCCCCCAAGGCCAGCGCCAGCGCCGACGTGGACCAGGCCGCGCCGTCAGCCAGCAGCGCCAGCAGCGAGGCCTGCTCGCCCTCGATCGGCGGCGCCAGCACGGCCACATCCCGGTGGTGCAGCGGCCGCAGCGCAAAGCCGCCGGGCGTGGCTTCTATGCGTGCCAGCGGTTTGATCAGCGCGCGCAGGCGGCCCATCTCCACCCGCAGGCGCGCGCGGTGGGTTTCGTCGGGGTTGCGGGTGCGGAATGCCTGGGCAATCAGCGCCTCGCGCCCGGCGTCGCCCGGCCAGGCCAGCGCCAACGCATGGGCCAGCGCAAACAGGATGGGCCGGCGCGCCAGCGGCTGCCACGCGGTGCCGCTGCCGATGCCGCGGCGGCAGGCGTCCAGCACCAGCGCGTCTGACGCCAGCAGGGCCGACACTTCGTCCAGCCGCAGCGCCTGTTCACCGCCCGGCCCCAGGCGGCGCGCGGCCGGGCGGCCGAGCGCGGCTTGGGCTTCGGCCACCTCGGCCAGCAGGGCGGGCACGCGGGCGCG
>JBEIPU010000224.1:0-3885 GCA_040376925.1 Caenimonas sp. | reverse complement strand
GCGCGCTTCTGGACCAAGGTCATGCGCGACCTGGGCCTCGTGAAGATCGACGAGCCGTTCACCAGGCTGCTGACGCAGGGCATGGTGCTCAACCACATCTACTCGCGCAAGGGTGACAAGGGCGGCATCGAGTATTTCTGGCCCACCGACGTGGAAGACATCCACGACGAGCACGGCAAGGTGACCGGCGCCAGACTCAAGCGCGATGGCTCGCTGGTGACCTACGAAGGCGTGGGCACCATGAGCAAGAGCAAGAACAATGGCGTGGATCCGCAGGACCTGATTGAGAAGTACGGCGCCGACACCGCGCGCCTGTACACCATGTTCACCGCGCCGCCCGAGGCCACGCTGGAATGGAATGATTCGGCGGTGGAGGGCAGCTACCGTTTCCTGCGCCGCGTGTGGAACTTCGCCGCCAAGGTTGGCGCTGCCACCGATGCCAAGGCTGCGTACAGCAAGGACGCCAAGGCACTGAGGCTGGAAATCCACACCGTGCTCAAGCAGGTGGACTACGACTACCAGCGCATGCAATACAACACGGTTGTCTCCGGCGCCATGAAGCTGCTCAACGCGCTGGAAGGCTTCAAGGGCACCGCGCCCGGCGACGCTGCCGCAGTGCGAGAGGGCTTTGGCATCCTGCTGCGGGCGCTGTACCCGGTCACGCCGCACATCACGCACGCGCTTTGGCAGGCGCTGGGCTATGCGCAGCAGCAAGGCGACCTGCTGGACGCGCCATGGCCCGAGGTAGACGAAGACGCGCTCAAGCAGGACGAGATCGAGCTGATGCTGCAGGTCAACGGCAAGCTGCGCGGCGCGATCCATGTGCCTGCGGCGGCCGACAAGGCGCTGATCGAGCAGATTGCCCTGGCGAGCGAGGCGTTCATCAAGAATTCGGGCGGTGCCTCGCCGAAGAAAGTCATCGTGGTTCCCGGTCGCCTGGTCAACCTGGTCATCTGAAGCCATGACACAACGACGCTTGCTGCTGACCTTGCCCTTGGCCGCAGCGCTGGCTGCCTGCGGCTTCCAGCTTCGCCAGGCGCCTGACTTTGCGTTCGACACCATCTACATCGGCACGGCGGACAGTTCCCAGCTGGGCAATGAGCTCAAGCGCACCATTGTCGCCAGCGATGCTGTGCGCGTGGTGCCCGCCGCCCAGATCGGCACGGCGCAGGTGCTGCTGGACGTGCTGCAGGAGCAGCGCGAAAAGGTGGTGGTCGGCCTGAACGCATCGGGCCAGGTGCGTGAATTCCAGCTGCGCATCCGCTTCCAGTTCCGCTTGCGCGGGCGCGACGGCAAGGAGCTGATCCCGGCGACCGAGATCCTGCAGCAGCGCGACATCAGCTTCAGCGAAACCGCCGTGCTGGCCAAAGAAGCCGAAGAGGCCCTGCTGTACCGCGACATGCAGACCGACATCGTGCAGCAGCTCATGCGCCGGCTCGCGTCAGTCAAGAGCCTGTAGCCCCCGCGCCGTCCATGCAACTCGCCGCCGCCCAGCTCAGCCAGCACCTGCAACGCGGCTTGAAGCCGCTGTACACGCTGCATGGCGATGAGCCCTTGCTGATCCAGGAGGCGGCTGACACCATCCGCGCGCAGGCGCGCGAGCATGGCTACACCGAGCGCACGGTGCATACGGTGGCGGGCGCGCATTTTGACTGGAGCGAGGTGCTGGCCGCGGGCGGAAGCCTGAGCCTGTTTGCCGACAAGCAGGTGGTGGAAATCCGCATCCCCTCGGGCAAGCCGGGCAAGGAAGGCAGCCCCGCGCTGCAGCAGCTGGCCGAAAGCTCGCAGGGCAATGACTCCACGCTGACACTGGTGATCCTGCCGCGGCTGGACAAGATGACCCGAAGCGGCGCCTGGTTTGGCGCGCTGGACAGCTTTGGCGTGACCATCCAGGTGGATCCGGTGGAGCGCGCCGCGCTGCCGCAGTGGATCGCGCAGCGCCTGGCGCGCCAGGGCCAGCGCATCGCGGCCGGCGACGAAGGCCAGCGCACGCTGCAGTTCTTTGCCGACCGGGTTGAGGGCAACCTGCTGGCGGCCCACCAGGAGATCCAGAAGCTCGCGCTGCTGTACCCCGAGGGCGAGCTCGGTTTCGAGCAGGTGGAAAGCGCCGTGCTCAACGTGGCGCGTTATGACGTGTTCAAGCTGTCCGAGGCCGTGCTGGCCGGCCAGGCGGCGCGCGTGCAGCGCATGCTGGACGGCCTGCAGGCCGAGGGCGAGGCCGAGGTGCTGGTGCACTACACCCTGGCAGAAGACATCCGCGCGCTCAAACGCGTGAAAGACGCCATGGCGGCCGGCCGTCCGCTGCCCATGGCGCTGCGCGAGCAGCGCGTGTGGGGCGTGAAAGAGCGGCTGTTTGAACGTGTGCTGCCGCGCCTGACGCCGGTGGCCATCGACAACCTGCTGCACTCGGCCCACCTGGTGGACGGCATCGTCAAGGGCCTGAAGGCGCCCGGCTGGCCCACCGACGGCTGGCAGGCCCTGCACCGGCTGGCGCTGGCACTGTGCCGCGAGTGCGCGGTGCAGCAAAACACCCCCGCCCGTAAAATCCCCGCATGAACGCGCTGAACATTGCCGAATACATGCAGACCGTGGGGCTGCAGGCCCGCCAGGCTTCGGCCATGATGGCGCGCGCTGACGCAGCCACCAAGGCGCGCGCGCTGCGCACGCTGGCCGCCCTGCTGCGCGCCAACGTGCAGGCGCTGCAGGCCGACAACGCCAAAGACATTGAACGCGCCACCGCCAATGGCCTGAGCGCACCCATGGTGGACCGGCTCAAGCTCACGCCCAAGGTCATCGAGACCGTGGCCGATGGCTGCGAGCAGCTGGCCACCATGCCCGACGTGATCGGCGAAATCATCGGCATGAAGCAGCAGCCCAGCGGCATCCGCGTGGGCCAGATGCGTGTGCCCATCGGCGTGTTCGGCATGATCTTTGAGAGCCGCCCCAACGTCACGATCGAGGCCGCCAGCCTGAGCATCAAAAGCGGCAACGCCTGCATCCTGCGCGGCGGCTCCGAGGCGATTGACTCCAACAAGGCATTGGCGAAGCTGGTGCAGAAAGCCCTGACCGACAGCGGCCTGCCGGCCGACGCGGTGCAGCTGGTGCAGACCACCGACCGCGAGGCTGTGGGCCAGCTGATTACGATGCCGCAGTACGTGGACGTGATCATCCCGCGCGGCGGCAAGAGCCTGATCGAGCGCATCAGCCGCGACGCCAAGGTGCCGGTCATCAAGCACCTGGACGGCAACTGCCATGTGTATGTGGACGACCCCTGCGACATCGCCATGGCGGTAAAGGTGGCCGACAACGCCAAGACGCAGAAGTACAGCCCCTGCAACGCCAGCGAAGGCCTGCTGGTCGCACGCGGCGTGGCGGCGGAGTTTTTGCCGCTGATCGGTGCTATTTACGCCGCCAAGGGGGTGGAGATGCGCTGCGACGTCGAAGCCTCCGCCATCCTGGCGGCGGTGCCCGGCACCACCGTCAAGCCCGCCACCGAGCAGGACTGGTCCGAGGAATACCTGGCGCCCATCATCAGCGTCAAGGTGGTGGCGGGCGTGGATGAAGCCATTGCCCACATCAACCAGTACAGCAGCCACCACACCGACGCCATCCTCACGCGTGACCACATGCACGCTCAGCGTTTCCTGCGCGAGGTCGACTCCGCCAGCGTCATGGTGAATGCAAGCACCCGCTTCGCAGATGGTTTTGAGTTCGGTCTGGGCGCTGAAATCGGCATCAGCACCGACAAATTCCACGCCCGCGGCCCGGTCGGTATCGAGGGCCTCACCTCCTTGAAATACGTCGTTCTGGGCCAAGGTGAAGTGAGAAATTAAGACTCCACCACACAGGCCAGCATGGTTCCGCACCTCATTACCGCCCTGACCG
>JBEIPU010000097.1:0-15207 GCA_040376925.1 Caenimonas sp. | reverse complement strand
TGACACCTACCT
This sequence comes from Caenimonas sp., assembly GCA_040376925.1. Taxonomy (GTDB): domain Bacteria; phylum Pseudomonadota; class Gammaproteobacteria; order Burkholderiales; family Burkholderiaceae_C; genus RAM1. Next base: position 15,195 of record JBEIPU010000097.1, on the reverse strand, counting down.
GCTGCGCGTGTTCAGCACGCTGATGGCCGAGCGCAGTGTGTCGCGGGCGGCCGCGCGGCTGAACCAGTCGCAGCCGGCCGTGAGCGCGGCGCTCAAGAAGCTGCGCGACATCCTGGGCGACCCGCTGCTGATCAAGGACAAGCAGCGCATGGTGCCCACCGAGCGCGCCCTGCAGCTCGAAGCGTCCGTGCGCATCGTGCTGGCCGAGATCGACGGCCTGCTGGCGCCAGCGGCCGCATTTGACGCGGCCACCACGCGCCAGACCTTTCGCATCGGCACGCCCGACTACCTGGCGCCGCCGCTGATGGCCAACATGGTCAGCTACCTGCGCATGACCGCGCCGCGCGCGCGGCTGATGGTGCATTCACTGGGGCCGGACTACGACTACGAGGCCGCGCTGGCCGCGGGCGAGCTGGACGTGGTGATCGGCAACTGGCCGCAGCCGCCCGAGCACCTGCGCATGGCCATCCTGCTGGAAGACGAGGTAGTGTGCCTGGTGGGCCGTGACCACCCCGGCGCCGGTGGCGGCCTGACCGTGGCCGACTACCTGGGCGGCGCCCATGTGGTGCCGCTGATGTACAGCGTGACGCAGCGCGGCGTGGTGGAGTCGCATCTGGCTGCGCTGCGCATGGCGCGCGATGCGACCGTGACCGTGCCGTTTTTCAACATGGCGCCGTACCTGCTCCCGGGCACCGACCTGGTGTTCACCACCAGCCGGCACTTTGCCGAGCACTATGCGCGGATCCTGCCGCTGGCCGTGGTGCGCTCGCCGATTGACTTCCCGGTGATGCGCTTTTACCAGCTGTGGCACAGCCGCACCCACCATTCGCAAAGCCATGCCTGGCTGCGCTCGCTGCTGTCGGCGGTGGCGCGCACGGCCGACGCCACGCAGGGCCTGCGCACGCCGGTGCGGCGTACCGTGCGCACCTGATCCGTCAGGCCCCCGGGCGCGACGGGGAAAACGCCTTGGCCGCCGCCGCTGCCACCGCCAGGCGCAGCCAGGCGTGCTCCTTTCGCTGGCCCTGGCGGATGTGCCACAGCGAATCCACATGCACCGGCGGCACATCAAACGGCAGGTCGCGCACCATCAGCTCGCTGGCCATGCCGGTCACGTTGACAAAATGCCGTGGCAGCACGGTGAGCAGGTCCGAGCCGGACACTACACGCCCGGCGGTGAAAAACTGGTTGACCGTCAGCACGATGCGCCGCGTCTGGCCGAGCGACGCCAGCGCCTCGTCGATGAAGCCGAACGGTCGGCCCGAAAAGCTCACCAGCAGGTGGTGTGCGTTGCAAAACCGCTTGAGCGTGAACGGGCCGCTGCCCAGCGGATGGCCCCTGCGCATCACGCAGACGTATTCGCCGTTGTACAGGCGCTGGTGCTCAAAGCCTGCCTTGCCGCCGGCCTGGGCCTGGGCCGTCAGGTCGGCCAGCACGGCAGGAAAGAACCCCACGGCCAGGTCGATATGCCCCTCGTCCAGCAGCCGGCGCGGGTCACGCGTGGTCAGCGGCAGCACGCGCATGGAGACCCCGGGCGCGTCGGTTTCAATGATCTCCACCAGCCCGGGCATCAGCTCGGCCGCCGTGGCATCAGCCATGGCCAGGATGAAGGTGTTGGTGGCCTCGGACGCCACAAAGTCGCCGGGCGCAAGCGATGCCTCGATCTGGCGCAGCGCGTCGCCAATGGCCGGCCACAGCGCCAGCGCACGCGGCGTGGGCTCCACGCCGTAGCCGCTGCGGCGCACCAGTTCATCGCCCAGTGCATCCCGCAGACGGCGCAAGGCGTTGCTGACTGCCGGCTGGGTCATGGCCAGATTGCTCGCTGCCCGCGTAAGGTTGCGCTCACTCATGACCTGATCAAACACGCGCAGCAGGTTCAGGTCCAGCGTCCGGAAGTTCGGATTATTCATATGAATGGTGAATGATATACATCACCAATCTAAATTGGATAAATATCAGGGTGAACCCTAATATTCGTTTGCGCCCGGCAATTCCGCCACAAGCGTTTTTGTTTGAAGAGGGATTCACCATGACCAGCTTTGTCCACACCGAATACCCCAGCCAGCACCCTGGCGTGGTCCGCGCCGAACAGGCGGCTGAAACCATCAAGAACCTGGCGAGCGGCTTCAATGGCGCCCGTGGCGCCGCCACCCTGCTGCTGTCGGCCGTCGTGGCCGCACTGCTCGTCGTTGCCAACCAGGTGGTCGACACCTGGACCGAAGGCCACCTGCTCATGGCCTGGATCGTGATGTGGACCATTGCCTTTGCGGCACTGGCCCTGCTGGCGGCCCCGGCCCGCAACGCTGGCAGCGTGCTGCGCACTGCAATGCGCGCCTGGTCCGAGCGCCGCAAGCAGGCGGCCGCGGACGACAAGTTGTGGGAGCTGGCCCGCAGCGATGCCCGCGTGATGGCTGACATCAGCCGCGCCATGAGCCGCGACGCGATCCGCGACGTGCGCTACTACTGATCAGGGCTGCGAAATGACTACCCTGGCACCGCGCAGTCTGCTGGCCACACTGGGTCGGCAACTGGTGGCTGCATTGAATGCATGGTCGTATGCGATCGCGCGCTCCCGCGCCGAGCGCCGCCGTCGTGAGGCGCAGGCTGCGCAGGCCGCCGCCGCCACGCCGGTGACCCCAGTGAATACACCGCGCTGGCCCACCACCTGGGGCGACTGAGCCGTCTGCCAGCGCAGCGCCCATAAAAAAAAGCCACCGCATGCGGTGGCTTTTTTCTGGTCGGAGGTGGCTCAAGCCGCCAGACGCTGCTCGATCTTTGCCTTGGTCTCGTTCAGCTCGGCGGGCAGGTGATACGACAGTTGCTGGAACAGCTCGCTGTGCAGTTCCAGTTCTTTTTGCCAGGCGGCCTTGTCGATGTTGGTCACCGTCTTGAACTGCTCGGCGGTGAAGTTCAGGCCGGTCCAGTTGAGTTCTTCGTAAGCGGGGCTCACGCCAAAGACGTGCTCGTTGCCCTGGGCCTTGCCTTCAATGCGGTCGATCATCCACTTGAGCACACGCATGTTTTCGCCGTAGCCAGGCCAGACGAACTTGCCGTCTTCGCCCTTGCGGAACCAGTTGGTGGTGTAGATGCGCGGCAAGGTGGCGCCAGAGGCCGACAGCTTCCTGCCCAGGTCCAGCCAGTGCTGGAAATAGTCGCTCATGTTGTAGCCCATGAAGGGCAGCATGGCGAACGGGTCGCGGCGCACCACGCCGGCCTGGCCGGTGGCTGCGGCGGTGGTTTCCGAGCCCATGGTCGCGGCCATGTAGACGCCTTCCGTCCAGTTGCGCGCCTCGGTCACCAGGGGCACGGTGGTGGAGCGGCGGCCGCCGAAGATGAAGGCGTCGATCTTCACGCCACGGGGGTCGTCCCAGGCGCTGTCCAGCGCCGGGTTGTTCACGGCCGACACGGTAAAGCGTGCGTTGGGATGGGCGGCCTTGGCGCCGGTCTCCCTGGCGATCTGCGGCGTCCACTCCTTGCCTTGCCAGTCGATGGCGTGGGCAGGTGCGTCGCCCATGCCTTCCCACCACACATCGCCGTCATCGGTGAGCGCCACATTGGTGAAGATCACGTTCTTGTCCAGGCTGGCCATGCAGTTCGGGTTGGTCAGCGTGTTGGTGCCCGGTGCCACGCCAAAGTAGCCGGCTTCGGGGTTGATGGCGCGCAGCGTGCCGTCGGCCTGCGGCTTGATCCAGGCGATGTCGTCGCCGATGGTGGTGACCTTCCAGCCTTCAAACCCGGCGGGCGGGATCAGCATGGCAAAGTTGGTCTTGCCGCAGGCGCTGGGGAAGGCCGCCGCCACGTGGTACTTCTTGCCCTCGGGGTTGGTCACGCCCAGGATCAGCATGTGCTCGGCCAGCCAGCCTTCGTCCCGGCCCATGGTGGACGCAATGCGCAGCGCAAAGCACTTCTTTCCCAAAAGCGCGTTGCCGCCGTAGCCTGAGCCATACGACCAAATCTCGCGCGTCTCGGGGTAGTGCACGATGTACTTGGTCTTGTTGCACGGCCACTTCACGTCGGCCTGGCCTTTGTCCAGCGGCGCACCCACGGTGTGCACGCAGGGCACGAATTCACCGTCCACGCCCAGGACGTCGTACACGGCGCGGCCCATGCGGGTCATGATCTTCATGTTGACGGCCACATACGGGCTGTCGGACAGCTCGATGCCGATGTGGGCAATCGGCGAGCCCAGCGGGCCCATGCTGAACGGCACCACGTACATGGTGCGCCCGCGCATGCAGCCGTCAAACAGGGGCTGCAGTGTGGCGCGCATCTCGGCCGGGGCCATCCAGTTGTTGGTCGGGCCGGCGTCTTCCTTCTTTTCGGAGCAGATGTAGGTGCGGTCTTCCACACGGGCCACATCGGTGGGGTCGGAGCAGGCCAGGAAGGAGTTGGGGCGCTTGATCGGGTCCAGCTTTTTGAAGGTGCCGGCGTCCACCAGCTGCTGGCACAGGCGGGCGTATTCCTCTTCGCTGCCGTCGCACCAGTAGATGCTGTCGGGCTTGCACAGCGCGGCCATGTCGGCCACCCAGGCAATGAGGTTTGCGTTCTTCACGAACGCGGGGGCATTGAGGTTCAGGCCCTGCATCACGGGAGAGTTCATCCAGATAGCTCCTAAGTTGAAAAATCGTCTTTTCAAAAAGGGCTCTGGGGCGCGATGTTCGCTGAGAGCAGCCTTTTGAAAAAACGGCTTTCGCTTCTCAGTCGGCGGGCGGCGCTGCGGGGTGGGCAGCTTGGGGTCGTGAAGGGTGTTTCACAGTCCGCGTGGTCGGCTGGGGTGTCAATTTTATGAAAACGGCCTCCTCTCCGCCTGCCGACCATGGCTATAGTTATGCAAACCATGCATGGGGTTATGCATTACTGCGCCCGGCTGAAAAGCTGCTGGAACCCCAACGCAAAAGCGCCCGCGTGGTGACCACGCGGGCGCTGTGCAAGGAAAGCGGGGAAGGCTCAGGCCATGTAGATGGCGATGAAGGCCAGCAGGAACATCAGCACGCCGCCCATGACGGGCAACACGATGGGCATGGAGTGAACAATGCTCTCGACCGTGTCGGCGGGTTGCTGGGTGGATTCGGTGCTGTGGCTGGAATGGCTGGACATGGCGGGAACCTCAAATTGTCAGAACTGACGCGATTTTAACCCCGGCCCTGCGCAGCGGGCTCAAAGCAGGGCATAGGTCGTGGTCGCACGGCACGCGCTTTTGCCGTCGGTGGCCCCGCGGATGTCGATTTCGCCAAACGCCAGCGACTTGCCCGCACGAATCACCCGGGCCTGCACCAGCGCATCCTGGCCCGACAGCGGCTTGAGGAAGCTGGTGTTCAGTTGCACCGTGGTGCAGGGGCGGAATTCACCAAAGTGCCGGATCAGCGCCAGCACCATGGCGGTATCGGCCGCCGCCATCATGGCCTGGCCGCACAGCATGCCGCCCACGCGGGACAGTTCGCCGCTTTGCGGCAGGCGCAGCGTCACGCTGTCGGCGTCGGTGCTGTCCACCCGCAGGCCCAGCGCCTGCACCCAGGGCGCGAAGTATTCCGCCAGGGCGGGTTGGAGTGATTCGGGCGTCACGTTATTTCTGTTCCTCGGCTTCAAAGCCGGCATTGTGCAGGGCCTTGAGCACGGCAGCGATGTGCTCGCGCCCGCGGGTCTGTATGACCAGCTCGATCTCCACGTTCTGGGCCGACAAGGTGGTGAACGCGCGCTGGTGGTGAACTTCGTCGATGTTGGCGCCCGCTTCGCTCACAAGGGCCGTGATGCGGGCCAGCGACCCCGGCACGTCGCGCGCGCTGACGCGCACCCGCGCCAGCCGGCCGGCGCGTACCATGCCGCGCTCGATGATGGCCGACAGCAGCAGCGGGTCGATGTTGCCGCCGCACAGTACCAGGCCCACCTTCTTGCCGCGAAAGCGGTCCGCGTGCTTGAGCAGCGCGGCCAGGCCGGCAGCGCCGGCGCCTTCGACCAGGGTCTTCTCGATTTCCAGCAGCATCACGATGGCGTGCTCGATGTCGCCTTCGTCCACCAGCACCAGGTCGTTGACCTTGGCGGCAATGATCTCCTGCGCGATGCGTCCGGGTGTGCCCACCGCAATGCCTTCGGCAATCGTGCTGTGGCCCTGGGGGTGCTGCGTGTGCTTGATCGCGTTGTACATGCCCGGAAAACGCACGGTCTGCACACCCACGATGTCAATGTCGGGCTTGAGCGCACGGGCCGCGGTGGCAATGCCTGCAATCAGCCCCCCGCCGCCCACGGCAATCACCAGCGCATCCAGGTCGGGTTCGGCCTCCAGCATCTCCAGCCCTACCGTGCCCTGGCCCGCGACGATGGCTTCGTCATCATAGGGGTGCACAAACACCAGCTGCTGCTGCGCGGCCAGTGCCAGCGCATGGCTGCGCGCCTCGTCCAGTGTGTCGCCGTGCAGCACCACCTCGGCGCCAAAGCCGCGGGTGCGCTCGACCTTCACACCCGGCGTGAAGCGCGGCATGACGATCACCGCACGCAGGCCCAGGCGCTGCGCGTGGTAGGCCACGCCCTGGGCGTGGTTGCCCGCGCTCATGGCAATCACCCCGCGCGCGCGCTCACCGGCGTCAAGCTGCACAAGCTTGTTGCAGGCGCCCCGCTCCTTGAATGACGCGGTGAACTGCAGGTTCTCGAACTTCAGGAAGATCTGCGCGCCGGCGATCTCTGACAGCGTGCGCGAAGCCACAAAGGGGGTTGCAAACACCTGCCCGCGCAGGCGCTCGGCGGCTTGCCGCACGTCGGTGATGTCCATCATGGGCCGGATTGTGGGGGGAAATACCCGTAGAAAGTAGTGGATTTCCAACCATCAGTGTCTTCCATGTTGGTTCAGACTGCGTTATTGTGGAATCGCACATGCTTCATGGCTGGAGGCTTTTCGATGGTCAAGCGTTCGGTGGATTTGCAGGTACTCGCCTCACCGGGTCTGAAAGACGCCCCGGTGCTGGACTTGATGTGCTCGCATTTCGTGCTGACGTTGGCCGCAAAGCAGGGCGGCAAGTTCAATGTGCGCCGCGACCTCAATGGCCTGCTGTCGCTGGCGGGCCGCCACCTGGTCTGGCCCGCCCCCGCGCTCACGCGCCTGCGCGAATTCCTCACGCGCCGCTGCAAGGACAACGAGTTCTGGCGCGGCCACGAAGCCCTGTCCACGCGCGACTTCCTGGACCGCCACGGCGTGTGGCGCGGCCCGTATGAAGAAGGCACGCTGTTCTTCTACCTGGATGAATACGCCAAGGACGCGCCCAAGGACCTGCTGGCCGTGCTGGCCGTCACCGGTGACTGGCTGACCCAGGCCCTCAAGAAGCAGAGCACGCTGGTGGAGAAAAACATCAACGCGCTGTCGGGCCTGCTGCAGCTGAACAAGGCCGAGCGCGCGCTGCTGCTGTACGGCACCCTGGCGCGCTACCAGCGCGACCTGCGCAGCATTCTGGTGGAGTTCAAGGTCAACAACGCACCCGAAGCCTATGCCGCCATTGCCGAGATCGCGGGCGTGAACGCCACTGAGGTCGGCGAGGCGCTGCGTGCCGGCTCGCGGCTGGAGCGCATCGGCCTGGTGGAAAACCTGATCTCCGAGCACAACATCACCGATCTGGCGGACCTGATGAAAGTCAGCGAAAAGCTGCCGCCGGTGCTGATGCGCGAATACCGCGACCAGAACGAGCTGATGGCGGTGTTCACCCGCCCCTCGGCCAAGAGCGAGCTGGGCATGGCCGATTTCAGCTTCGTCGAGGAAGACGCGCAGGTGCTGCGTGCGCTGCTGCGCAACGCGGTGGACCGCAAGGAGCCCGGGGTGAATGTGCTGCTGTACGGCCCGCCCGGCACCGGCAAGACCGAGCTGGCCAAGGTGGTGGCCCAGGCGGCCGGGCTGGAGCTGTTCGAGGTGGAATACGCCGATCGCGACGGCAATTCGCTCAGCGGGCGCGACCGCTACCGTTCGCTGCAGATCGCGCAGGTGTTCCTCAAGGGCAGCGCCCAGGCCGCGCTGTTGTTTGACGAAGTGGAAGATGTGTTTCCGCCCATCTCCAGCGAGGCTGCGCAACTGCTGGCACGTGCCGAGCAGGTCGCTGCACCGGCCAGTGGCTCGGTCAGCGGCAAGGCCTGGGTCAACCAGATACTGGAATCCAACGCCGTGCCCACCATCTGGGTCACCAACCGCATCGAGCAGATCGACCCGGCGTTTCGTCGCCGTTTTGCCTACCACCTGGAGCTCAAGTCACCGCCGCCCGGCGCCCGCGAGGGCCTGGTGCGCAAGACGCTGGAAGGCGTGGCCGTGACAGACGCCTTCGTGGCCAAGCTGACCGCGCGCAAGGGCCTGACGCCCGCGCAGATCCGCACGGCGGTGCGCTTTGCCGGCCTCGCCCAGGCCGGCGAGGCCACGACCGAGGCGCTGATCGAGCGGCAGCTGCGCAACGCCGACCAGGCGCTGGGCAACAAGACCCAGGGCGCGGGCGAGCGCCGCGGCGTCACCACGTACGACCTGGGCATGCTCAACGTGGAGTCCCGTTTCGAGATCCCGCGCATCGTGGCCGCGCTGCAGGCGCGCGGGCACGGCACGCTGTGCTTTTACGGCGCGCCCGGCACCGGCAAGACCGCGCTGGCCGAGCATGTGGCCCGCGCACTGGACCGCCCGCTGATCATCAAGCAGGCCAGTGACCTGATGAGCAAGTTTGTGGGCGAGACCGAGCAGAACATGGCCGCCATGTTCCGTGAGGCCGAGTCTGAAAAAGCCGTGCTGCTGCTGGACGAGGCCGACAGCTTCCTTCAGGACCGCCGTGGCGCCCAGCGCACCTATGAGGTGACCGAGGTCAACGAGATGCTGCAGGGCATGGAGCGCTTCAGCGGCATCTTCATCTGCACCACCAACCTGCTGGACCGGCTGGACCAGGCGGCGCTGCGCCGCTTCACCTTCAAGATCAGGTTCATGCCGCTGACCGCCACGCAGCGCGAGGCCATGTTCGTGACCGAGGCGCTGGCGGGCGATGCGGCGTTGATGACCGGCGAGCTGCGCGCGCGGCTGGGCAAGCTGGAGCAGCTGTGCCCCGGTGACTTTGCCGCCGTGAAGCGGCAGGTGGACATCCTGGCCGCCGAATTCAGCGCGGCCGAATTCCTGGACCAGCTGGAGGCCGAGCACCGCATCAAGCCCGAGGTGCGCGAGTCGCGTGGCATGGGCTTCATGCAGTAGCCGCGCGCTGGCCGCTAGGCCGTCGCGCCGACAACCCGCAGCACTTCCTCGCCATACGCTTCCAGCTTTTTGGCGCCAATGCCGCTCACGCCCTGCAGGTCCTCAAGCGATTGCGGCTCCAGCGCCGCGATGGCTGCCAGTGTGGCATCGTGAAAGATCACATAAGCAGGCAGGTTGTGTTCGCGCGCCACTTCGGCCCGCCAGGCTTTCAGTGCGGCAAAGCGGGCCTGTCCCTCGTCGGTCAGAGCCGCCGCCACAGCCGCCTGTGCGCGGGCCGGCTTGTCGCGCCGCGTTTTGCTGCCCTTGGGGGCCGACACCGATTCGCGCAGCATCACGGCCTGTTCGCCCTTGAGCACGGCGCGTGAGCCTTCGGTGAGCCTGAGCGTGTTGAAGGCCTGCGCGTCCACCGCCAGCGCGCCGGTGGCGATCAGCTGGCGCAGCACGCCGCGCAGTTGCGCTTCGCTGAACGCCGCGCCCAGGCCAAAAGTGCTGATGCGCTCATGACCGAACTGCGTCACCTTTTCGGTCACCTTGCCGCGCAGGATGTCCATGATGTGCCCGGCGCCAAAGCTGATGCCGCTTTGCTGCTGCACGCGGTAGATGGTGGACAGCAGCTTGCGCGCCGCATCCGTGCCGTCCCACACCTGCGGCGGGTTCAAACAGTTGTCGCAGTTGCCGCAAGGGGCACTGTCTTCGCCAAAATATTTCAGCAGGCGCACGCGGCGGCAGTCCACCGCCTCCGCCAGCGACAGCAGGGCGTCCAGCTTGCCCACCATGACCTGCTTGAAGTCCTCGCCCGCCGGGCTCTCGTCGATCATGCGGCGCTGGTTCACCACGTCCTGCAGGCCATAGGCCATCCAGGCGTCTGCGCTCTGGCCGTCGCGGCCTGCGCGGCCTGTCTCCTGGTAATAGCCTTCAATGTTCTTGGGCATGTCCAGATGGGCCACAAAACGCACGTCGGGCTTGTCGATGCCCATGCCGAACGCAATGGTGGCCGTCATCACGATGCCGTCTTCGCGCAGGAACCGGTCCTGGTGGGCCTGGCGCACGGCGGGGTCCAGCCCTGCGTGGTAGGGCAAGGCCGTGATGCCGGCATCCACCAGCGTCTGCGCCATTTCCTCGACCCGCTTTCGCGACTGGCAGTACACGATGCCGGCGTCGCCTTCGTGCTCGCGCTCGATGAAGCGCAGCAGCTGCAGCGTGGGGTCCTTCTTTTCCACGATGGCGTAGCGGATGTTGGGCCGGTCAAAGCTGCTGACGAACTGGCGTGCGTCTTCCAGCTGCAGCCGCTCCACGATGTCGGCGCGGGTGATGGCGTCGGCCGTGGCGGTCAGTGCCATGCGCGGCACGCCGGCGTAGCGTTCATGCAGCACGGTCAGCGCGCGGTATTCGGGGCGGAAGTCATGGCCCCACTGGCTCACGCAGTGAGCCTCGTCAATGGCAAACAGGCTCAGCTGGCCGCGTTCGTGCAGCGAATCGAGCAGCGCCAGAAAGCGCGGCGTGGTCACGCGCTCGGGTGCGGCATACAGCAATGTGATCCCGCCGCGCAGCAGGCGCTTTTCCACCGCGTTGGCTTCTTCGCCGCTCAGCGTGGAGTTGAGGAAGGCGGCCTGCACGCCGGCCTCGTGCAGCGCGCCCACTTGGTCATGCATCAGCGCAATCAGCGGTGACACCACGATGGCGATGCCATGGCCCGCCCGCTGGCGCGCAATGGCCGGTATCTGGTAACACAGGCTCTTGCCGCCGCCCGTGGGCATCAGTACCAGCGCATCGCCCCCGGCGACCACATGGTCGATGATGCCGGCCTGGGGGCCGCGAAAGGCGTCGTAGCCGAAGACTTCCTGAAGGATCGAAAGAGCGGCCGTCAACCTACATCTGCTCCCAGGGCAGGCCGTCAAAGCGCCAACCGTTCAGTGTGGACCGCTTGAACTGCTCATCCAGGTCGCCTTCAAAGCCATGCACGACATGGGCCACGTCGGTAAAGCCGGCTGCCTCCAGCGCCTCGCCGGCGGCCACGGTGCGCTTGCCGCTGCGGCAGATCAGCAGCACGGGGCGGTCCTTGGCGCCCGCCTCGCGCTCCACGGCGGCGGCAAACGCGACAGGGTCGGGTGTGAGGTCGGGGTACTCGTACCAGGGGATGTTTTCCACGCCAGGCGGGCGGCCGACGTACAGGGATTCGATCTCCATGCGCACGTCCACGAACAGCGTGTCGGGCTGTTGCTGGATCCGGGCCCAAGCCTCCTTGGGGAGCAGGTGTTTCATGGCCTGTATTGTGACTGCCCCCACGCTCGGCACTGCGTGTCCTCGCTGCCCCCCGAGGGGGCCCGCCCGCCTTGGGGCGGCCCGGCGGCGGGCGAGGTCTTGCTCCGGCACCTAAAATCGGGACCATGAAGCCCACCTCCTACACCCGCGGCCAGGCCCTGCCTGGCATCCTGGCGCAACGCATTGCCATCCTGGACGGCGCGATGGGCACCATGATCCAGCGTTTCAAGTTGACGGAGGCGCAGTACCGCGGCGAACGTTTCAAGGACTTCGCCCACGACGTCAAGGGCAACAACGAGCTGCTCAGCCTGACCCGCCCCGACGTGATCGCCGACATCCATGAGGGTTACCTGGCCGCAGGCGCCGACATCATCGAGACCAACACCTTTGGCGCCACCACCATCGCCCAGGGCGACTACGGCATGGAGCACCTGGCGCGCGAGATGAACCTGGCGTCCGCAAAAATCGCGCGCGCGGCCTGCGACAAATTCAGCACGCCCGACAAACCCCGCTTTGTGGCCGGCGCCCTGGGCCCCACGCCCAAGACGGCCAGCATCAGCCCCGACGTGAACGACCCCGGCGCGCGCAATGTGGACTTTGAAACCCTGCGCGCGGCCTACTATGAACAGACCGAGGCCCTGGTGGAAGGCGGCGCCGACCTGCTGCTGGTGGAGACGATTTTTGACACGCTGAACGCCAAGGCCGCCCTGTTTGCGGTGGACGAATACTTTGAAAAGTCGGGCCAGCGCCTGCCGCTGATCATCAGCGGCACCGTGACCGATGCGTCCGGGCGCATCCTGAGCGGCCAGACCGTCACCGCCTTCTGGTACAGCGTGCGCCATGCGCAGCCGCTGGCCATCGGCCTGAACTGCGCGCTGGGCGCGGCGCTGATGCGCCCCTACATCCAGGAGCTCAACCGCGTGGCGGGCGATACCTTCATCAGCTGCTACCCCAACGCCGGCCTGCCCAACCCCATGGCCGAGACCGGCTTTGACGAAACGCCCGAGGTCACCAGCCGCCTGTTGCGCGAGTTTGCCGCCGAGGGCCTGGTCAACATCGTGGGCGGCTGCTGCGGCACCACGCCCGAGCACATCGGCGCGATCCGCGAGGCGGTTGCGCCCCATGCGGCGCGTTCTGTACAGCGCGAGTTTTTCTACAGGGAAGCGGCCTGAGCCGCGGGCGGCGCGCCACGCGCCGCCTGCATCATCCGGATGAAGCGCTGGGCGCCCAGCCCCAGCGGCCGCTCCTTGGACCAGACCACGTCCACCCACAGCGCCAGCGCATTGGTCAGGTTCTCAAAAGGCAGCTCGCGCAGCGTGCCGGCCGCCAGCGGCCCGCGCACAAAGCTGCGCGGTAGCCAGCCCCAGCCCAGCCCGGCCTCGATCAGCCCCAGCGCGGCTACCGGCGTGTCGGTGCGCCACACATGCCGCGCAAACACCAGCCGCGGGTCGGTGATGGCGCGGTCGCGGCTGGCCACCACCACCTGGCGCGTGTCGATCAGGTGCGCCTCGCGCAGCAGGCCGCCGTCACCGGCCGCCTGCAGCACGGGGTGCCCCGGCGCCATCACGGCCACCAGGGTTTCGCTGCCCACTTCCTGAAAGCCCTCGCGCCCGTCCAGGCTGGGCCGCTCGAACACCAGCGCCAGCTGCACCCGCCCCTCGTGCAGAAGGCGCAGGGCGTCGGCCTGCGGCGCGGCCAGCACCTCGACCTCCAGCAGCGGGTAGTCCAGGGCCAGCGCGGCCAGCGGCCCCGTCCAGGGCGCGGACAGCAGCTCGGGCGCGATGGCCAGGGCCAGGCGGCTTTCCAGCCCCTGGGTCAGGCCCAGTGCGTGGGCCTGCAGCTGGCGCAGCTGGGCCGCCAGCTGGCGGGCCTGTGGCTCCAGGGCGCGCGCGGCCGGCGTGGGCTGTGGCTCGCGCCCGGCGCGGTCAAACAACGCCAGGCCCAGCTCGGCCTCCAGGTGGCCGATGGACATACTCACAGCCGACGGCACTCGCTTGAGCCGCCGCGCGGCAGCCGAGAACGACCCGGCGTCCAGCACCGCCAGAAAGATATGAACGTTGTCGCTGGTGAAGGCCATGGGTGTTGATCTATCAGTAAATCTGAAATTACCTGACTTTTTATATCAGATCAACAGACATAAAGTCACACCCATGCAAGGAATCAAGCGACGTGTGGTGTATGTGGTGCTGTACGAGGCGATCGCCATCGCAGCGGCCACGGTGGGGCTGGTAGCCATGAGCGGCCAGGGGGTGGTCCATTCGGGCGTGCTGTCAGCCATGGCCTCGGCGATTGCCGTGGTGTGGAACGTGGCCTTCAACGCCAGCTTCGAGTTCTGGGAGTCGCGCCAGCCTCAAAAGGGCCGCAGTGTGGCGCGGCGCGTGGCGCATGCCGTTGGCTTTGAGGGCGGCCTGGCCGCGATCCTGGTGCCGGTGTTTGCCTGGTGGCTGGATGTGACGCTGTGGCAGGCGCTGTGGATGGACCTGGGCCTGCTGCTGTTCTTTCTGGTCTACACCTTTGTCTTCAACTGGGTGTTTGACCGGGCGTTCGGGCTGCCGCTGTCGGCCCAGCCGGCGGCCACCGGTGATGCGCCCGCTACAGCGGCATCAAATTGTTGATTTCTTCCTGCATGGCCTGCGTGAGCTGGGCGTAGAGCTTGAGCTTGTCGGCGCTTTCGCGCATGCGCTCGGCAATGCGCAGGGAAATGGCCATCATCAGCTTGGCGGCGGTGCGCGGGTCGTCGTTGAGCAGCTGGTTCAGTGCGTCGCGCGTCAGGATGGCGCAGCGCACGGTGCTCACCGCCGTGCAGGACGCGGAACGTGGCTCGCCGTCCAGCAGGCCCATCTCGCCGATCAGGCTGCCCGGGCCCAGCACCGTGACTGTGATGGGCTCGGTGCGGCTGACCACGATGGACTCGATCATGACCTCGCCGTCCAGCACCAGCAGCATGAAGTCGGTGTCCTCGGTGTCGCCTTCCTTGATGAAGGTGACGCCCTCGGCGATCTTGTGCGGCTTCATGTAGGTCACCACGATGCGCGCGTCTTCGTGGGTGAGCTGCATGAGCGCGCTGGGCGCGGTGAGCATTTCGGCGGCCAGGTCGGCGCTGGACGAGCCCTCAATGGCGCGCAGGCGCTCTTCCGGCAGGCGCGACTCGGTCGCGTCCTGGGGTTTCTTGCCGAAGAACTTGTTGAACATGATGGCGTTGGAAGGGGCAGCACCGGGCCGGCTGCCGGTAAAATGATGGTAACTCAAGGAGCGCTGCAGCCGGAACAAGCCTCACGCCTGTTCACTTCCGGTCAGGCTTGAGTGAATCCAACCGCGCTCACCTGTGTAACCCCCTGCAAGGTGAGCCATGCCCGATCCGTCCCCCCCTTCCATGAAGCTGTCCGGCCTGGAGCCGGTGCGTGTTGACCCCGGCAGCCTGTTCGTCAACATCGGCGAGCGCACCAACGTCACCGGCTCCAAGGCCTTCGCCCGCATGATCCTGAATGGCGAGTTCGAGCAGGCCCTGGCTGTCGCGCGCCAGCAGGTGGAAAACGGCGCCCAGGTGATCGACATCAATATGGACGAGGCCATGCTGGACAGCAAGGCCGCCATGGTGCGCTTTCTGAACCTGATCGCCAGCGAGCCCGACATCGCCCGCGTGCCCGTGATGGTGGACAGCTCCAAGTGGGAGGTGATCGAAGCCGGCCTGCGCTGCATCCAGGGCAAGGGCATCGTCAACTCCATCAGCATGAAAGAGGGCGTGG
>JBEIPU010000193.1:0-6036 GCA_040376925.1 Caenimonas sp. | reverse complement strand
TCCAAGGTCTACAGCCCCACGGACCTGATCAACCCGTACTCGGCCCTGTCGGGCGCCACGCCGGTGCTCAAAACTTCCGAGCATTTCTTCTTCAAGCTGTCAGACCCGCGCTGCCTGAGTTTTCTGAAAGAGTGGACGAACAGCGGCGCGGTGCAGACCGAGGTGCTGAACAAGATCAGCGAATGGCTGGTGCCCGATGACACCGGCAAGACGGCCCTGGGGGACTGGGACATCAGCCGCGACGCGCCGTACTTTGGCATCGAGATCCCCGACGCACCGGGCAAGTACTTTTATGTGTGGCTGGACGCGCCGGTGGGCTACCTGGCTTCGCTCAAGAACTACCTGGGCAAGATCGGGGTGGATTACGACGCTTTCATTGCCGACCCGTCCGTGGAGCAGTACCACTTCATCGGCAAGGACATCATCACCTTCCACACGCTGTTCTGGCCGGCCATGCTGCACTTCAGCGGCCGCAAGGTGCCCAACCAGGTGTTTGTGCACGGCTTTCTGACGGTGAACAACGGCGAGAAGATGAGCAAGAGCCGCGGCACCGGCCTGGACCCATTGAAGTACCTGAGCCTGGGCATGAACCCCGAATGGCTGCGCTATTACCTGGCCGCCAAGCTCAACGGCCGCAACGAAGACATCGACTTCAACCCCGACGACTTCATGGCCCGCGTCAACAGCGACCTGATCGGCAAGTACGTGAACATTGCGAGCCGTGCGGTCAAGTTTGTGCCGGGCGGCACGCTGGTGGCGGCGCCGTCCCTGGCCGAGGTGGATGCAGCGGCTTTGGCCGCCAGCGTGCGTGCGCTGTACGAGTCGCGCGACTACGCCCGCGCCCTGCGCGAGATCATGGCCGTGGCCGATGTGGTGAACACCGCGTTTGACGCCGCCGCGCCCTGGAAGCTCACCAAGGAAGGCAAGGCCGCTGAAGCCGCGGCCGTGGGCAGCTGGTGCCTGGAAATGTTCAAGCTGCTGACGGCGTGCCTGAAGCCCGTGCTGCCCGCACTGGCCGCGCAGGCCGAAGCCTTCTTGCAGTGCGCGCCGCTGGGCTGGACCAACGCCGCCACGCCGCTGGGTGCGGGGCACACCGTGGGCAAGTACGAGCATTTGATGCAGCGCGTGGATGTGAAGCAGCTGGATGCGCTGTTTGAGGTGCCGGCGGAGGTGCTCCCACCCCTGCCCTCCCCCAGCGGGGGAGGGGGTGAACTGCCTGGGGGTGAGGCGCTGGCCCCCACCATCACGATTGACGACTTCACGAAGATCGACCTGCGCATCGCCAAAATCGTCAACTGCGAAGCGGTGGAAGGCTCCACCAAGCTGCTGCGCCTGACGCTGGACGTGGGCGAGGGCCGCATGCGCAATGTGTTCAGCGGCATCGCCAGCGCCTACAAGCCCGAAGACCTGATCGGCAAACACACGGTGATGGTCGCCAACCTGGCCCCGCGCAAGATGAAGTTTGGCGTGAGCGAGGGCATGGTGCTGGCCGCCAGCCATGGCGACGAAAAAGCCAACCCCGGCATTTACGTGCTGGAGCCCACGGCCGGGGCCCAGCCGGGCATGCGCGTACGATAGAGCGCCAAGGAGCCTCACCTTGAAGCAAACCGCCCTCCTCATCGCCCTGGCCGCCACCCTGCTGCAGGGCTGCGCCGTGATCGCCGTGGCTGATACGGCCGCCACCGTGGCCGTCAAGGGCGTGGGGCTGGCGGCGGATGCCGCCATCGGCACGGCGCGGCTGGCGGGCCGCGCGGTCGGCGCGGCGGCGGACGCCGTCATCCCCGGCGGAGACTGACGCCTTGAACGCCCCCCGCCTGCATCTGGCGGGCTTTCACCCCCGGTTGATCGATTCGCTGCGCGGCTACAGCCGCGCGCGCTTCATGGCCGATGCGGGCGCGGGCATGACGGTGGGCATCGTGGCGCTGCCGCTGGCCATGGCATTTGCCATTGCCTCGGGCCTGTCGCCGCAGGCCGGGCTGTGGACGGCCATCATCGCGGGCTTTCTCATCTCGGCTCTGGGCGGCTCCAGCGTGCAGATCGGCGGGCCGGCGGGCGCGTTCATCGTCATCGTCTACGGCATCGTCGAGCGCTACGGCCTGGCCAACCTGCTGATCTCTACCGCCTGCGCGGGCGTTCTGCTGTTTGTGCTGGGCCTGCTCAAGCTGGGCACGCTGGTGCGCTATGTGCCGGTCAGCATCGTGATCGGCTTTACCAACGGCATTGCGGTGCTGATCGCCGCGTCGCAGCTGCGCGACTGGCTGGGCCTGACGGTGCCCAAGATGCCGGCGGATTTTTTCACCCAGCTCAAGGTCATGGGCCAGCACCTGGACACCTTCAACCCCTATGCATTCGGCCTGGGGCTGGCCTGCGTGCTGGGGCTGTTTGTCTGGCCGCGCTTGTGGAATGAAAAATCCGCCGTGCGCCATGCGCTGGATCACGCGCGGGAGCTGCCCGGCATGGGGCGCGCACTGCAGGTTACATCGCGCATGCCGGGGCCCATCGTGGCGCTGGTCACGCTGACGGTGTTTGCCTGGTTCCTGAAGCTGCCGGTGGAAACCATTGGCACGCGCTTTGGCGGCATACCCCAGGGCCTGCCTTCGTTTGCGCTGCCTGATTTTTCGTGGGAGACGGTCAAGCTGCTGGTCACACCCACGCTGACGATTGCGCTCTTGGGCGCGATTGAATCGCTGCTGTGCGCGCGCGTGGCCGACCAGCTGGGCACCCAGCCGCGGCACGACCCCAACCAGGAGCTGATGGCCCAGGGCGTGGCCAATTTCGTCACGCCGTTTTTTGGCGGCATGCCGGCCACCGGCACCATTGCGCGCACCGTGACCAATGTGCGTTCGGGCGCCACATCGCCCGTGGCCGGCATGGTGCACGCGCTGACGCTGCTGGCCGTGGTTCTGCTGGCCGCGCCGCTGGCGCTGCATGTGCCGCTGGCCGTGCTGGCCGGCATCCTGCTGTTTGTGGCCTGGAACATGGGCGAATGGCATGCCTTTGCCCGCATGCGCCAGTACAGCAGCCATTACCGCGTGCTGATGCTGGGCACGTTCTTCCTCACGGTGGTGTTCGACCTGACGGTGGCGGTGCAGGTGGGGCTGGTGCTGGCCTGCGCGCTGTTCATCCGGCGCATGAGCTCGCTGTTCCGGGTGGAGCTGATGGGCAGCACCGACAGCGGCAACGGCAACCAGCTCACCTACAAGCTGTATGGCGCGCTGTTCTTCGGCGCGGTGGCCAAGATAGATGTGGCCGTGCAGGCCGTGGAAAACGGCCCGCCGGCACCGCACGTGGTGCTGGACGCGCTGCAACTGGTGTCGCTGGACGCGTCCGGCCTGGACGCGCTGCGCCAGCTGCACAAGGCCGTGCTGGCACGCGGCGGCACGCTGCGGGTCGATTCGCTGCAGGCGCAGCCGCGCGAGCTGTTTGAGCGCAGCGGGTTTGCGGCGGAGCTGGCGGCCCATCCGTCCCCAGTGGGCTGAGGCGGCCCCCAAGGGCTAAAATCCCGGCCAAAGGGTTCTCCAATGTCCATCGCCAATTTCTTCCGCCGCCCGCACTACAAGTCCGAAGTCACCCAGTTCATTGACGAACTGAAGACCGGCAAGCCCGACCTGGAGGCGCAGCAGCGCGCGGGCCGTGCCCTGTTGTGGGACAAGGCGGTGGACCGCAGCGCCTGGGGTGAATACCGCAGCGCCCAGGTGCCGCAAAAGCCCTACGTCTACCAGACCGACGCCAAGTGACCGCACCCGCGGACCCGACCACCCTGCCCGCGCCGGCAGCCGTGCCGCCCCAGGGTGTGCCCGGCATGCCCGATGTGGTGGACCAGGTGGCGCTGGCCCGCCTGTATGGCGAACCGCTGTTCGCCATGCCCACCGACCTGTACATCCCGCCCGATGCGCTGGAGGTGTTCCTGGAGGCCTTTGAAGGCCCGCTGGACCTGCTGCTGTACCTGATCCGCAAGCAGAACTTCAACATCCTGGACATCCCCATGGCCGGGGTCACGCGCCAGTACCTGGTGTATGTGGATGAGATTCGCAACCGCAACCTGGAGCTGGCGGCTGAATACCTGCTGATGGCTGCGATGCTGATCGAGATCAAGTCGCGCATGCTGCTGCCGCCCAAGAAGACGGCCGAGGGCCAGGAGCCCGAGGACCCGCGCGCCGAGCTGGTGCGCCGCCTGCTGGAATACGAGCAGATGAAGCTGGCCGCCGCCCGGCTGAACGACGTGCCCCAGCTGGGCCGCGACGTGCTGCGTGCGCAGGTGTACATCGAGCAGTCGATCCAGCCGCGCTTTCCCGATGTGAGCGTGGTGGACCTGCAGGAGGCCTGGCGCGACATCATCAAGCGCGCGCGCCTGGTGCAGCACCACAAGATCACCCGCGAGGAGCTTTCGGTGCGCGAGCACATGAGCATCGTGCTGCGCCACCTGCAGGGCCGCAAGTTCGTCGAGTTTGAAAACCTGTTTGACGTGAGCCGCGGCGTGCCGGTGCTGATCGTGACCTTCATCGCCCTGCTGGAGCTGGCCAAGGAAACGCTGGTCGAGGTCACGCAGGCCGAGGCCTTTGCCCCCATTTACGTGCGGCTTGCGTATTCGCCAGCCTGATCCCCACTGTGACCCAAACCTCTTACGACTTCGACGTGCTGATCGTCGGCAGCGGCCTGGCGGGCCTGTCTGCCGCGCTGCACCTGGCGCCCACCCACCGTGTGGCCGTGCTGACCAAGCGCGCCATGAGCGACGGCTCCAGCGGCTGGGCGCAGGGCGGCATTGCCGCCGTGCTGGCCGAGGGCGACAGCTTTGACGCCCATGTGGACGACACCCTGGTGGCCGGCGCGGGCCTGTCAGACCCTGCGGCCACCCGCTTTGTGGTGGAGCACGCGCCCGAGAGCATTGGCTGGCTGCGCGGGCTGGGCGTGCCGTTCTCTGAAGAAGACGGCCACCTGCACCTCACACGCGAAGGCGGCCACAGCGCGCGGCGCATCGTGCACGTCACGGACGCCACCGGCGCCGCCGTGCAAAAGACGCTGATCGAGCATGTGCGGCGCACGCCCAACATCACGCTGTTTGAACACCATGTGCTGGTGGACCTGATCACCGGCAAGAAGCGCGGCCTGCCGCTGAACCGCTGCCTGGGCCTGTACGCGCTGGACGAAAAGACCGACCAGGTGCTGACCTTCCGAGCGCCGCACACCATCCTGGCCACCGGCGGCGCGGGCAAGGTGTACCTGTACACCACCAACCCCGACACCGCCACGGGTGACGGCATTGCCGCGGCCTGGCGCGCGGGCTGCCGGGTGAGCAACATGGAGTTCATCCAGTTTCACCCCACCTGCCTGTACCACCCGCATGCCAAGAGCTTTCTGATCAGCGAAGCGGTGCGCGGTGAAGGCGGGCAGCTCAAATTGCCCGACGGCACGCGCTTCATGCCGCAGCACGACATCCGCGCCGAGCTGGCGCCACGCGACATCGTGGCCCGCGCGATCGACTTTGAAATGAAAAAGCACGGCATTGACTGCGTGCACCTGGACATCTCGCACCAGCCGCTGGCCTTCATCCAGGCCCATTTCCCGAACATCTATGCGCGCTGCCTGGAGTTCGGCATCGACATTTCAAAAGAGCCCATCCCCGTGGTGCCGGCCGCGCATTACACCTGCGGCGGCATCCACACCGACCTGCACGGCCGCACCGACCTGGTGGGCCTGCATGCGGTGGGCGAGACGGCCTACACCGGCCTGCACGGCGCCAACCGGCTGGCGAGCAATTCGCTGGTGGAGTGCATGGTGTTCGCGCGCGCCGCCGCGCTGGACATCCTGCAGTCCCCCATCTCGGCTCCCCCCGTACTGCCTGCGTGGGACGACAGCCGCGTGACCGACGCCGACGAGGCCGTCGTCATCTCGCACAACTGGGATGAGCTGCGCCGCTTCATGTGGGACTACGTGGGCATTGTGCGCACCAACAAGCGGCTGGAGCGCGCCGCGCACCGCATCGCGCTGCTGCAGGGTGAGATCCATGAGTTCTATGCGCACTTTCACGTCACGCGC
>JBEIPU010000002.1:0-78342 GCA_040376925.1 Caenimonas sp. | reverse complement strand
CGCGATGCCCAGTGGATGGGCCGCCTCTACAACTTCCTGGGCCTGACCGTGGGCATCAACCTGCCCAACATGCCGCGCGAGGAAAAGCAGGCCGCCTACCGCGCCGACATCACCTACGGCACCAACAACGAATTCGGGTTTGACTACCTGCGCGACAACATGGTGTACGAGGTGGCCGACCGCGTGCAGCGCGGGCTGAACTACGCCATCGTCGACGAGGTGGACTCCATCCTGATCGACGAAGCCCGCACACCGCTGATCATCAGCGGCCAGGCGGAAGACCACACCGAGATGTACATCGCGATGAACCGCGTGGTGCCGCTGCTGACCCGCCAGGAAGGCGAGGCCGACCCGCGCACCGGCGAAGGCATCACCAAGCCCGGTGATTTCACCATCGACGAGAAGTCTCACCAGGTGTTCCTGACCGAGCAGGGCCACGAAAACGCCGAGCGCATCCTGTTCAACCTGGGCCTGATCGCCGAGGGCGCCTCGCTGTACGACCCGGCCAACATCTCGCTGATGCACCACCTGTATGCGGCGTTGCGGGCCAACCGCATCTACCACCGCGACCAGCACTATGTGGTGCAAAACGGCGAGGTGGTGATCGTGGACGAATTCACCGGCCGCCTGATGTCGGGCCGCCGCTGGAGCGACGGCCTGCACCAGGCCGTGGAGGCCAAGGAAGGCGTCCCCATCCAGGCCGAAAACCAGACGCTGGCGTCCATCACTTTCCAGAACTACTTCCGCCTGTACGGCAAGCTCAGCGGCATGACCGGCACGGCCGACACCGAAGCCTACGAGTTCCAGGAAATCTATGGCCTGGAAACTGTGGTGATCCCGCCCAACCGGCCCAGCCGCCGCGACGACCAGCTGGACCGCGTGTACAAGACCACGCGCGAGAAGTACGAAGCCGCGATCAAGGACATCCGCGAATGCTACGAGCGCGGCCAGCCTGTGCTGGTGGGGACGACGTCGATCGAGAACTCCGAGATCATCGACCAGCTGCTGGAAAAAGAAGGCCTGCCGCACCAGGTGCTCAACGCCAAGCAGCATGCGCGCGAGGCCGAGATCGTCGCGCAGGCGGGCCGCGCAAAGATGATCACCATCGCCACCAACATGGCGGGCCGCGGTACCGACATCGTGCTGGGCGGCAACATCGAGAAGTCCATTCAGGCGGTGGAAGCCGACGAATCACTGGACGCCGCGGCCAGACAGGCCCAGATTGCCATGCTGCGCGAGCAATGGACTCAGGAGCACGAGGCCGTGAAGGCGCTCGGCGGCCTGCGCATCATCGCGACCGAGCGGCACGAGTCCCGCCGCATCGACAACCAGCTGCGCGGCCGTTCGGGCCGCCAGGGTGACCCGGGCTCCTCGCGCTTTTACCTGAGCCTGGACGACCCGCTGATGCGCATCTTCGCGGGAGACCGCGTCAAGGCCATCATGGAGCGCCTGAAAATGCCTGATGGCGAGGCCATCGAGGCGGGCATCGTCACGCGCAGTATTGAAAGCGCGCAGCGCAAGGTCGAGGCGCGCAACTTCGACATCCGCAAGCAGCTGCTGGAATACGACGACGTCAGCAACGACCAGCGCAAGGTCATCTACCAGCAGCGCAATGACATCCTGGATGCAGGTGACCTGTCGGCGCAGATCGCCTCGCTGCGCGAGGGGTGCTTCACCGACCTGGTGCGCCAGTACGTGCCGCCCGAATCGGTCGAAGACCAGTGGGACATCCCCGCGCTGGAAAAGGCGCTGGCCGACGAATGGCAGATCGACCTGCCGCTGGCCAGCCAGATCGAGGCGGCCAGCGCCATCACCGACGAAGACATTGTCGAGAAAGTCCTGGCGGCGGCCAACGAGGCCTTTGACGCCAAGGTCGCGCAGGTCGGCGGCGAGCAGTTCACCCAGTTCGAGCGCATGGTGCTGCTGCAGAGCATTGACACGCACTGGCGTGAGCACCTGAGCGCGCTGGACTACCTGCGCCAGGGCATTCACCTGCGCGGCTACGCGCAAAAGCAGCCCAAGCAGGAATACAAGCGCGAGGCGTTCGAGCTGTTCGGCCAACTGCTGGATTCGGTCAAGAATGACGTGACCAAGGTCCTGATGACGGTGCGTGTGCAGTCCAGCCAGCAGATTGGCGAGGCCGCCCAGGCGCTGGAGGCGCGTGGCGAGAACATTGCAAATGTGACCTACACCGCCCCGACAGAAACCGGCGAGGTGCAAACCATTGCCGGTGCGGCCGCGCCGCAGGCCGGCGAAGGCCTGCCGCGCGTCGGGCGCAATGATCCTTGCCCCTGCGGCAGCGGCAAAAAGTACAAGGCCTGCCACGGCAAGCTGGCCTGAGCCGTCTCTCGCGCCGGGCGGCACCTGTAAAGGCGTACCCGGTTTGTTAGTACTAACGTCGAAGTTTTCTGCCCCACCGTTCATATGAATGGGTGGGCCACACCAGGCAACCTGTCAAATTTGACAGGGGTCCGCAGACGTAAAGCTCTGTTTCGACCTTCAATGGGTGCACCAATTTTTTACGAGGTGCACATGGAAGTACTTGACAAGGCGGCCGCACAGCGCGTCGCCAATCCCCCGTTGGGCGCAAACCTGCAACGCCGGCTGGCTGATTTTGCCCCGCGTTTCACGCAGGAATGGAGCGGCCGGTTCGTGACGCATGGGCGGCCGCCCGGCCCCAATGCCGTTCGGCTGGACGGCAACGACTACCTTGCCGTCACCGGCCACCCCGACATCGTGCAGGCCCAGTTGCAGTCGCTGCGCCATGACCGCGAATTCGTCATCCAGTCGGGCGTCTTCCATCTGGACGGGCACCCGGCCGGGCGGCTGGAGGAGGCCATCGCGCACTGGATCGGTAAGGACGACGGCTACATCTGCCAGTCCGGCTACACGGCCAACCTCGGGCTGATCCAGGTGGCCGCCGACCCGCAAACGCCAGTCTACATGGACATGCTGGCCCACATGTCGTTGTGGGAGGGCGCGCGTGCATCCGGCGCACCCATCCACCCGTTTCGACACAACGACCCCGAGCACTTTGCCAAGATGGCGGCGCGCCACGGGCCGGGGCTGGTGGTGGTGGACTCTGTCTACAGCACCACCGGTGCCCTGTGCCCGCTGGCCGCCATGGTGGATGTGGCGGAACGCCATGGCTGCATGGTGCTGGTGGATGAATCGCATTCGCTGGGCACGCACGGCCCGCAGGGCGCGGGCCTGTGCGCGCAACTGGGGCTGACGCACCGTGTGCACTTCATCACGGCCAGCCTGGCCAAGGCCTTTGCCGGCCGCGCAGGTTTTTTCACCGCGCCGCCCGAGCTGCGCAACTACCTGATGTGCCACAGCTTCCCCGGCATCTTCAGCTCCGCCTTGCTGCCGCACGAAATTGCGGGGCTGGGCGCCACGCTGGAAGTCATCCGTCGTGGCGACGACGCGCGTGCCCAGCTGCACGCCAACACCCGCCGCCTGCGCCGCAGCCTGTCTGACATGGGCTACCCCATCCACCAGGGCAGCGAGCAGATCATCGCGCTGGAGGTGGGCACGGAGTTCGACACGCTGGCGCTGCGAGACCAGCTTGAAGAGCGCGGTGTGTTCGGCGCGGTCTTCTGCGCGCCGGCCACCAGCCGCAACCGCGCCATGGTGCGCCTGACGCTCAACGCGGCACTGACCGATGCAGAAATGACGCATGTAGAGCAAGCCGCGCACGACGTGCTGGCGCTCGTCCGGCCCTGGGACTGGCCCATCGCCAAACGCAGCCGTGTGGCCGCGCAGTCCTGAGGCGGCGTTCAGCCCTGGACGTTGCGGTGCTCCTGGCGCGCGAGCCAGCGGCTGTAGCTGTTGGCCGGGTCGGGGCACAGCCCGGGCGGGACCGGGAAAAGCGCGCCCAGCAGGTTTTCCTCGCGCCCGATGGTGAATGCCGGATTCAGCTCGGGCGGCGCCCCGTGTGCCAGTCCCTGGCGCAGTTCCAGGTCCACCAGCTTTCGGCCGCTGCGGATGTCGGCCGCAGCCGCCGCGCCCAGGCCTTCGGCTTCGGCGAGCACGGCCAGGTCTTGCAGGCCACTGACGGGCTCCAGCTGCAACCAGGACACCTGGCCTTCTGCGTCCATGCCCAGCACCCCGAACGGGTCGCCGATCACCACATGTTCCACCCAGCGCTTGTTCACGAAGTCGGTCAGGTCGCGGCCGATCGACGGCACGCGCAGCAGCGCGTTTTGCTGCGGTGTCAGCGTGGCGCGCCAGATCTGGGAGTGCCGCGGGTTGGGCGCGGCCATGAGGTTTTCCACCGCGTCGATCAGCCGGTGCGAAATGTCAGGTGTCTGCTTGGCAATGAACTGGTCGATCAGGCCGCGGTTGAACGCATTAACGGCGACCTGCTCGTCGGCCTGACCTGTCAGCAGCACGCGTGAGCCGGGCCAGTCCACCAGCTCGCCCAGGGCCTGCAGCCCGTCCATGGCCGGCATGGAGTAGTCGACCACACACACCCGTGTGAGCGCGTACCGCTCGGTGTACTTGGACCAGTAGCCCAGCAATTGCGGGATCAGCGGTTTGCCTTCGCGCCAGTGTTCCACCAGCTGCTGCTGGTTCCAGGCGTCGGCCTCCCAGAACGGCGGCTCCTGCTGCAGGTAGTTGATGCAATCATGGGGGCGCAAAAAAAGCTTCAGGTGCCAATGGCGCGGCAGCACCAACGCAAGCATTTCCAGGTAGTCGGGGTCATCGTCCAGGAAGACCACGGTGCCAGGTCGTTGGAACAGGGCGAAGCTCATGGTTGCAATCCCGGGGTGAAGTGGGGTGGTGGTGACATTGTGCTAGTGCAGGAGTGGCAATTCAATGGTGAAGATGGCACCGCGGGCCGGCTCGGACTTGACGCGGATGGAGCCATTCGCGCTCTGGATCACGCGCTTGCAGAATGCCAGGCCCAGGCCGTGGCCGGTGCCGCGGTCGGTCGAGAAAAAGGGTTCGAAGATCCGTTGCTGCAGCTGCGCGCCGATGCCCACGCCCTGGTCGGTGAGCACGATACGCCCGCGTTCGCGCGCGGTGCCGATCTCGATCAGCAGGTCGCCGGGCTTGCTGGCCGTGGTGGCCGCCGCCAGCGAGCGCAGGGCGTTCTTCACGAGGTTGTCGATCACCTGTGAAAAAAGCGCGTGCGAACCGCGAAAGCGGAAATCCGCATGCACCAGCAGCGTCACGCATTCGCGTTCGCGCGTGCTGCGGTAGGGGTAATCGCGCAAGGCGCCCTGGACCAGGCTGGCCGCCGAGATCACTTCCTTGTGACGCGGCAGGCGCAGGATGCGGGCGTTGGCGATCTGGGTGTCGATCTGGTGGTTCATGTTGCGCACCAGCGTATGCAGCCGCGTACCCAGCAGCTCGAGCTTGGCGGCTTCACCGCCGGGCAGCGGCCGGGCCTCGTTGCGCACTGCGTCACCGATCAGCGACATGGTGGCCAGCGGTGTGCGCAGTTCATGGGCCATGATGCCCATGGTCGCCAACGTGTAGTTGATCTGTTCGCGCCGCAGGTTGGACGACGACAAGCCCAGCATCAGCGCCATGTACCAGCTGAACGCCAGCACGATGGTGTTGGTGGCTACCTGTTCGCCGGTCATGGGTGGCAGCGCCGGCCCGAACAGCTTGAACGCAAGCCAGGCCGCCAGCCCCCCGGTCAGGCTGCCCAGCGTGGCAATGCGCCAGTCCGTCAGGTGGTAGTAGATGAGGAACATCGCGCTCATGCTGGCAAGCCACACCGCGTTGCCGCCGTTGCAGAGGAACATCCAGGAAAAAAACAGCGGAAGCGTGATCCAGAAGATCGCGGTGAACACCGCCGCCGATGCCGTGCTGGGCGGGCTGCTGTAGATGGGGCGAAAGACCAGCAGCGACAGGCCCAGGGCGCACATCAGCAGGCGCAGGCTCAAAGGCTCGTACGGCTGGGGCAGCAGCTTGCCCCAGAACAGGTAGAACAGCGGATGCCCCACCGCCGTGGACAGCCCCAGCGCGCGGATGCGCCAGCGCGAGGGGTGCAGGATGGGCTCCAGCAGCGGCTGCACCACTTCGGTGGTGAGGGCAGGCCGCAAGCCTGTGGATGCGCGCCTGGCAAGGCGTTGTGCCCAGCCCAGAAGATTGGCCCCCCTCAACGATGTGGAAGTTGTGCGTTTGGTCACGGTATTGATGATATTGTCGTTGCCTGTGCAGCAAGGGGACCGGCGATTTGATGGGAGTACCTGTTAACTTTGACAGCGTTGGCCTGGACGGCATCCTCAGCGACTGGGTCTGCGCACTGCGCGAGTTCTCGGTCGAAGCGGTGGTCGTGCTGGGCCCCGACCCGTTCGGGACGCCCGAAGACAGGCAGGTCCTCGCGGTGCATCCGCCCCTGATCGGCGACGCTGCTGCCGCGCTGGCCGAAAGCCGCGACTTCGGCGCGCCCTGGCGCGAGTCCGACGCACCGCTGGTGGCCTGGCAGCACATTGCCAAGTCAGACCACCTGAGTGCCAGCCGCTGGCGGCTGCTGGCGCTGGCCCATGGTTACCAGACCGTCATCCGGGTGGAGTTCTCGTTGCCGGCCGGTCGGGCGTTTGAGTGTTTCATGTTCAGCCCGCGCGAGCTCAATGACCGGGCCGAGGCCGCGTCGCTGGTGTGGTCGGCGCTCAACATCTGGCCCCTGGTCAAGCGGTCCATCGCCCAGGCACGCTCCACGCTGAGCCCGCGCGAGCGCGAATGCCTGGTGCTGGCCTTTGGCGGCATGACGGCGCGCGAAAGCGCCGTGCTGCTGCGCTGCAGCGACCGCACGGTCAATTACCACATCGCCAACGCCATGAACAAGCTCAAGGTGGACAACAAGATGGCCGCGATCCAGCGCGCCTGCTGGATGGGGGCCATCTGAGGCCGCGCGAAGGGTTTATATTGGCAGCCGGCACCCCGTGCCAGGAGCGCATCCACCCATGACCGATGATCACGACCGTACTGCATCCCTGATGTCGCCAGGCAAGCTGTCGCGGCTCAAGCCGCAGCCCGCCGCCACGCCCGAGGCCTGGCTGGACCGCATGGCCGCCGACGTCGGGCGGCTGCAGGTGGACAACCTGCTGGAGGTGCAACAGGCGCTGGCGCAGCAGGCGCTGGACCGCGCGGCCGGGGCGCTTGCCAGTGATCTGCAGGCGCTGGCCGAGGCTCAGCAGCAGCTGGACTTCAGCCTGCTGCAAACACGCGGCTGGTGGGCCCGCACCACCGGCAAGGCGCGCAGCGCCGGGGCCGAGTTCGCCGCCCAAGTCGAGATGATCAGCGCCCGGGTGCAGTCGGTCACGGCGCGTGCCGGCGAACTGAGCCGCAACCACGGCACCGGCGTGGCCGCCACCGACAGGTCACTGCTGAACCTGGACGTCGAATACCGGGCCTTGGACAAGATCGTCGAGCAGGGCGCCAAGTGGCTGCAGGACATGCGCGGCCAGCTGCAGCAGCGCCACGCGGCCGCCGCCACCGATCCCGCCGCCCAGCAGAAGGTACGCGAGGATGCCGCGCGCTGCGAGATCCTCGTAGCGCGGCTGAAGGCGCTGCGCGCCCTGAGCGCAACCGCGCAGCAGGTGCTGGGCCAGACGCGCGACCTGCTGGCCGCCCGCGGCGCGCTGGTGCAGCATCTGTCGCAGGCGCTGTCGTCCACGTCGCGCAGCTGGAATGCGCGCATGGGCAGCCTGGCCCAAGCCGCGCAGGCCGGCGCCGACAGCCCCGAACTGAGTGTGGAGGCGCCTCAGGAAATCCACCGCCAGATGCAGCAGCAGGTCTCGCAGGCGCAGGCAGACTGCGCGCGTCTGGCCAGCCTGGAAGAGGCCGCAGCCACGGTGGTGGAGCAGATGGCCGGGCAGATCGCGGCGGCGCGCGCCGCCTGACGCCCATGACGTTCCTCGCCATTGATGTGGGCAACACGCGCCTGAAGTGGGCGCACTACGACCACGCACACGCCGGCGCCACGCTGCTGGCCCAGGGCGCAGAATTTCTGGAAAACATCGACAGGCTGGCCGAGGGCGACTGGGCCGCGCTGCCCCCGCCGCAACGCATGCTGGGCTGCGTGGTGGCCGGCGACGCCGTCAAGCGCCGGGTCGAAGAGCAGATGGAGATCTGGGACGTCACCCCCCAGTGGGTGGTGTCCAGTGCTGCCGAGGCGGGCCTTGTCAACGGCTACGACCACCCCACGCGGCTGGGCTCTGACCGCTGGGTGGCCATGATCGGCGCACGCCACCGCATGCTGGCGCGGGGCCCGGCCCGGCCGCTGGTGGTGGTGATGGTCGGCACGGCCGTGACGGTGGAGGCGATTGACGCGCAGGGCCGCTTCCTGGGCGGGCTGATCCTGCCGGGGCACGGCATCATGCTGCGCGCGCTGGAATCGGGCACGGCGGGCCTGCATGTGCCCACCGGCGAGGTGCGTGAATTTCCCACCAACACCAGTGACGCACTGACCAGTGGTGGCACCTATGCCATTGCCGGCGCGGTCGAACGCATGGTCCAGCATGTGCGCGCGCATTGTGCCGCCGAGCCCGCCTGCATCATGACCGGCGGCGCCGGCTGGAAGATGGCGCCCAGCATGTCGGTGCAGTTCGAGCTGGTGGACAGCCTGATCTTTGACGGCCTGCTGGAAATCGCCCAGCGCCGCTGGGTTGCCTGAGAGGTCCCCACGCTGGTCACTGCGTGTACTGCGCTGCCCCCCGAGGGGGCTTCAGCGCGCCAAGCCGTCAGCCGCCTGGAACAGCGACTGGCGTGCCTGGCTGATGATCTGGCCCTTCCAGGTATCGGTGTCGGTGTAGAACGCTGCCAGCATCTGCGCGCGGATCTGCGCGGCCAGCGCGCTCGGCGCATCCGGGTGCTGGTGCAGCCAGTGCTCGCCACGCAGCGCCTGCATCACGTCCAGCACGGGCACGGTGCCGTATTCCATGGCGATGCCGGTGTATTCCGCCTGCGGGCACTCCTGGTAGATGCTGGCCCACATCAGCCCCGTGAGGAAGGCCGACGTGGACGTGCCGTCGTAGATGGACGTGACCGGCGTGACGCCGCCGCCATCCCACCAAGACCGCGCGCGTTTCACCGCGGCAGCGTCGTCGCTGCCGGCATAGATGCGCTCGCCCACGCCGCTGGGGCCCAGGCCGGTGTGGATGTCGATCCAGGCGATGCGCGCGGCGCGGCTGCCGTGCTGGCGCAGCACGCGGCGCAATGTGGTGTTGCTCCAGGTGGGCGCGGTGCCGCCATAGAACAGCCCGCCGGGAAATTCGTGCTGGCCGCGCGAGATGGCCGCCTGGTAGGCGGCCTCGCCGCGGGTGGCGATGTAGTCGTCGATGGCGGCGACGTTCTGCGCGGACGGCGGCCACTGCTCAGGCAGCAGCAGCGGCTGCAGCTCGCGGTAGGCCTCGTTCACGGGCAGCGGCTTGCTGAAGTCGTGGAAGTTGCGGTTCAGGTCCACGTTTTCGTGCGTGGCGCGGCGGATGTGTGAAAAGCCGTAGGGGTTCAGCGCATGCACATACAGCACTGCCACGCCGGCGTCGCGCGCCTTGGCGCGCCATTCGGCGTCATGCAGCGCGAACACCTGGACGCCGGTGCCGCAGTAGCCCTCTGCACCGTGGCAGGCGCTGGTCAGGATCAGCAGCCGGCCGGCATCGGCCGGGCCATCCAGGGCCACGTCCATGGCCAGGGTTTCGCCTTCGCGGCCCTTCTCGGGGTGCACGTGCGACTCGACCTGCAGGCCCGCCGTGGCGGCGGCTTCAAGGAATTTGGTGCGGGCTTGGGCGTAGGTGGGGGAGAAGGCTTGCGTGACGCCGATCATGCTGCGTCCTTGGCCAGCCACTCTTCGGCCAGGCGCACCCAGAAGGTGGCGCCCAGCGGGATCAGGTCGTCGTTGAAGTCATAGCTCGGGTTGTGCAGCATGCAGGGCCCGCCGCCGTGGCCCATCTCGCGGTGGGCGCCGTCGCCATTGGCGATGAAGCAGTACGCGCCGGGTTTGGCCTGGAGCATGTACGAAAAATCTTCTGCGCCCATGCTGGGCTCCTGCACGTCCACCTGGCTCTCACCCACGATGGAGGCCATGACCTTGCGTGCAAATTCGGCTTCACGCGCATGGTTGATGGTGGGCGGGTAATTGCGCTCGAATTCAAACTCGCACTGCGCGTCATGCGCGGCGCACACGTGCTCGGCCACCTGCTTCATGCGCTGCTCGATCATGTCCAGCACTTCCAGCGTGAAGGTGCGCACCGTGCCCTGCAGCTCGCAGCTGTCGGGCACGACGTTGGTGGCCTCGCCCGCGTGGATCATGGTCACACTGATCACGCCCGCGTCAATGGGCTTCTTGTTGCGGCTGATGATGGTCTGGAAGGCCTGCACCATCTGGCAGGCAATGGGCACAGGGTCAATGCCGTTGTGGGGCAACGCGGCATGGCAGCCCTTGCCGCGGATGGTGATCCTGAACTCATTGCTGGACGCCATGACGGGGCCGGGGCTCACGGCAAACCGACCCACCTGGGGCCCGGGCCAGTTGTGCATGCCGAAGACGGCGTCCATCGGGAACTTGTCGAACAGGCCGTCGCGGATCATCTCGCGCGCGCCGCCGCCGCCTTCTTCGGCGGGCTGGAAGATCAGATACACCGTGCCGTCAAAGTTGCGGTGCTTTGCAAAATGCTGGGCCGCGGCCAGCAGCATGGCGGTGTGGCCGTCGTGCCCGCACGCGTGCATCTTGCCGGTGTGCTTGCTGGCATGCGCGAAGGTGTTGAACTCCTGCATGGGCAGCGCGTCGATGTCCGCGCGCAGGCCGATGGCGCGCGACGAGCTGCCGTTCTTCACGATGCCCACCACGCCGGTCTTGCCCAGGCCGCGATGCACCGGGATGCCCCAGGCCTCCAGCTGGCGGGCGATCACGTCGGCCGTGCGGTTTTCTTCAAAACAGAGTTCGGGGTGTGCGTGGATGTCGCGCCGTATGGCCGCGATGCCCGCGGCCTGCGTCACGATGGAGTCGAGTATGTTCATGCCCAGAGTCTAGCGATGCCCCTACACGGACGCCAGAGGGAATTTCCGTGACAATTTGCCAATGCCGTCTTTCACACTCTCGCCGCGCGGCCTGGAGCTTGCGCAAACTTTGGTGCGCATGAACACCGTCAGCGCCAACTCCAACCTGGCGCTGATCCATTTCATCCGCGATGAACTGCAGGCGCTCGGTGTGCGAAGCCGTTTGACTTACAACGCCGATCGCACCAAGGCCAACCTGTTTGCCACGCTCGGCGAGGGCAAGCCCGCGGGCATCATCCTGTCGGGCCACACCGACACCGTGCCCTGGGACGGGCAGGACTGGTCGGTGGACCCGCTGAGCGCGACCGTCAAGGACGCGCGGCTGTATGGCCGCGGCTCGGCCGACATGAAGTCCTTCATCGCGATCGCGCTGGCCCATGCGCCGCTGTTCCTGGCCAGCGACACGCCGTTTGCCGTGCACTTTGCCTTCAGCTATGACGAAGAGGTGGGCTGCTTCGGGGTGCGGGACCTGATTGCCGACATGCGCGACGCCGCCATTGCGCCGCTGGCGTGCATCGTGGGCGAGCCCACCAACATGGTGCCCGCCATTGCGCACAAGGGCGTGTACCGCTACAAGTGCTGCGTGCGGGGCAAGGAGGCGCATTCATCGTTGACGCCGCAGTCGGTCAACGCCATTGAGATGGCCGCGCGGCTGGTGGGCAAGGTGCGCGACATGGGCGAGGCGTTCGAGCGCGACGAACCGCGCTACGACGGCTTTGACGTGCCGTTCAGCACCACGAGCGTAGGCCAGTTCCATGGCGGCATAGCCGACAACGTGGTCCCGCGTGACGCCGAATTCCGGTATGAATTCCGCGACCTGCCGACCGCCGATGCCAGGGCCATGCAGGCCGAGGTGGTCGCCCATGCGCGCGGCCTGGAGCCCGCGATGAAGCGCGTGGCGCCCGACGCGGGCTTTTCGTTTGAGACGATCTGCGAGATCCCCAGCTTCCTGGGGTCGCCCGGCGACGCGGTAACCCGGCTGGCGCAACGCCTGAGCGGCGAGGCCGGCACCACGCTGGTGGCGTTCGGCACCGAAGCCGGGCTGTTCAAGCAGTCGGGCATTCCCACCGTGGTGTGCGGGCCCGGCAGCATCAACCAGGCGCACCAGCCCGATGAGTTCGTGAGCCTGGAGCAGCTCGCACGCTGCGAGGCCTTCATGCAGGGCCTGGCGGCCACGCGCGCGCTGGACTGAGCGCCGGCTTACTTCTTCGCGTCGTTCGGGCCTGGCGGGATTTTCTCGTTGAGCTTGTTGCCCGCGTCACGGACCACGGCGGCTGTTTTGGACGCGCCGCTTTTCACGGCGTCGGTCGCTTTTTGGGTGGTGCGCTTGGTGGCCTGGGCCGCCTGCGACTTTTCGGCCTTCTTCACGATCTCGGCCTTGGGCTTGTTCGGGTTGGCGGCGTTCGGGTCGTTCGGGTAGGCTTCGCCGGCCTTGTTGGTGGAGGCGGGGCCGG
This sequence comes from Caenimonas sp., assembly GCA_040376925.1. GTDB lineage: Bacteria > Pseudomonadota > Gammaproteobacteria > Burkholderiales > Burkholderiaceae_C > RAM1. The sequence continues at coordinate 65,872 of JBEIPU010000002.1, read as the reverse complement.
GTCCGGTGGGGTTGGCGTTTTGCGCGGTGGCGTTCAGCGCCAGGCCGGCCAGGGCGATGGCCAGTGCGGCGGGCAGGCGGTGCAGTGCGGGACGGAAGTTCATTTGGGGTCTCCTGAAAGGGAAGGCCCCAGTATCAGCCCGTGCGATCGCAAAAGCGCACCACAGACGGGCTGCAGCGCAAAAAGGGATTCAGGACGACCGCCGTGTAGGCCGCGGCTGACAGCGCCGCTCAGGACGGTGCGGCGCTGTGGGGTCAGGTCCGCACGCGGCCGTCGCCCGTCAGCATGGACAGCTCGACAAAGCTGGACGCCACATGGTCGGCCGGCGAAAACGACACCGAGAAGCCGCCCAGCGACTGGCTGCCCATGCCCTCCAGGCCGCCGATCAGCGTGTCACGCGTCAGCTTCGGGCCGGCGCGCTTGAGCCCTTCGGCAAATACCTTCGCGGCGATATAGCCCTCCATGCTGGAGAAGTTGGCCTGGTAGTCGCCGCCTGCCTTTTTCACCGCATCGACAAATTCGCGCGCGATCGGTCGCGCGGCGTTGTATGGCGAGGGCATCACCTGCGACACCACCACGCCCGCGCCGTCCTTGCCCAGCTCGTCGGCCAGTGCCTGCGTGCCCACGAACGACACGTTGTAGAACGTGCCGCCGTAGCCGGCCTTTTGCGCCGCGCGGATGAAGGCCGCGCAGGATTTGTACGCGCTGATCTGCACGATGGCGTCCGGCCCCGCCGCCACCAGCGACTTGACGGCGACCGCCACATCGACCGAGTTGCGCTCCACCGTGGCCTGCGCCACCGGCTTCATGTTCAGCGCGCCCAGCGCCAGCGTCACGCCGTCCAGGCCGGCCTTGCCGTAGGCGTCGTTCTGGTAGAACACCGCGATCTTCTTCAGCCCCAGGCTGGTGAGCTGCTTCACTATCAGGCCGGTCTCGTCGTTGTACGAGGCGCGCACATGGAACGCATAGCGGTTAAAGGGCTGGCGCAGCGCCATGGCGCCTGTGAACGGCGCAAAGAAAGGCACCTTGTCCCTGGTGGCCAGCGGCAAGGCCGCCACGCTCGTCGGTGTGCCGATGTAGCCGAACAGCGCAAACACGTCGTCGGCAATCAGCTTGCGGGTGTTTTCCGCGCAACGCTCGGGCTCGTAGCCGTCGTCCAGGTTGACCAGCTCCACCGTGCGGCGGTTCACGCCGCCTTGCGCATTGAGCTGGCTGAAATACAGCTTGGCCCCCAGGTTGAACTGGATGCCCAGCTGGGCAGCGGGGCCGGTGAACGGGGCCGACTGGCCCAGCACGATGCGGGTATCCGATTGGGCGCGCAGTGCCGACGCTGCGGTCAGGGCGGCGCTGCCCAGGGCAGCCGACAGGGCGGTGGAGAAGTGGCGGCGTGTAATAAGCATGCTTACATTTTCGCCAGCCGGCCTTTCAGTCTCCTGTCCGGTTGCGGAACTAATCCGCAGTTTTGCGCCGCCAGATTGTCGCCAGAGCGGCGATTGAACCCAAACTGCCTACTCGCGCACGCGACCCTGGGAATCGATCAGGCTCAGCTCCACCAGCTTGGAGCCCACGCGTTCGTCGGTGAAGTGCACGCGAAAGCCGCCGACCGACAGGTCGTCCAGGGCATCAATGGATTTTTTCAGCCGGGCGCGGTTCGGCGCGTCCTTGGCCGGGATGCGGCGCAGCGCCTCGGTGAACACGCGTGCGGCGATGTAGCCCTCCAGCAGGTACACGTTGGGCTTACCCATCTTGGCCTGCGCCAGGTCAGCCTGCAGCTCTCGCGCCACCGCCATCTTGGCGTTGTCGCTCTTGGGCACCACGCGCACCACCACCACACCCGCGCCAGCCGGGCCCAGCTGCTCGGCAAGCAGGCCTTCGCCGGTGTTGGAAAAGCCGTAAATGGGCCCGCGAAAGCCTTTGGCGCGCAGGTCGCGGATGGCCGTGCCGGCGCCTGCCGCGTCACTGATCACCAGCATGGATTCGGGACGGGCCGCCATCACCTTGTCCACGCTGTTGGCCACGCTGCCGCCGGCCAGCGGCGCCTTGGCGAGCAGGTTGGCGCCGGCGCTGGTCATGGTGCGCTCGGCCGAGTCCAGCGCGGCCAGCGATTCGCCGTCGGTGCCGTGCAGCACGGCGAACTTGCGCGCGCCCAGCGTCTCGGCATGCTTGGCAATGGCCGAGGCCTCTTCGGCATAGCCCGGGCGCAGCGAATAGATGTTGGGATACAGCGCGCCGCGCAGCTCGTCGGCCGCCGCCATGGGCGCGAACAGCAGCACGTCGGTATCCTTGATGGCGGGGTAGGCTGCGGTGACCTGCGCGGAACCATAGAAGCCAAACAGCGCCAGCACGCCCTGATCCACCAGCTGTTTGGCGTGGGCGGCAGTCTGGGTGGGGTTGCCCCGGTCGTCCAGCGTGACGAGCTCGATCTTGCGGCCATTGATGCCGCCGGCCGCATTGACGCGCTCAAAGTACATCTTGGCGCCCTGGTGGAAAGGCACGGCCAGCGTGGAGCCGGGGCCGGTCAGGGCGACCGACTGGCCGATGGTGATGCTGGTCTTGGTCACGCCGTCCTGCGCATGCACAGCGCTGCCGCAAAGCGCCAGGGCAGCTACCATCACGGTCCGGGCAAGGGTTCCGGAAAACTTCATGTCATGTCTCCTGCAACGTTGTTGTAGTGGTCTGTGGCGGCGAACTATAGGGTTACCACGTGAGTAATACCATCGGCATCTCCCCTAGCGTCAGTTTCGTGAAAGCTTCGCAGCAGGTGCTGGGCGCCTGCCCGCATGACTGCCCCGACACCTGCTCCCTGGTCACCACTGTGGAGGATGGGGTGGCGGTGAAGGTACAGGGGAATCCCGCGCACGCCCACACCGGCGGCGTGCTGTGCACCAAGGTGTCGCGCTACGCCGAGCGCACCTACCACCCTGAACGCGTGCTGCAGCCGCTGCGCCGAACCGGCCCCAAAGGTTCCGGCCAGTACGCGCCGGTCAGCTGGGACGAGGCGCTGGCCGATATCGCGGCCCGCCTGGCCGCCATTGCGAAGCGCAACCCCGAGGCCATCGTGCCTTACAGCTACGCCGGCACCATGGGCCTGGTACAGGGCGAAAGCATCGCGGCGCGGTTCTTTCACCGGCTGGGCGCATCGCTGCTGGACCGCACCATCTGCGCAACGGCGGGCGGCGAAGGCCTGACCCAGACGCTGGGCGGCAAGATCGGCATGAAGGTGGAGTTTTTTGCCGAATCCAGGCTGATCCTGATCTGGGGCAGCAACTCGATTGCCAGCAACCTGCATTTCTGGCGGCTGGCCCAGGAGGCCAAGCGCAACGGCGCGCGGCTGGTGTGCATCGACCCGCGCCGCACCGAGACGGCCGACAAATGCCATGAGCATATTGCGCTGCGCCCGGGCACCGACGCCGCGCTGGCCTTTGCGCTGATGCACGAGCTGATCGTCAACGACTGGCTGGACCACGACTACCTGGCAAACCACACCGTGGGCTGGCAGGCCTTGCGGGAACGGGCACTGCAATGGCCGCCGGAACGCGCGGCCGAAGTCTGCGGCGTGCCGGTGGAGCAGATCAAGACCCTGGCGCGCGATTACGGCACCACCCAACCCGCGGCGATCCGGCTGAATTACGGCATGCAGCGCGTGCGCGGTGGCGGCAACGCCGCGCGGCTGGTGGCCAGCCTGCCGGCACTCACTGGCGCCTGGCGCCACCGCGCGGGCGGCATGCTGCTGTCCAGCTCGGGCATGTTCCCGGTGGATCGCGCCACGCTGCAGCGCCCGGACCTGCTGGCCGGGCGCGCGCCACGCACCATCAACATGAGCACCATCGGCGACGACCTGCTGCGCGACGCCTCGCCCGGCTTCGGCCCGAAGATCGAGGCGCTGGTGGTCTACAACAGCAACCCGGTAGCCGTGGCCCCCGAATCGGGCAAGGTGGTGCAGGGCTTTGCGCGTGACGACCTGTTCACCGTGGTGCTGGAGCATTTCCGCACCGACACGGCCGACTACGCCGACTACATCCTGCCGGCCACTACCCAGCTGGAGCACTGGGACGTGCACCTGGCCTATGGTCATACCGATGCGCTGCTGAACCGCCCCGCGATTGCGCCGGTAGGCCAGGCGCGGCCCAACACGCAGATCTTCCGCGACCTGGCGCGGTGCATGGGGCTTGAGGACGCTTGCCTGTACGACAGCGACGAGGTCCTCTGCCGCCAGGCCTATGGCAACGCGCTGGACTTCAACGCGCTGCTGGCGCACGGCTACACCACGCTCAAGCTGCCCGATGCGCCGTTTGCCGAAGGCGGCTTTGCCACGCCGTCTGGCAAATGCGAGTTTTTCAGCGAGCGGCTGGCCCGCCAGGGCCTGGACGGTCTTCCCGATTACCTGCCCAATTACGAGCTGGCCGGCAGCAGCGAGCGTTACCCGCTGGCCATGATTTCGCCGCCGGCGCGCAACTTCCTCAACTCCAGCTTCGTCAACGTGACCAGCCTGCGCAGCATCGAAGGCGAGCCCGTGCTGGAGATCCATGCCGCGGACGCCGCCGCGCGCGGCATCCTCAGCGGCACCGTGGTGCGGGTTTTCAACGACCGGGGTGAATACCGCTGCAAGGCCGAAGTGTCCCATCGCGCACGCCCCGGCGTCGTGCATGGCCTGGGCATCTGGTGGCGCAAATTTGGCCTGAACGGTACCAATGTCAACCAGCTCACCAGCCAGAAGCTCACCGACCTGGGCCGCGGCCCCGTGTTCTACGACTGCCTGGTTGAGGTGCAGGCCGTCCCTGCAGCGTGAAGCGCAAACTGCTCATGGCGCTCGCCGGTGTTGCTGTCTTTGCAGGCCTGGCCGCGCTGTGCCTGAGCGGCTGCGCCAACCTGGGCTACTACTGGCAATCCGCCAGCGGCCACCTGGCGCTGATGAACGCGTCGCGGCCGGTGAATGAATGGCTGGCCGATACCGCCACACCCGACGCGCTCAAGGCCCGCCTGGCCCTGAGCCAGCGCATCCGCGACTTTGCCGCCACCGAACTGCACCTGCCCGACAACCCGAGCTACCGCCGCTATGCCGACCTGAAACGGCGTGCCGCCGTATGGAACGTGGTGGCCGCGCAGCCGTTCTCCCTCACACTGCACACCTGGTGCTTCCCGGTCACGGGCTGCGTGGGCTATCGCGGCTATTTCAATGAAGCCGATGCGCGCGCCGAGGCCGCGCAGCTGCAGGCCCAGGGGCTGGAAGCCAGCGTCTATGGCGTGCCCGCCTATTCCACGCTGGGCTGGATGAACTGGGCTGGCGGCGACCCGCTGCTCAACACCTTCATGCACTACCCCGAGGGGGAGCTGGCGCGCCTCATCTTTCACGAGCTGGCGCACCAGGTCGTCTATGCGAAGGACGACACCATGTTCAACGAATCCTTCGCTACCGCAGTGGAGCGCCTGGGCGGCGCGCGCTGGCTGGCCGCCCATGCCGGCGATGCGGCGCGCACCGAATACGCTGCCTTCGATGCGCGGCGCAGCCAGTTCCGTGCGCTGGCGCTGGCCACGCGCCAGCGGCTGGCGGCCGTGTATGCCGCGCCGGGCACACCGGTGGCCGAGCGCACCGCGCAAAAGAATGCGGTGATGCAGGACTTCCGTGACCAGTACGCCCAGCTGAAGGCCAGCTGGGGCGGCTTTGCCGGCTACGACCCCTGGGTGGCCCAGGCCAACAATGCGGCGTTTGGCGCGCAGGCCGCCTACGACGAACTGGTGCCCGGCTTTGAGGCGCTGTTTGCGCGCGAACAGCGCGACTGGAAGCGGTTTTATGATGCGGTAAAGCAGCTGGCCGCACTGCCGCGCGACGAGCGCCGCCGGGCGCTAGGCGCAACAACATCCACCCCCTGAAGGAGACACACGGTGCCCGACATCCAAATCAAGCGTGAACATGCACTGGGCCTGGCCGAGGCGCGCAAGATCGCCTTCAAGTGGGCCGAGATGGCCGAGGAAAAGTTCGACATGGAATGCACCTATGAAGAAGGCAAGACCGAAGACCTGGTCACCTTCACGCGCTCGGGCGTCAACGGCGAGCTCAAGGTCACCCAGGATCTGTTTCTGCTGGACGCCCGGCTGGGCTTTTTGCTGGGCGCGTTCAAGGAAAAAATCGAGGGGGAGATCGTGAAGAACCTGGACACCTTGCTGGCCAAAAAGCCCGCCGCCAAAAAGGCCGCGCCGAAGAAAAAGGCCTGACCGCGGCCGGCCCCCAACCCCCTGCACCCTGCAGACTCACGCGCCATGGCCGCCCACAGCTACAACCTGGCGCGCTTTGACCTGGTGTCCATCCGCCTGGCGGTGGCCTGTGCGCAAACCGGCAGCCTCACGGCCGCTGCGCGCGGCGCACACCTGGCACTGGCGGCCGCCAGCCGGCGCATTCGCGAACTGGAAGACGCGCTGGGTGAGCCGCTGTTTGAGCGCCACGCGCGCGGCCTCACGCCCACGGCGGCCGGTCAGGTGTTCATGAAGCACGGCCTGGCGCTGCTGCAGACCATGGAACTGCTGGGCGGCGAGCTGGCGGATTTGCGCCAGGGCCTGTCGCGCCACATCCGCCTGTGCGCCAGCACCGCCGCCATCAACCAGTTTTTGCCGCCGTTGCTGGCGCAATACGCGGTGCTGCGCCCGCAGGTGCGCGTGGATGTGGAAGAGCAGGTATCGGCCGCGGTGGCATCCGCGCTGCGTGAGGGCCGCGCCGACGTGGGCATTTTTGTCGAAGGCCCGGACACCACGGGCCTGGACGTGCAGGACTTTCGCCGCGACGAGCTGGTGCTGGTGCTGCCGCAAGGCCACCGCCTGTGTGGCAAGGCGCCAATGGCCTTTGTGGACACGCTGGACGAGGAATGGATCAGCCTGACCGCGGGCGCGGCCATGCTGCAAAAGCAGCAGGAGGCGGCGCTGGCGGCCAACCGGCCGCTGCGCCTGCGCATGCAGGTGCGCAGCTTTGACGCGGTGTGCCACATGGTAGCGTCGGGCCTGGGCCTGGCCATCCTGCCACGCGCGGCCTGCCTGCCCATGCTGCGCGGCATGAAGCTGTCCACCCGGCCCCTGGCCGACGGCTGGGCCCGGCGAAGGCTGCTGATGGCCACCGTGGCGGCGCAGCCGGACCCTGCGGTGCAGGCGCTGTGCGGCTTTCTGGCCGAGCCTTCGCAAAAAACAAAGCGTCAATCGCCCAAGCGGTAATGGACGCGCCTGCGCGCGCGTTGCACACTGCCGCCCATGGACACATCGACCCCTGCCGCCGGCCCGCTGGCCGGCCTGAAAGTGCTGGAGCTGGGCCAGCTGATCGCCGGCCCGTTTGCCGCCAAGACGCTTGCCGATTTTGGCGCCGAGGTGGTCAAGATCGAGCCTCCGGGCGCGGGCGACCCGCTGCGCAAATGGCGCCTGCTCAAGGACGGTACCTCGGTGTGGTGGCAGGTGCAGTCACGCAACAAGCGCTCGGTCGCGCTGGATCTGCGCGAGCCTGCGGCGCAGGACATCGTGCGCAAGCTGGCCGCCGAGGCCGACGTGCTGATCGAGAACTTCCGCCCCGGCGCCATGGAAGGCTGGGGCCTGGGGCCGGACGCGCTGCAGGCGCTGAACCCGCGCCTGATCATGCTGCGCATCAGCGGCTACGGCCAGACCGGCCCGTATCGCGACCGCCCCGGCTTCGGCGTGGTGGCCGAGGCCATGAGCGGGCTGCGCCACCTGACGGCCGAGCCGGGCCGGGTGCCGGTGCGCGTGGGCGTGAGCATTGGCGACACGCTGGCGTCACTGCACGGCGTGATCGGCATCCTGATGGCGCTGCACCACCGTCACCGCGCCGGCGTGGGCCAGGTGATTGACGTGGCGCTGTACGAGGCAGTGTTCAACTGCATGGAAAGCCTGCTGCCCGAGTACAGCGCGTTTGGCGCCGTGCGCGAGCCTGCAGGCAGCGCATTGCCGGGCATCGCGCCCAGCAACGCCTACCGCTGCCGCGACGGCGGCTACGCGCTGATCGCGGGCAACGGCGACAGCATCTTCCGGCGGCTGATGGCCGTGATCGGCCGCGATGACCTGGGACAGGACCCTGCGCTCGCCGACAACGCGGGCCGCGTGGCGCGGGTGGCGCAGATCGACGCCGCCATCGGTGACTGGGCCGCGCAGCGTACAGTGGACGAGGTACTGGCCGCGCTGGACCAGGCGGCGGTGCCGGCCGGTCGCATCTACACCGTAGCCGATATCGCCGCCGACCCGCATTACCAGGCGCGCGGCATGCTGCAGACGGTGCGCATGGACGACGGCAGCGATCTGGCCGTGCCGGGCATCGTGCCCAAGCTGTCATTGACGCCCGGCGCGCACCGGCGCAACGCGCCGGCATTGGGCCAGGACACCGAGGCCGTGCTGCGCGAAGTGGGCCTGAGCGATGCGCAGATCGCCGCGTTGCGCGAGCGCGGCATTGTGGCGGGGGCCCGACCATGAAACGCATTTACTTCAACGAGGTCGCCACACGCGACGGCTTCCAGATCGAGCCAGAATTCGTGCCGACCGACACCAAGGTGGCCCTGGTGGACGCACTGGGCGACTGCGGCTACGCGAAGATCGAGGTGACGTCCTTCACCTCGCCCAAGGCCATCCCCATGCTGCGCGACGCCGAGGAGGTCATGGGTCGCATCCGGCGCGTGCCGGGCGTGGAGTACACCGTGCTGGTGCCCAATGTGCGCGGGGCCGAGCGGGCGCTGGAGTCGCGCGCCGACGAGCTGAACCTGGTGATGTCGGTGTCCGAGACGCACAACCTGGCCAACCTGCGCATGCCGCGTGAGAAAAGCTTTGCCGGGCTGGCCGAGGTGATCCGGCTGGTGGACGGGCGTGCACCGGTCAATGTGTCGCTGTCGTGCAGCTTTGGCTGCCCGATGGAGGGCGACGTGGCGCTGGCCGAGGTGCTGCGCTGGGGAGATCGTTTTGCCGCCTTGGGCGTGCGCGGGCTGACGCTGTGTGACACCACCGGCATGGCCCACCCGACCCAGGTGGCACAGTGGGTGGACGCGGCGCAGCGGCGCTTTGACGGCCTGCAGCTGACGCTGCATTTCCACAACACCCGCGGCATGGGGCTGGCCAATGTGCTGGCGGCGGTGCAGGGCGGGGTGGACCGTTTCGATGGGTCGCTGGGCGGGCTGGGCGGCTGCCCGTATGCGCCGGGTGCCAGCGGCAACATCAGCAGCGAGGACGCCATCCACATGCTGGACGCCATGGGCTATGACACAGGGATGAACCTGACCCGCCTGCTGGCGGTGGCCCGGCAGATGCCGCAGATCGTGGGCCACGACGTACCGGGGCAGGTGGCCCGGGCCGGGCGCATCACCGACCTGCACCCGGCGCCAGAATTTGCTTCAGCTCAGTGATTCAATCAGGTCGATGTACTGCTGCATGGCGTCATCGCTGGACGTGCCCTTGAGGCTGTTCCAGGCGTCCCACTTCGCGCGGCCCACCATGTCGCCGAAGCCGGGCTTTTTCTCGGCGTTGTCGCCAGCGGTGGCCTGCTTGTACAGGCCGTAAATCTTCAGCAGCGTGGCGTTGTCGGGGCGCTCGCTGAGGTTTTTGGAACCGGCAACGGCGGCTTCGAATGCGGCTTTGAGGTCGGCCATGAAATGCTCCTGGGTGTGTGCTTGTTGAGGTGATCCGTCTACCCTGAGCCTGAGCCTGCGGGTAACTTCGCGGTATCTTACGTTCACCGGACACCCCAGAATAGGGGCTGATCCCGAATAAAGCCGACCTACAAAGCCGAGGATGGAGACAGCATGGTGACCCGAATCGTTGCGCCCGATGTGGCCAAAACCGTGGCCAGAAAAGCGGCCAAAGCCGTGCAAAAGAACGCCACCCGCGCCGCCACCGGCATGCTGGGCCTGAGCGGCGAGCGCATGACCAAGGTCGATACCGCCTGGTTGCGCATGGACAGCGCCGCCAACCTGATGATGATCGTGGGCGTGTGGACGCTCAAGCCCGGCATCAAGTACGAGGATCTGTGCCAGCGGGTGGAAGAACGCCTGCTCAAGTACAACCGCTTTCGACAGCGCGTGGTGGAAGACGCCGCGGGCGCCACCTGGGTGGAGGACCGCAAGTTCGATATCGCCAACCACGTCACCCGCGAAAAGCTGCCGCGGCATGCAAAAGGGCAGGCGCAGCAGGCGCTGCAAAAACGCATGGGCGAGCTGGCCATGCAGCCGCTGGACCCCAGGCGCCCGCTGTGGCACTTTGCGCTGGTGGAAGACTATGAAGGCGGCAGCGCGCTGATGGTGCGCATCCACCACTGCATTGCCGACGGCATTGCGCTGATCTCGGTGACCATGTCACTGGTGGACGGCGGTGCGCCGCCGCCCGAGCGCAGACGCAAGGACGCCCCGGCGGGCGCGGAAGACTGGATTGCCGACACGCTGATCAAGCCGCTGACCGACATCACGGTGCGCGCGCTGGGCGTGGCCGGCGACGGCGCGGCCAAGTCGCTGGGCATGCTGCGCGACCCTCAAAAAGGCATGTCGGGCTCGCTGGACATGGCGCGCCTGGCCTACCAGGTGATCAGCGACGCGGCTGCGCTCGCGCTGATGCCGGATGATTCCAAAACCCGCCTGAAGGGCAAGCCCGGGCGGACCAAGCGCGTGGCCTGGTGCCAGCCCATCCCGCTGGACGAAGTGAAGGCTGTGGGCAAGGCGCTGAACTGCTCCATCAACGACGTGCTGCTCAGCTGTGTGGCCGGTGCCATCGGCGAATACCTGAAATCCCTGGGCGACGATGTGGCGGGCCAGGAAATCCGCGCCATGATCCCGGTGAACCTGCGCCCGCTGGACCAGGCCTACAAGCTGGGCAACCGCTTTGGCCTGGTGCCACTGGTGCTGCCGATCGGCGTGGACAATCCGATCGAGCGGGTGTACGAAGTGCGACGTCGCATGACCGCGCTCAAGGGCAGTACGCAGCCGCTGCTGGCTTTTGGCCTGCTGGCCGTGGCGGGTCTGTTGATCAAGCCCGCGCAGGAAGCCATGCTCAACCTGTTTGGCAAGAAGACCACGGCGGTCATGACCAACGTGCCCGGCCCGCGCGAGAAGCTCAAATTTCTGGGTTCGACGCTGGAGCAGAGCATGTTCTGGGTGCCGCAGTCCGGCGACATCGGGCTGGGCGTGTCGATCCTGAGCTACGGCGGCGGCGTGCAGTTCGGTGTCATCACCGATACCGCCCTGTGCCCGGACCCGCAGAAGATCATTGACGAGTTCGAGCCGGAGTTTGCGAAGCTGTCTCTCGTCACCTTGATGCTGCCTTGGGGAGAGTGACCGAGCGAAGGGCGAGGGCCCCGCGTCAGCGGGATCGACCAGCGAAGGCACTCACAAGGCATCTGGGCTCAATGCCCTGATGCCGAAGCAGACGGCTGGTGACCCAACCCCTCAGTCCTTGGTGCGCTGGGTCAGGAATTCGGCCTCGTAGTCCTTGGCCAGATCCGCTTTCTGCTTGTCCGTCAGTACCTTGCCGGCCAGCTGGAAGAACTTGGTCTCTTCTTCCTGAAGATGGTGGTGTACCTTCTCCGACAGTTTCTTCGCAATGGCCAGCCAGCTGGAATCATTGGTTTCCTTGGCCTGCAGGTCTTCCACCAGTTCATCCATTTCGTGGTGCTCGGCAATCGCGTGGCGTGAGGCATCGACCGTGCTGTCGTGCTCAAACAGCGGCACATACAGGCAGCGTTCCTCGGCCGTCGCATGGGCGGCCAGCTCGCGCTTCAGGTCGGTGAACAGACGGCGGCGGTCCGGGCCGTCGGGCGCGGTGGCCAGCATCTGCGCGCACAGGGCGCGTTGCGTTTCGTGGCTGACACGCAGGGCTTCAAAGATGTTGTTCATGCAACCGATGGTGACCGGCCGCCGCCGCAGTGCCTGTAGGCGCGCGCCGCAAAAAAGCGTCAGTGGGTCAATCGGCCAGCTGGGTGCGCGCCAGTTCCACGTCCAGCCGCTCGGTGGCGTCGGCCGGTTTGCTGGCGGCGGCCTGCTCGTAAAGGCGCGTGGCCTCTTTCATGCCCTTGTCGCCTTCCAGCATGACAAGGCCGTTGGCGTATTCGACCATTGCAATGGCCGAACCCGGGTTGAGCTTCAGGGCTTCCTTGAACAGGCGCAGGCCCACGTCCTTCTTGGCGCCATAGGTCATGCCGCCAATCAATGAACCCACCTTGTCGATCACTTCGGCATGGAACGCGCCCAGCGCCACATGGGCGTCGGCATGGCGCGGTTGCAGCTCGATGGCCTTTTCCAGCGATTCCTTCACGCGGCTGCCCAGCCCCTGGGCCAGCGCCTTGGCCACGCTGATGCCCTGGCTGTAGCGGCCCAGCGCATAGGCCTGCAGGTACCAGGCGCCCGGGTTCTTGGGGTCGCGAGCGGCATGCTCCTGGGCCCGGTTGGCGACTTCCATGAACAGGTCCAGGCGCACCTTTTCCTTGTTCTCCAGGTAGGTGGCGTAAACGCAGGTGGCCTTGTTGGCCACGGTCAGGCCGGCATCGCCGGCCTTCAGGCCCGCGTCGGCGGCCTTCTGGAATTCGCCGTTGTGAAACAGCGCCCAGGCCTCCAGGATGTTTGCATCGCCGGGGCAGGGCTCGGCATCGCCGGCATGCAGGCGCGCCCACTGGCGGCGCACGCTGCCGGCGTCAAAGGTGTAGTCACCGGCATGGGGGAAAGCGTTCCACTTGGCCATGGTGTCTCCTGGTGCTCAGTTCTCGGCAGGGTTGTTGTAGGCGCTGACCAGGCCCAGCAGGTGCATGCGCTGGCCGGGCTCCAGGTAGGGCACCAGCAGGTTCAGCACATGGTGCGCGCCCCGCATCAGCGCGAGCTGGGCGCTTTCGGGTTCCAGCGCGCGGCGCGGGTCGCGCACGTATTCGTAGCTCAGCCAGTAGGTCAGCACCACCACCATGCTGGTGGCGGTGGCTTCGATTTCGCGTGAATCAATGCTCAGCGCGCCGCTGCGGCTCATGCCGTCCAGCATGGCGCGCACGGAACGCGTCTTGTTCTTGAGCACCCACTGGAAGTGCGTCTCCAGACGGCGGTTCTTGGACAGCAGGTCGTTCAGGTCGCGGTACAGGAAGCGGTATTGCCAGATCAGCTCGAACAGCGTGTGCATGAAGAACCAGGCGTCTTCCACATCACGCACGCCGTCGCTGGCATTGAGCAGTTCGCTCAGGGCACGTTCGTAGCGGTCAAACAGGCTGTTGATCAGCTCGTCCTTGGCCGGGTAGTGGTAGTACAGGTTGCCGGGGCTGATGTTCAGCTCGGCCGAGATGAGTGTGGTGGATACATTGGGTTCGCCAAACCGGTTGAACAGGTCGAGCGTGACTTCGAGGATGCGCTCTGCGGTGCGGCGGGGGGCCTTTTTCACCATGGTGGGTCCTCTTTGTCGGCCAGCCGGTCAGCGCGGCTGCTGCGCCACGGGCGCGACCACGTGGCCCAGGTCGTCCATGACTTCCTGCAGTGACGCGATGGCGCGGCCGATGCGCGTGGGCGCCGCCGGTGGCATGACCAGGTGGCGCCGCGGGTCGTCCAGCACATCGGCGCGCAGGCTGATGCCGTGGCGTGCGAATTTGGCCGACAGGCTGGTGCGGCGCGAGCGCAGCATGGCGCGCGTCTGCTGGTAGGCATGCTCGGCCAGCGAGCGGCGCTGGCCGTAGCTGAAGGTGTTGGCCAGGTACAGCTCGGGGTCGCGGTGGTCGGGCTCGATCAGCACGATGTCGGTGCCGGGGTAGGCGCGTTCGTAGTGCTTCATGCCGAGTTCCATGCGTGAATGGATCATCGATCGGAACGTCTGGCTCAGCACGGCCGGCAGGCCGCCGTCCACGATGCGCGGGATGCCGCGTTTCTCGGGCGGCAGGCCGCCGCGCATCACGCGCTCGCTGCCGGATGCCGTGGCATTGAACGGCACCAGCGGGTTCAGGCACAGCATGAGGTCGATGCCGCCGTCCATCGCCACGGAGGCATGCATGGTTTTCTTGAGCGCGCCGTCCACATAGTAGTTGTCGTCGATCTCCACCGGCGGGAACAGCCCGGGCAGGGCGGAGCTGGCCTGCACCGCGCGCGAGATCGGTACATGGTCCCAGCCCGGGCGGCCAAAGGGGGCGGCCTCGCCGCTGTCCAGGTTGGTAGCCACCAGCGTGAGTTTTGTGCGCAGCTGGCGAAAGTCGTTGGTGCGGCCCTCGCGGGTGAACAGGCGGGCCAGTTCACGGTCGATGCCTTCGTTGGAAAAGATGCCGGTGGGCAAGCCTGGGCCCAAACGCTCCAGCGCGCTGGTCAATGACGTACGGCCCGATGCAAAGCGCCACAGGGCGGACGCCGCCAGACCCGGCGCCATGATGGCGCGGCGGGCAAATTCGCCATAGGCCGGCACCATGAGCCAGGAGGGATCAAACACATCGGAGGCCTGCGTGCCGTTCTCGATGAACGACGCGCTCAGTTCGCGCGGGGTCATGCCATTGGCCAGAGCTGCGGCAATGAAGCCCCCGGCCGACACGCCCACGTAATGGTCCAGCTGCGCAAAGTCGATGCCGTGCAGCGACTCGTCCAGCGCACACAGCGCGCCGATCTCGTAAATGGCGCCCAACGGGCCGCCGCCGGCCAGGGCCAGGGCGATGCGTGCGGGGTTTTTGCGCGATGAACTCATGGGGTCAGTGTAGAAGGGTGGAGCGATCTGCAATGCTGCGTTGCAGCAAACCTGGCGCGCACAAAAAAGGGCGCCGAGGCGCCCTGTGGGTGAAGCAACCCGACGGTCATGCCGTCTTGCGTGCGGCCGTACGCTTGGCGGCAGGCTTGCCAGCGGCCTTGGCCGCCGGCTTGGGCGCAGCAGGCGCAGCCTTGGCGTTGGCGCTCAGGCGTGCCACGTTGCGGTTGAGCTCGTCAATGCGCGCGATCAGCACGTCAATGTCCTTGGCCGAGGGCACGCCCAGCTTGTTCAGTGCCTTGGACACGCGGTCTTCAAAGATGTTTTCCAGCTTGTCCCACTGACCGGAGGCCTTGGACGAAATGTCGGTGGCCATGGTTGCCATCTTGTTGGTGGCTTCAGAAATTTTCTCTTCGGCGGCGGCCTGGGTCTTGCGCTGGATGCTCAGGCCTTCTTTCACCAAGGTTTCGAAGACCTTGCCGCCTTCTTCCTGGGCCTTGGAGAAGGCGCCCAGGCCGGCCAGCCAGATCTGCTGGGCCGATTCCTTGACGGTGCCCGACAGGTGGGCGCCGGACTTGTCGCCGGTGGCGGCGGATTTCTGCATTTTCTTGACCATGCTGGACTCCATGTGGGTTGTGGGGCGCGCCCTGCCTCGCACGGCGCATGCCTGCACTGTAAGCGCAGGCGCCGGTTGCAGGCTAGGTGCCGGCTCCTAAAACCGTTAGGTGTCCACACCTAGGCGCCACACGGGTTTGTGCTGAATCGGGGGCCGCGGGCTTTAAGCAAGAATCCATGATCTATTCCGGAGGTCTTCATGCAGTATTTCGTCACCGGTGCAACCGGCTTCATCGGCAAAAGGCTCGTCAAAAAACTGCTGGAGCGCAAGGGCGCGGTGGTCCACTTCCTGATCCGCAAGGAAAGCGAAGGCAAGGTCGCCGGCCTGCGTGAATACTGGGGCGCCAGCGCCGCCAAGGCCGTGCCGGTGTACGGCGACCTCACCACCAAAAAGCTTGGCGTGTCCAGCGACGACATCAGGAGGCTCAAAGGCCAGATCGACCATTTCTACCACCTGGCAGCGGTGTACGACCTGTCCGCTGACGAGGAAAGCCAGGTTGCGGTGAACATCGAGGGCACGCGCAACACGGTGGACCTGGCCAAGGCTATCGATGCCGGCCACTTCCACCATGTGTCGTCCATCGCCGCCGCCGGCCTGTACGAGGGCGTGTTCCGCGAAGACATGTTCGACGAGGCCGAGAACTACGATCACCCGTACTTCATGACCAAGCACGAGAGCGAAAAGATCGTGCGCAAGGAACTGTCCAAGGTGCCATGGACGGTCTACCGCCCGGCCATGGTGGTGGGCGACAGCACCACGGGCGAGATGGACAAGATCGACGGCCCGTACTACTTCTTCAAGCTGATCCAGCGCACGCGCCAGCTGTTGCCGCCCTGGATGCCGATGGTGGGCCTGGAAGGTGGCCGGGTGAACATCGTGCCGGTGGACTTCGTGGTGGACTGCCTGGACTTCATCAGCCACAAACCCGCCATCGCCAAAAAATGCTTCCACCTGGTGGACAGCGAAGGCTACCGTGTGGGCGACGTGCTGGACATCTTCAGCAAGGCGGGCCACGCGCCCAAGATGAACTTGTTCATCAACGCCGCGCTGCTGGGCTTCATCCCCAAGAGCGTGACCAAGACGCTGATGTCCATCAAGCCGGTACGCCGCGTCAAGCAGGCCATCATGGCCGATCTGCGCATCCCGGAGGACATGCTGACCTTCGTGAACTACCCCACGCGCTTTGACCGGCGCGAGCTGGACGCCATGCTCAAGGGCTCGGGCATCGAATGTCCCAACCTGCGCGACTACGCCTGGCGCCTTTGGGATTACTGGGAGCGCCACCTGGACCCGGACCTGTTCATCGACCGCACCTTGCGCGGCACGGTGCAGGGCAAGGTCGTGCTGGTCACCGGCGGCTCATCAGGCATCGGCCTGGCGTCCGCCCACAAGTTTGCCGAGGCCGGCGCCATCACCATCATCTGCGGGCGCGACCAGGACAAGCTGGACGAGGCGCAGAAGGAGGCCAAGGCCAAGGGCTACAGCTTCGTCTGCTATGCGGCCGACATTGCCGACATGGCCGACTGCGACCGCTTTGTGCAGTTGCTGATCGAGAACCACGGCGGCGTGGACTTCCTGATCAATAACGCGGGCCGCTCGATCCGCCGCGCGATTGAAAACAGCTACGACCGCTTCCATGACTTCGAGCGCACCATGCAGCTCAACTACTTTGGCTGCCTGCGCATCACCATGGGCCTGCTGCCCACCATGACAGCGAAGAAAAAGGGTCATGTGGTCAACATCAGCTCCATCGGTGTGCTGACCAATGCGCCGCGCTTTTCCGCCTATGTGGCGTCCAAGGCGGCGCTGGACGCCTGGACGCGCTGCGCGTCCAGCGAATACGCCGACCAGGGCATCAGCTTCACCACCATCAACATGCCGCTGGTGCGCACGCCCATGATCGCGCCGACCAACATCTACAAGAACGTACCCACGCTCAGCCCCGAGGAAGCCGCCGACATGGTGGCCGGCGCATGCATCTACAAGAACGTGCGCATAGCCACCCGCCTGGGCATTGCCGGGCAGGTGCTGCATGCGCTGTTCCCGCGCATCATGCAGATCGTGATGAACACGAGCTTCAGGATGTTCCCCGATTCATCGGCGGCCAAGGGCGACAAATCGGCCAAGCCGCAGCTGTCGGCCGAGGCGGTGGCCATGCAGCAGATGATGCGCGGTATCCATTTCTGACAAGTTCTGACAGGCCTGCAGAGGGCGGCGCTTACAATCAGCGCCGCCCCCTATGAGAGTCCTCCACGTCTACAAGACCTATTACCCCGACACGCTGGGCGGCATTGAACAGGTTCTGTTCCAGCTGACCCGGGGCCTCACAGGTCTGGGGGTGGAAAACCGCATCTTTACTGTCAGTCCAAAGCCCACGCCTGCCGTCATCGTGCGGCCCGAAGCGCAGGTGCACCGTGCCCGCGCCACCCTCGAGGTAGCTTCCAACGCACTGTCCCTGCAGGCGCTGCTGCAGTTCCGGGAGCACTTGCGTTGGGCTGATGTGGTGCACTACCAGTTCCCGTGGCCGTTCGCCGACCTGTTGCACGAGGTGGGGCGGGGCATGCGGCCATCGGTTGTTTCCTACCAGTCGGACGTGGTGCGCCAGAAGTGGTTGCTCAAGCTTTACCGGCCGCTGATGGAGCGCTTCCTGCGCTCGGTGGATGCGGTCGTGGCCACTTCACCTGGGTATGTGCAAAGCAGCCCCGTTCTGGGCGCGTTGCCCGATACACCGCGCATCATTGCCAACGGCATGGACGAAGACACCTGTCCGCAGGTGCCTGCGCAGACAGTGCAGCGGTGGCGTGAGGAGGTGGGTGAGGGCTTCTTCTTTTTTGTGGGCGTTCTGCGTTACTACAAGGGATTGCACGTCCTGCTTGAAGCGGCTCGCGGCTTTGACGGCCGGGTCGTGATTGCCGGCGACGGGCCGCAGGCCGAAGAGCTGGGCCGCCAGGCGGCCGCATTGGGGCTGTCCAACGTCCGGCTGCTCGGCCGTGTGGGTGACGAAGACAAACACGCGCTGATGAAGCTGTGCAGGGCCTTTGTGTTCCCTTCACACCTTCGCTCGGAAGCTTTTGGCATGTCACTGGTCGAGGCCGCCATGCACGCAAAGCCGATGATCAGCTGTGACATCGATACTGGTACCAGCTATATCAATGTCGACGGCGTCACGGGCTGGACCGTACCGCCGGCTGATGGCCCGGCACTGCACGCTGCCATGTGCCGTTTGCACGCCAACCTGCCCCAGGCCGAGGCGTTCGGTGAGGCGGCGCGCAAGCGCTATCACCAGCTGTTTACGGCACGCCACATGGCGCAGGCTTATGCGCAGGTCTACGATGAAGTCATCCGCAAGCAGGCGGCGGGTCGCACTCCTTAAAATCACCCCACAACAAAACACAGGAGCAACCCTCTTGAACGCCACCGTAGCATCTCCCGCTGTCACCTCCGATCCCATTGTTCCCGTCATCCTCTCCGGCGGCGCCGGCACGCGGTTGTGGCCCGTATCCCGAGAAGGCCATCCCAAGCCGTTCATGAAGTTGCCCGATGGCCAGACCCTGCTGGGAAAGACTGTGCAGCGCGCGCTGGCCGCCGCCAGCGCGCGTCGCATGCTGCTGGTCACCAATCGCGACTACTATTTCATCTCCAAGGATGAGGTGGCCCGTACCCTGGACGCAGCCGCCCAGAAATCCACCGGCTACCTGCTGGAGCCGGTAGGGCGCAACACCGCTGCAGCCATTGCCGCGGCAGCGCACTGGATTTGCGCCAACGTCTCGCCCCAGGCGCTGATGCTGGTGCTGCCGGCAGACCACCTTATCTCCCCGGCCGAGGAGTTCCAGAAATCCGTGCAGCAGGCCGCAGCCCTCGCCTCGCAGGGCAAACTGGTCACGTTCGGTATCCGTCCCACAGCACCCGAAACGGGCTATGGCTATATTGAAGGCGGCGCCGCCATTGCCGGCAGCCAGGCCCTGGAGGTCAGGCGCTTTGTCGAAAAACCCGACCTGCAGACGGCGCAGTCCTACATCGAGAGCGGGAACTTCATGTGGAACAGCGGCATGTTCTGCATGCGCGCGCAAACCCTGCTGGACGAGCTGGCCGCCCATCGGCCCGCCCTGGCCGAAGGCGTAGCGCGGTGCTGGGCCGAAGTGGGCGATAGCAGCAGCAAGCAGCCATTTACCGAACTGCCGGCTGAATCCTTCGCGCAGGTGGAAAGCATTTCGGTGGACTACGCCGTGATGGAGCCCAGCAAGAACCTGGTGGTGTTGCCCACCTCATTTTCCTGGGACGACATCGGCTCGTGGAGCGCGGTTGCCAATCTGGTGCCCGCCGACGGCGAGGGCAACCGCGTGCAGGGCGACGCCGTACTCGTGGACTGCCAGGATTCATTCATCCGTGCCGAGGACCGCATGATCGCCGCCGTGGGCTTGCGCGGCGTGATGGTGATCGACACGCCCGACGCATTGCTGGTAGCCGATGCAGATGCAAGCCAGCAGGTCAAGGAAGTAGTCAGCCAGCTGAAGCTGCGTGGCCATGAGAGCTACAAGCTGCACCGCACCGTCGTGCGGCCGTGGGGCACATACACCGTCCTGGAAGACGGTGCCGGCTACAAGATCAAGCGCATCGAGGTCAAGCCTGGCGCCCAGTTGTCTCTTCAGATGCACCACCACCGCAGTGAGCACTGGATCGTGGTGACCGGCACGGCCAAGGTGGTATGTGATGACCGGGAATTCCTGGTCATGACCAACGAGTCCACCTATATCCCCGCGGGCAAGAAGCACCGCATGGAAAACCCCGGCGTGCTGGATCTGGTGATGATCGAGGTGCAAAGCGGCGAATACCTGGGCGAAGACGACATCGTGCGCTTCAGCGACATCTATGGCCGCGCCGGCACCTGACCCGGGCGCCGTCGGCAAGCCTGCATCAGCGCCGGGCAGCAGGCGGCATGGCGTCGTGCAGGGCCAGCCGCTCCAGGGCGGCAAAGTCGCGCACGATGAACCGGTTGTTGTCTTTTTCGACCACGCCCCCGTCCAGCAGGACCTTGAGCGCGCGTGACACGGTTTCGCGGCTGGTGTTGGCCATGATGGCCAGTTCCTGCTGCTTGGGTGGGTGTTCGATCACCACCAGCCCACCGGGGGCCACGCGGCACAGCCGCTGCATCAGTGCGAACACCCGCTGGGACGCATTGGGCAGGCACAGGATGGTCTGGTAGACGGACGCATTGCGCAGCTTGCGGGCCAGACCCCGCAGCACGCGCTCGGCGACCAGCGGGTTCTGGTGGAAGAGCTCCAGCGTCTGGGCCTTGGGCAGCAAGGCGACCAGCGATGCTTCAAGGGCCACGACCGACGCCGAGCGGGGCTCGTCGTCAATGATGGCGATTTCGCCAAAGTAATCGCCTGCCTCCAGCAGATTCAGGCCGATCTCGCGGCCGCTCTCGGTGACATCCAGTACCTGCAGGCGGCCGCTGACCAGGAAGAGCAGGTGATCGCCAGGCGAACCCTTGAACAGTACGGACTCGCGCTTGCGCACGTCGCGCCAGGTCACCGCGGCGGCGGTGCGCGCAATGGTGGACGGATCGACCCCGGCGAGCAGGGGCAGGCGCGCAAGCGCCGCATGCGCTGCGGCGGCGTCGGGCAGTGTTTTCATGCGGGCTTGCAGCCCGGGTCTTCAGGCGACATTGTTAAACTCCCCGGTCCAAACGCATCATGGGCAACTCTTGAAGCCGCAAAAAAAGCTACTAGCCACAGGCCAATCCGGCTTTGTCGGCTCGGCCTTGGCGTCCTACCTTCAAGCGGGTCATGCGCCAGACGTCGAGCTTTGCGACGTGGTGGAGTTCCATGACCTGCTGGAACCCGACTCCCTGCGCCGCATGGTGCAGACTTATCGGCCAGACTGGATTATCCATCTGGCCGCGCAAAGCCATGTGGCAGATTCGTGGAACGACCCCGCAGGTACCCTGCAGGTCAACACGACCGGCACGGCCAACCTCCTGAAGGCGTTGCAGGACAACGGCTTCCAGGGGCGGCTGCTTTATGTGAGCAGCGCCGATGTCTACGGCAAGGTTCCTCCGGACGAGATGCCGGTGACGGAGTCGCGCGAGCCCGCGCCGCGCAGCCCGTATGGCGCGAGCAAGGTCGGCGCGGAAGTGCTGTGCCGCCAGTGGGCACGCACGCGGCCACTGGATGTTCTCATTGCCCGGCCGTTCAACCACACCGGGGCGGGCCAGCGTCCGGATTTTGCGCTGTCGGGCTTTGCGCGCGAGATCGCCGCCATCAAGCTGGGCCTGCAGCCCGCCAGCATTTCCGTGGGCGACCTGGACGTCACGCGCGACTACCTGGACGTGCGCGACGTGCTGGCGGCTTATCTGGCGCTGCTGCGATCCGGCCAGACGGGCGAGATCTACAACGTCTGCTCGGGCCGTGAAAGCAACCTGCGCGAGATGCTGGATCTGCTCCTGCAGATCGCAGGGGTGAATGCAGACGTTGTGCAGGACGCCCAGCGCTTGCGCCCGGCGGAGCAGCGCCGCATGTGCGGCAGCCACGAGCGGCTGACAGCCGCCACCGGCTGGCAACCCCGCATCGATCTGCGCGACACACTCAAGCAACTTCTCGATTACTGGACTCAGGAACTCAAAAAATGACCAAAACCGCACTCATCACCGGCATCACGGGCCAGGACGGCGCCTACCTCGCGCAATTGCTGCTGGGCAAGGGGTACAACGTCAGCGGCATCCTGCCGCGCCGCTCCACCGATACGCTGTGGCGCCTGCGCGAGCTGGGCATCGAGCGGGATGTCACGCTCATTGATGGCGACGTCACCGACCTGTCCGGCCTGTTGCGTGCGCTGCAATCCAGCCAGGCCCGCGAGGTGTACAACCTGGCGGCGCAGAGCTTCGTGGGCACATCGTGGCAGCAGCCACTGCTCACGGCGCAGAACACCGGCGTGGGTTGCGCCAACGTGCTGGAGTCCATCCGCCTGACAGACCCGACCATCCGCTTCTACCAGGCGTCCACCAGCGAGCTTTTCGGCCTGATACAAGCCGAGCGGCAGGATGAGAAAACCCCGTTCTATCCGCGCAGCCCCTACGGCGTGGCCAAGCTGTACGCGCACTGGATGACCATCAACTACCGCGAGAGCTACAACATGCACGCGAGTACCGGCATCCTGTTCAACCACGAGTCGCCGTTGCGCGGGGTGGAGTTCGTCACCCGCAAGGTCACGGACGCGGTCGCCCGCATCAAACTGGGCCACCAGAAGGAGCTGCGGCTGGGCAATATCGATGCCAAGCGCGACTGGGGCTTCGCCGGTGACTATGTGGACGCCATGTGGCGCATGCTGCAGCAGGAAAAGAGTGATGACTATGTGGTGGCCACGGGCATTACCACGACCGTGCGCGAGATGTGCCGCATTGCATTCAGCCACGTGGGCCTCAACTACGAAGACCATGTGGTCATTGACCCGCAGTTCTACCGCCCGGCCGAGGTGGATGTGCTGCTGGGCAACCCGGCCAAGGCCGAGCGGTTGCTGGGCTGGAAGGCATCCACCACGCTGGAGCAGCTGATCACCATGATGGTGGACGCCGACATGCGGCGCGTCAGCAAGGGCTGATCAGCGATGGGCCACGGCGGCTTTGTAAACCGCCATGGTCTGCGCCATGCAGGCATCCCAGGTGAAGGTCTGCGAGCGCGCCAGCGCGGCGGCACCCAGCTGGTTGCGTACGTCGGGTGCGGTGGCCATCTCCAGCATCGCCTCACGCAGGGCGTCCACATCGTCGGGCTCCACCAGCCGGCCGGTGTCACCCACCACCTCGGGCAACGATGCGCGGTTGGAGACGACGGTAGGCACACCGCAGGCCATGGCTTCCAGGGGCGGCAGGCCAAAGCCCTCGTAGATGGACGGATAAACCAGCGTGCAGGCGCCCGCGATCACGCAGGCCAGGTCGTCGCGTGACAGGTAGCCCGTGAGCCGCACACGGCCGGACGCCACACGGGGCGCCATCTCTTTTTCCAGGGCGTCGGTATGCCAGCCCTTGAGGCCAGCCAGCACCAGCGGAAACCGCTGCTGCACGGCCTCGGGCAGCGCAGCATGGGCACGCAGCGCGCTGCTGAGGTTCTTGCGCGGCTCCAGCGTCCCCACAGCGAGCATGTATTCACCATGCACCAGGCCGTTGGCCTGCAGCACCGCACGCGTCTGGTCAGCCCCGCGCGGGTGGAACAGCGCGCTCACACCCAGAGGTACCGTGACGATCCGGCTCGCAGGCACGCCGAACACTTCCATGACTTCGCGCTTGACGAAATCCGAGTCGGTCAGCAGCAAGGTGCTGCGGCGCAGTACCGGCTCGAAGTAGCGGTTCATCGCGCGCACGCGCTCAACCGGGTGTGCCTCTGGGAAACGGATCCACGACAGGTCATGCACGGTAGTCACCGTGGGACCACTGAACGGGTAGGCCAGGTAGTTCGGGTCGTGGTACAGGTCAAAGCCGGTCGTGCGCACGCCCTTGTTGAACATCCGCCCCTGCAAGGCGCGGCTGATGCCGTAGGAATTGGGCACCAGCCGCCTGATCCAGGGAAAGAGATGCCGGGCTGCGGGCAGCGGCTCGGTGCGTGCCTCGCGGCTGAAGCCCGTGCCGTAGAAGAAATGCGTTTCGTGTTCGGGGTTGGCCGCCAGGCGCTGGGCCAGCTCCATGGCGTATTGGCCGATACCAGTCAGGGGCGACAACAGCGCCGTGGCGTTAAATGCGATCCGCATGGAGGTCGATTGAGAAGATGTTGATGGGTTCGGCAAGGCCGCGCACGCTGGCCAGGCCAAGCGGGCGCAAGGAAGTGTTGATCTGGCGCGCCGCCTGCGGGCCGATGATGACGGACTCGCCGCGGTCGCGTGCCAGTTCCTGCAGGCGCGAGGCCAGGTTGATGCAGGTGCCCACGGCAGTGTAGACACTGCGCGCCGAACTGCCCAGGTCTCCCACCAGCGCCTCGCCACTTTCGATGCCCACGCGCATGGTGACGGCGGCCTCGCCGCGCGCGGCGCGCGCGGCATTGAACTGCCTCAACGCATCGAACATCAGCACCGCCGCGTCGGCCGCGCCCTGTGCATGGTCAGGGCGGATCAGCGGAGCGCCCCAGAACGCGATCAGGCCGTCGCCGGTATAGCGGTCCAGGGTTGCGCCGCTGGCCAGCACGGGTGCCGTGATGGCTTCCAGGAACTCCGTGGTCAGGCGTGCGCTTTGTTCAAGGCTGGATTCGGCCGTCAGCCGTGTGTACCCGGCCATGTCTGCCACCAGCACGGTGATGTCGCGGCGCGAAGGCACCAGGGTTTCCTGCAGGCCCTGACGCACCAGCAGGCGCAGCACGGGCGCTGCGATGTAGTGCGACAGGGTGCGCATGGCGCGACGCGACACGGCGCGCGCATGCGCAAAATCCAGAGCCAGCCAGGTGAGGCCGTAGGCGACCAACGCGCCCACGGGCGGCAGCACCAGCAGGCGCAGCCCCTGCGAAAAGGCCCAGGCGCACAGGGCCAGCCAGGCTGGCAGCAGCACCGCCAGCGCCATGACGCCAAAACGCACCCTGAATGCCAGGGCAGCACCCAGCGCCGCCACACACAGCACCGCTGCGCCCAGCGTGAGCCAGCCGCCGGATGCGTAGGCGGGGTGCCGGCCTGTGGCCTCCAGCAGTTCGGCCATGACCTGGGCATGGACCAGCACGCCGGCGGTCACGGGTTGCAGTGGCGTGGCTACATAGTCGCTCAGGCCCACCGCCGACGAGCCGATCAGCACATGGCGGCCGCGCAGGAGCGCGGGGTCCACCTGGCCGCGCAGCACGGACTCTGCAGAGACGGTGAGGAAGGCGCCCACCCCCCGGCGAAACGGTATGCGCCACTGGCCGTCGGGCGCCGCGCCCAGTGCATGCAGGGCCTGTGCTGCCAGTGGGGGGTTGGTGCAATCCAGCAGCGCAAGGGACAGCGTGGCGTACGTTCGCCCTGCGGTCTGCGCCTGCATGTACACGCGGCGCAGCACACCGTCGGCATCGGGCTGCACCCCGATGTGGCCGACGCAGCGCGCACCGGCCAGGCCGGCATGGTTGGCAACATGGCCGAAGGCTCGTGCGGGGGCAGCGCCAGACAGCGGCGCGTTGCGTCCACCGGCAGCTGTGCCCACGACGATGGGCGCAGGGCGGGCGGTGAAATCCAGCACCTGCGCCAATGCCAGCGGCCCGTGCCGGGCAATGGAAGCCAGCCGCGCGTCGCCGGCTTCATCGGCCCGCTCAGGCAGCACCATGTCCAGCGCCACAGCCCGGGCGCCCAGCGGGCCAAGCAGCTCCTCGACCAGGTCGGCCAGGCGGTCGCGGCTCCAGGGCCACACGCCGATGGCGCGCAGCGATTCCTCGCTGATGTCCACCACAGCCACGCCCGGTGCCGGCCGCTCGGAGACGACAAGCCCTGTCAATGCATCACGGCTGCGTTCCTCGGCCAGCTTCAGGCCGGGCCACAGGCCCAGCAGCGCGCCCGCCAGTGCCGCCGCCAGCACCGCCCAAGCGGCCCGGCGCGCCAGCAGCGCGCGGCTGGCTGTGGGGGCGTGGGTTGAGGCGGGATCGGCTTGGGTCATCGGCAAGGGAGCATGGTACGCGGACTCGCCGGTTATACTGCGACGCGGTTCTTCATCGCGCCCCGTCCTACATGTCTTCTTCCTCGCTCATCCGAAGCGGCGCGCAAATCTGGACCTGGCGGGGCTTCATCGTCGCATCCGTGGTTCGCGAGTTGCGTGCCCGTTATGCCCGTTCCCTGTTTGGCTGGCTCTGGCTGCTGTTGCCGCCACTGGTGCTGATCGGCATCTACACCCTGGTGTTCAGCAAGCTCATGCGCGGCGCAGGCCTGCCCGACCATGGTCCGTACACCTACAGCATCTACCTGTGCGCAGGCATGCTCACCTGGCAGTGGTTTTCCGAGTTGCTGTCGCGCATCGTCGGCCTGTTTGCCAACTACGCGCCCCTTATCAAGAAAACCGCCGTGCCCTGGTATGCCCTGCTGGCCGTGGACCTGCTTGTCACCAGCTTCGGCCTTGTCGTGCAGATGGGGCTGTTCGCCGTGCTGCTGGGGGCTGTGGACCAGTGGCCCGGCTGGCGCGCGCTGCTGTTCCTGCCGCTGCTGGCCACGCAGGCGCTGCTGGCGATCGGCCTGGGGCTGGGCCTGGCGGTGCTGCAGGTGTTTTTCCGCGACGTAGGGCTGATGATCCCGCTGCTGCTGCAGGTGTGGTTCTGGATGACGCCCATTGTTTACCCCATCACGGCGCTGCCGCCGGTGTTCCAGTCGTTCCTGCAATGGAACCTCCTGACGCCGGTCGTCCAGGGCTACCAGTCGGCCGCACTGCTGGGGGATGTACCCGTCAACTGGGCTGGAATTGCCGTGGTGGCCGGGGTGGGGCTGCTGGCGCTGCTGGGTTCGCTGCGGCTCATGAAGCGCAACCTGAGCCTGATCCGGGACGAGATCTGAACCATGGCAGAACCCGTACTTTGCGCACGCGGCGTTGGCAAGTTTTTCCGGCGCTACCCGAGTCGCTGGGCCCAGCTGTGGGAGCTGCTGTCGGGGCAGGCCATGCACGAGCCCCACTGGGTTTTCAAGGACCTGTCGTTTGACGTGTCGCCCGGTGAAGCCGTGGGCGTCGTCGGGCGCAACGGCGCGGGCAAGAGCACGCTGCTCAAGCTGCTGACGGGCGTGCAGCAGCCCAGCGCCGGCGCCATCCAGCGGCGCGGCATGGTGTCGGCCATTCTGGAGCTGGGCGTGGGCCTGCATGCGGAATTCACCGGGCGTGAGAATGCGCGCCAGCTTGCCCTGCTGCAGGGCCTGCCCGAGGAGCGTGTGCGCGAATTGATGCCCGAGATCGAGGCCTTCGCCGAAATCGGAACATACTTTGACGAGCCCGTGCATACCTATTCATCGGGTATGCAGATGCGGCTTGCTTTCAGCGTTGCGACCGCCGTGCAGCCCGACCTGCTGATCGTGGACGAGGCGCTGGCGGTGGGCGACGCCTACTTCCAGCACAAATGTTATGAGCGTATCCGCGCCATGCGCGACGCCGGCGCCGCCGTGCTGTTCGTGTCGCACGACCCGTCGTCCGTGCGCTCGCTGTGCCCGCGGGCGCTGCTCATCCACGACGGCCGGCTGATTGAAGACGGTCCGTCGGCCCTGGTGCTGGAAACCTACAACATGCTGCTGGCGCCCGAGCTGAGCCGCCACCACGAAGACCTGTCGCATGGCGGGCAGGGGCGGCGCAGCGGCTCGGGCGAGGTGCGCGTGGCATCCGTGGAGTTCCGCCAGGAGGGCCAGCCGCGGCGCGCGCTGATCACTGAAACGCCGGCCCAGCTGGTGATGGACATCGATGTGCGCCAGCCCGTGCCTGACCTGACGCTGGGCATCCTGATCAAGGACCGGCTGGGTAACGACATCTACGGCACCAACACCCACCACCAGGGCATCGAGCTACCGTCCGCGCAGCCCGGCCGCCTGGAGGTGGCGTGGGACCTGGGCGGCTTTCACCTGGGGCCGGGCCACTACAGCCTGACCGTCGCGGCGCATGCGGGGGCCGCGCACCAGGCGGGCAATTACGATTGGTGGGACCGCTGCCTCACGTTCCAGGTGCTGCCATCTGGTGGCGCGCTGTCGATCGGGCCGGTATCGATGCAGGCCAGCGTGAGCTGTCGCGCGGTCAAGGAGGCGGTGTGATGGCGCTTGTCAAACGGGTACTGGGCAAACTGCGCGAAATCGCGGATTTCCTGCGGCATGGCTCGCGGCGTGAGTTGCAGGCCCGCCAGCGGCTGGACCAGCTGGAAGCCCGCCTGAACGACCAGCAGCGCCACCTGGAAGACTGGCAGCGCCAGCTCGGCGAGCTGACCAGCGTCACGCTGTCGCGCGCGGCCGACGCGGACCTGCAATTCGTGCGCAACTCGCTGGCCGCGGACATCGCCCGCGAAAGCCAGTGGCTGCGCAACCGGATTTCGGCGCTGGCCCATGCGGCGGGCAGCGCGGGTGCCAGTACGCCCGGCCCACAGGCCGCGCCCGTTGCGGTGGCGCAGTCGGCGCTGGAAGAAGCCTTCTACCCCGCACTGGAACAGCAGTTTCGCGGCACGCTGGATGAAATCCGTGCCCGGCAGCTGCCTTACCATCCCTGGGTTGCAGCTGCGCCCGAAGGGGCTGTGGCAGACATCGGCTGCGGCCGCGGCGAATGGCTGGGCCTGCTCCAGGAATGGGGCCGCGACGGCATTGGGGTGGACCTGAATTCCGTCATGGTGGGAGAGCTGCAGGCGCGCGGCCTCAATGCGGTTCATGCTGATGCGCTGGCGTGGTTGCGCCAGCAGGCCGACGACAGCCTCGCGGCCATCACGTCGTTCCATGTGGTGGAGCACCTGCCATTGGGTGTACTGCTGCAACTGGTGGACGAGGCGCGGCGTGTGCTCAAGCCCGGCGGCGTGCTCATCCTGGAAACCCCCAACCCCGAGAACCTGCTGGTAGCCACCCAGAGCTTCTGGCTTGACCCGACGCACCAGCGGCCGTTGCCGCCGGGGCTGCTGGAGTTCATTGCCGTGCACGCGGGGCTGCGTCACGAAACCACGCTGCGCCTGAGCCCGCCGGAGATGGACGGCCAGGCCATTGCCGATCCCACATTGCGCGCCCTGATGACGCAGGGGCGTGATTACGCCGTGGTGGCGCGCAAGCCGGGTTGATCGCCCCATGAGCATGCAGCGCATCCTTGTCCTGGGCTCCTACCCGATCGTGAACCCGCGTCATGGCGGCCAGCTCCGCCTGTCCAACATCGTGCAGGCCTACCGCGGGCGTGGCTTTGATGTGCGCCAGGCCAGCTTCTTTCCGGCCAACCCGTTTTACACGGACTTCCCTCTGGGCGCGGCCGATGTGCCCCTGCCGCCGGCCAGCCTGCAGTCATGGAAAGGGCACGCCGCACCCCTGATAGAAGACCTGGCCTCCGGTGAGGCTGTGGCGCAGGACGAGGCCCGGCTGACAGCGCTGGAGCGCTTTGCCGGCCCGGTGGACTGGGTCCATCTGGAGCAACCCTGGCTGTTGCCTGTGGTGCAACGCCTGCGCGAACGCGGCACGCTGGGCGCTTTTCGGCTGATCTACGGTTCGCAGAACATAGAAACGCACCTCAAGCAGGCCATCTTTGCGCAGTACAAGGTTCGCAACGGCCAGCCCCTGCTGGATGGCATCCTGGCGCTGGAGCAGCAAAGTGCGGCACAGGCCGACCTGGTAGCCACAGTGACCGTGCAGGACCGCGAGCAGACGCTGGGCTGGACGCAGGCGCCCGTTGTGCTGGCGCCCAACGGCGTCAGTGCCTGGAGCAGCAGCGCGGCGGACCGCAGCCATTGGCAGAAGGTGCTGGGGCCCGAGCCGTTTGCGCTGTATGTGGCCAGCGCCCACCCACCCAACGTGTCGGGCTTTTGCGAATCTTTCGGTGAATGCATGGCGGCGCTGTCGCCGGTGCAAAAGGTGGTGCTGGCCGGCAGCGTGACCGAACACATCCTGTCGTCCGCGTGGTATGGCCACTGGGGGCCGCTGAACGCGCGGCGCATCCACGCGGCCGGCGTGCTGTCGGACGCCGAACTGTCGGCGCTGCGCGACCTGGCGCACACGTTCGTGCTGCCCATGACGTCAGGCGGCGGCTCCAACCTGAAGACCGCGGAGGCGCTCTATTCGGGGCGTCACGTGGTTGCCACGCCCCACGCCATGCGCGGTTTTGAAACCATGGCGGACCTGCCGGGTGTGGTGGTGGCACAACCCGGCGCGCGCTATGCTCAGGCGGTGTCCACAAGCCTGCGCCAGCCCCAAGCGGTAGACGACATTGCGTCACGCGCGCGCCGCGATACGCTGACCTGGTCCCACACCCTGGCAGCGCTGTGCGACGCGATCCAGGCCCAGGGGCGCAAGCCATGACCGAGACCACCTTGCAGACTGCACCGCTGCCTGCGCACGCTGCTGAGCACCAACCCGCGCTCTGGGTGCATGTGTCCACACTGCTTAACTGGAGCCGCCCGCCCGTGGGCATCATCCGCGTCGAGCAGGAATACTGCCGCTGGCTTTTGCAGCATGCAGGCGGCGACGGCCCGGCGGTGCGCTTTTGCGAATGGGACCGCGCGGCCAATACCTTCGTGGAAGCCGCGCGCGAGCGGGTCCAGGCGAAACTAGCCTCGCCTGCGGCCGCGCAACCACCCGCGGCCTATCAGCGGGCCGCCTGGAAAACCCGCGTCAAGAACCTGCTGCGCAAAGCCATTCCGCTGCTGCCCGCGCCCTGGGTGCCTCGCCTGCGTGATACGGCCTACCGCGTGTTGCACCATGCGCTGGTGGCCCGCGCCCGCCTGCGTGCCTGGCTCGCGCGGCGCTCTGCAGGTGTTGCGCTGGCGCAGGCTGTGCCCGCGCCCTTCGGGCCGGGCGACCGTCTGGTGTCACTGGGGCTGGACTGGGACTACCTGGACCAGAAGGTCCTCTACCAGCTCAAGCAGCGCCACGGCCTGCGCACCACGCTGATCTGCTATGACGTGATCCCGGCGCTGTTCCCCCAGCTTGTGGTGCTGCCGCCCGGGGGCTTTGGTGCGTATCTGGTTGACATGGCCTGGTGCGCCGACGACGTGCTGTGCATATCGCACCACACCCGGCGCGACTGCGAGACTGTCCTGGCGCGGCTGGGCGCCCCCGTGCCGCCGATGCATGTGATCCATCTGGGTTCAGAAGTGCGTTCCTCGGGCGAGCCGGCCCGGGCGCCGGCGGGCCTGGCAGTGGGCGAGGGCGAACGGCCGTTCGTGCTGTTCGTATCCACCATCGAGCGGCGCAAGAACCACGAAATCCTCTACCGCGCCTGGGCGCGCCTGCGCGACCAGGGCGTGGTGCCGCACCGCCTGGTGTTCGTGGGCATGCAGGGTTGGGGCGTGACGGACCTGCTCAACGACATTCGGCTGGACCCACGAACGCAGACCGACATCGTGTTGCTCAACCACGTGAGCGATGCCGAACTCGACTGGCTGTATCACCAGGCCGCGTTCACGGTGTTCCCGTCCCTGTATGAAGGCTGGGGCCTGCCGCTGGTGGAAAGCCTGGCGCGGGGCAAGTTCTGCCTGGCGTCCAACGCCGCCTCGCTGCCCGAGGCGGGCGGGGCCTATGCCGAATACCTGGACCCGTGGGACCTGCCGGCCTGGGTGGACAGGCTGGGCCATTACATGGCACACCCTGAAGAGGTCGCTGCGCACAACGAGCGCATCCGTCGCGAATTCCGTGCACCCGCCTGGGCGGACACCGCGCGGCAGATCCACCAGGTTGCGCTGGGGGCGGGGCTGTCCCCATGAGCGCGACGCTGGTGCTGGTTGTCCCCGTTTACAACGAGGCCGCCCTCATTGGTGAATCGTTGCCGCAGATCCTGGGCGCCGCGCGCGCAGCGGTTCAGGCCCGGGGGCTGGACCTGACCGTACGCTTGCTGGCCGTTGACGACGGTTCCTCAGACGGCACGCGTGCGGCGCTGGCGCGGCTCAAGGCCGGGGACGACGCCATCAGTTTCATCAGTTTTACCCGCAACTTCGGCAAGGAAGCGGCCATCCATGCCGGGTTGCAGCAGGCCAGCGGGCCGTTGCAGGCGCGCGTGATGGTGGTGATTGATGCCGACCTGCAGCACCCGCCTCAGCTGATCGGCGCCATGCTGGGCCACTGGCGCGACGGCGCGGCGGTGGTCGAGGCTGTCAAGCAGCTGCGCGGCGACGAAAGCGCCGTGCGACGCCTCGCCGCCCGGGCGTTTTATGGCACGTTTACCCGGTTGTCGGGCATGGCGCTGGACCAGGACACGGACTTCAAGCTGCTGGACCGTGACGTGGCGCTGGCCGTGCTGCGGCTGGACGAGCGCGCGCGGTTTTTCCGTGGCATCGTGCGCTGGCTGGGTTACCCGTCGGTCCGCGTGGGCTTTGACGTGGCCGAGCGGGCCGGGGGCCAGACGCGCTGGAGCCTGTGGGCGCTGGCGCGCTATGCATGGCGCAACCTGACGGCCTTCTCGTCGGCGCCACTGGGGCTGGTGACCGGGCTGGGCACCATAGGCCTCATCGTGGGCTTCTTGCTGGCTGCCAAGGCCTTGCTGGACAAACTGCAGGGCCAGGCGCTGACAGGTTTCAGCACGGTGATCCTGCTGCAGGTGATCTTCGGCAGCCTCATCCTGCTGGCGCTGGGCATCATCGGCAACTACGTGGCGCGCATCTATGACGAGCTGAAGCAGCGCCCGCACTACGTGATACGCCCGGAGGATGCCCCATGAGCACGGCACTGACCTGGCTGCTGGTGGCGGCAGCCGTTCTGTGCAACGCCACGGCGCAGATCCTGATCAAGCGCGCGGCCGTCACGGACGCGCTGAACCTGCAGTCGTGGCTGTCGGTGCCGTTGCTGGTGGCGGTGGCGCTGTATGGCCTGAGTTTCGGGTTGACTGCGCTGGTGTTCGCGCGCTTTCCGCTGTCAATGATTTCCCCGCTGATGGCGGGTGCCGTGTTTGTGCTGATCGGCCTGTTTTCAGTGGCATTCCTCGGGGAGGCGCTGGGAGCCAGCCGAATCGCCGGCATGGTGTGCGTGGTGGTGGGCATCGCCCTGCTGGCCCGCAGCGCATGAGGCAAAAGCGCGCGCTGACGGACCTGGCGCCGTGGGTGGCGCTGGCATTTGCGTCCACCCTGGTGGCCGCATGGCTTTATGGCGCTGACGTGCTTCAACCTACCTCAGCCGCCTGGCTGCTGCACGGAGACCCCGCACAGCACTATGTGGGCAGCGTGTTCTTTCTGGCCGAGCCCTGGCGCTGGCCACCGGGCGCCATACATGGCTTTGGTCAGGCTCCCACGTCAGTGGTTTTCGTGGATGCGATCCCCGGCGTCGCCATGGCAGCCAAGCTGCTGGGCGTGAGCGCAGGCCAGCAGTATTTTGGTGGGTGGATGCTGCTGTGCCATGTGCTGGCGGCCTGGTTTGGCGCCCGGCTGTTGCGCACCCTGGGGATTGCCGGGTGGCCGCTGTGCGCAGGCGCCCTGTTGTTTGCGCTGGCGCCCGCCATGCTGCTGCGGGTGTACGGTCATGAGGCGCTCATGGCGCATTTTCTGGTCATTGCCGGGCTGCAGCTGGCGCTGGTTCCGTGGCGCTGGGGGGCGTGGCTGGCGTTGGGCATGGGCAGCGTGCTGGTTCATCCCTATCTGGCGTTGATGGCGGCTGTGCTCGGCGTCGGCGCGGCTCTGTCAGCGCTCGCCTTGCGCGAGCTGACACTGCGATTGCTGGCCGTGCAGGCCCTGGCCTCGCTGGTGCTGTGTGGTGCGCTGGCCTGGGCGGCGGGCTACTTCATCGGCGGCGGCTCACAGGTATCGTCTGCAGGACACGGGTTTTTTTCGGCCAACCTGCTGACCTGGGTGGACCCGATGAACTGGCACGCTTTCCTGGCGCAGCATGGACGGGATGTGGCGCGCGGGCGCGAATGGTCTGTGCTGTTGCCTGCGCAGTCGCAGGCCACGGCAGGCCAGTACGAAGGCTTTGCCTACCTGGGTGCGGGTGTGCTGGTGCTGGTACTGCTGGCGTTGGTGCCGGCGCGACGGCATGCGTTGGCAGCAGCCAGCGTGGCGCCTCCTGTCCCGTGGCCCCGCTGGATCGGCGTCTTGGGCGCATGCACTACGCTGGCCCTGCTGGCGCTGTCGGCCCAGCCCAGCGTGGGCAGCACAATTCTGCTGAACCTGCCGCTCAGCGAGGCAGTGGCAGGCGCGCTCGGGGTGTTTCGCGCCAGTGGCCGATTCATCTGGCCGGCGACGTACCTGGTCATGGCGGTTGCCATCAGCCGTACGGTCCGCTTGCCGGCTGGCAGCTGGCTGCTGGCCGCCTGCGTGCTGCTGCAGGCGGTGGACCTGTCTGCCAAGCTGTCGGAACTGCGCCACCGCTTCCGCGACGGGCCAGAGGGTACTGTGGCCGCCGTTGCAGCGCCGTTGTGGGCCCAGGCCCTGACGCGATGCCCCCGGCTTGAGCTGGTGGCCACCGGTGAGCTGGGCAACCGCTGGATCGCGCCCGCGCTGGTGGCCGGGACCGTCGGCGCGCAGGTGGTGCCCGCGCCCGTGGCGCGCCCGTCGCCCGATGCCGCGCGCGAGCGCCGTGCCCAGGTAGATGCTTTGCTGGCTGGTACCGGCTGGCGCAACGACACGGTGTACCTGCTCTGGCCGGAACTGGCCGCAGGCGTTCAAATGCTGCCCGCGGGCGCGCGTCGCGTCACGGCCGACGGGTATGACCTGGTGCTGCCAGGCCCGTGCCAGACCCCATGACAGCAGGGCGCGCACCATGGGCATGATGCGGTTGTTGCTGGCGATGGCGGTGGTGCTGAGCCACGCTGACCTGCGCGTCCTGCAGCTCAATCCGGGCGTCACGGCGGTGGTGGGCTTTTACCTGATCTCGGGCTATGTCATGGCGGGGCTGGTCCACCGGCACTACAACGAACCGGCGCGCATGCCCTACTTCTACCTCGACCGTCTGCTGCGGCTGTACCCGCAATACCTGGTGTACGCAGGCGCTGCGCTGGCCTGGCACCTGTGGACGCAGACCCCCACGATGTTCCTGCGGCACGCACCCACGTGGCAGGACATCACCAACAACCTGCTGATCGTGCCGCTGAACTTCTACATGTTCAACGGCTCGGACGCCTACGCCCTGGTGCCGCCCGGCTGGTCGCTGGGTGCCGAGCTGCAGTTTTACCTGCTGGCACCGGCCATGCTGCTGTGGCCGCGCGTGGGGCTGGCACTGGCTGCCGCGTCGCTGGTGGTGCATGGGCTGGCCCTGCACGGCGTCATCCATACCGACTGGTATGGCTACCGGCTGTTGCCCGGCATCCTGTGGGTCTTTGGCCTGGGCATGCTCATGTTCCACTGGCATCGCAGCCGGCCCCACCATGCCCGCTGGCTGGCCTGGGGCGCACCGCTGGCTGCATTGGTGCTTTACGGTTACCTGCGTCTGCGTGGGCTGCACGCCCAGCCTTATCACCAGGAAGTGATCCTCGGCTGGGCCCTGGCTGTCCCTGCATTGCACTGGCTGGCCAGAAAGCGCCTGGGCGCGTGGGATGATCTGGCAGGCGACCTGTCGTATGGCGTGTTCCTCAACCACTTCCTGCTGATCTGGCTTTTGTTCCCCGCGCCGGGGCACACGCCTCTACAATGGGCCGTGCTGCTCCTGTGCAGCCTGGTGCTCTCTTATATGACGCAGCGGCTGGTAGAAAAACCGGTACTGGCGTGGCGTCGGCACCTGCGCAAGCCCACAGCTTGATTCTGTGACGTGCGTCACAATTTTCCGGGTGACGGGCATCGACAATTCACGTGGGTATATGCGTACCCCTTGGCCCGGAGCAGCCTCATGAAATATCAACCTGCAACGATCAAAAGCTTACCGGCCCGCAACCGTGCCCTGAAACTGGTTGCCTGGTCCCTTCCTGTGGTGGCGGGGCTGGTCATGGCGTTGGCTGCGCAGGCGCAGGGGGTTCCTTCGGTTGGGCAGGTCGTGTTTGTTTCCGGCCCGGCGCAACTGGTCACGGCAGGTGGCAGCCAGCGAACTGTCCAGGTAGGCACTGCGTTGCAGCAAGGTGATCGCGTGATCACCGGCACGGGTGCCTATGTGCATCTGCGCATGATCGACAACGCATTTGTTGCGGTCCGCCCTGAATCACGGCTCGCCGTGGAACTGTACGAATACGACGCCGCCCGGCCGCAGGCCAGCCGCATCAAGCTGCAGCTGGACAACGGCAACGCCCGCACGGTTTCGGGCAAAGGCGGCGAAGCCGCCCGCCAGAACTACCGCTTCAACACGCCCATGGCCGCGATTGGTCTGCGCGGCACCGACTACACAGTGCGATCCACTGACGATGCCACGCGTGTCTCGGTCAGCCGCGGCGCAGTGGCCGTCACGCCGCTGGGCGAGGGCTGCTCTGCCGGCACGCTGGGGCCCTGCGCCACGGGTGCCACGCGCGAACTGACGGCGGCGGTGTCGCATGCTTACCTCGAAGTCAGCGGCCGCAGCCGCGTGCCCGTGCTGGTCCGCCCCGAACAGGACCCGCAGGGCAACGGCGCCCAAAACCCGGCGGGCCGGCCAGACGAGCCGCGCGCTGAAAACAAGGGCGATGTCAAGCTCGTCTCGACCAACTCCAAGGACGCAGCCAACCAGGTCACTGCCGACCGCCTGGTGGCTGGCGCTGTCCCGGTGGAACCGCCCAAGCCTGCTGAGCTGGTGTGGGGCCGATGGGCAACGTATGCGTCAGGCCCGGGGTCGCCGGGCATGTCCGAACTGCTGGGCCCGGATCGTGAAATCGTGGTGGGCAACAACCTTTTCGGCTTGCTGCGCCCCGCGGCGGGCCCTGTGACCTTGCCAGTGCAGGGCAACTTCAGCTTCCAGATGGCTGGTGCAGAGGCCTATACCCTGGCCAACGGCGTCGCCAACCCCGCCCAGGTGCTGGGTGGCAACTTCAGCATCGACTTCAACCAGCGTGCATTCAGCACCGCCGTGGCTGTGCAGCACGGCGGTGGCACCGAGCAACTGAGCGCGCAGGGCAGGGTCCAGTACCAGGGCCTGCTCATTGCCGACCCCGCCCGCTCGAACATGACGCTGAACGGCGCCGTGGCCAGTGGCGGCACCGAGGCCGCTTACCTTTTTGAGAAAACCCTGACCAACGGGGGCCTGCTGGGTGCGGTTCGCTGGGTTCGCTGACGCGTCCCGCAGGCTTTCCACACGCGTTCTGTTTCTGCTGGCAGCCAGCGCCTTGCTGCCGGCCTTCGCGCAGAACCCGCAAGCCCGGGACTTTTACCAGCAGGGTGTGCAGGCGCTCAACGACCGCCAGTACGAACAGGCTCGCCAGGCTCTGGCGCGTGCGGTAGAGCTCGACCCTGACTTTGCGGGCGCCTGGATGGACCTGGCCCTAGCCACCTATGCCACCGGCGATGTCGCCCAGGCCGAAGAATTCCTGACCATCCTGGAGCAGCGCTTCACGCTGCCCGAGCCCATGAGCCAGGCGGTGGCGGGGCTGCGTGGGCGCATTGCTGCCGGATACCAGGCCAGCGTCGGGGCCCCGGCGGGCTGGGCCTGGCGCACCACGCTGCAGATCGGCGGCGGGCACGACAGCAATGCCAACGCCGGCCTCGCGCTGAACGACCTGACACTGACGTTGCCCGGGGGCGGCGTGTTGCTGCCGGTGTCGCCCACCTTGCGGCCGCAGGCGGACCGGTTTGGGGTGGCCAGCGTATCGGTCAACGGTTTGCGCAACCAGGCCCAGGGCCAGCTGGAGCTGGCGGGCAGCGTCAAAGCCCGGCGCAACGCCCAGGCCGGTGACTTCGACACCCTGGACCTGCAGGCCGCCATCGGCTGGGCCACGGCACAGCCGTTGCCCGGCGGCGGGCTGGGCGGGCTGTTGCCGGGGCCCTGGCGCGTGGGCCTGGCCGCCCAGCACCTCAAGCTGGGCGGCAGCGCCCTGCTCAACAGCATGGTGCTGAGCGCCACCCATGTGTGGGCCGGTGCCACCTGCAACCCGCAAGCCCACCTGGAGACAGACTGGCGCACCTTCCCGGTTGCCAACAACCTGAACAGCCGCACCACCTGGATCGGTGCCAGTGCAAGCTGCCCGGGGCTGTACCCCGCCTACGGCGGCCGCTGGAACGCACTGCTGCGCGCGGGCCAGGAAACGGCCCGCAGTGCCTTCCTGTCCAGCACGGGCCGGCCTGGGGGTGACACCCGCCACACCGAGCTGACGCTGACGCACGCATGGAACTGGTCAGGTGGCGCGGGCAACCACCGTCTGGAAGTACAAGCCCAATGGGCGCGGGCACACGACACCCAGGGCTACAGCCCCTTGCTGGCCAACAACGCACGGCGTGAGGTGCAGCGCGGCACGGCGGGCGTCTCCTACACCGCGCCGTTAGACTCCGTGCTGGGCCTTGACAGTGGCTGGCTGGCTACAGTCGCCCTGCAGGGGTTTCGGCAGCGCTCCAATCTGGAGCTTTTCCGCCTGAGCGGCCGGATTGTGCAGGCTTCCATCCAGAAAACCTGGTAGCTCGCACTAACCCATATGACTTATGGCCAGGCGGATCGGTCAAAAGTGTCGTGGCAAATCAACAACGTTTGTATCTGGCCAAGATTCCCGTTCGATTTTGTGATGTGGGTCACAAAACCCATACCCGTTCCCCCTATACTCCACTTCGGCTGAAAGTTATTAGCCGTCTCTGATATCACAGACAGTCTTCCATTTTTCTAGGAGAGTTTTCAATGGCAATTACCACGCAAATGCGTACCGAAGTTTCCCAGCTGTACGTCGCCCTGTTTGGCCGCGCGCCCGACGGTGACGGCTTGGGCTTCTGGGTCCAACTGCGCGACCAGGGTCAGACGCTGGCCCAGATCGCCAACACCATGTACTCGACCACCCCGGCCCGTACGTACTTCCCCAGCTTCCTGACGAACTCGGAAATCATTTCCGCCTTCTACACGAACGTTCTGGGTCGTACCGCTGACGCCGATGGCCTGGCCTTCTGGACCGGCAAGCTGAACGCCGCTGGCGCCACCCCCGGCTCCGTGATCGCTGAAATGATCAACGTCGTGGCCAACTACACCGGTACTGACGCTGCTGGCAAGGACAGCCAATCTCTGTTCAACAACAAGGTGACCGTTGCCCAGTACTACGGCGAAAAGAACGGCAACGTTGCTGGCGCTACCACCGTGTTGAGCTCGGTGACCAAGGACGCGGCCACTGTTACCACGACCAAGGCCTCCATCGACTCCGGCACTGTGGGTGGTGTGAACCAAGGTCAAACCTACACCCTGACCTCGGGCACCGATGTGGTGACCGGCACCGGTGGTAATGACACGTTCGTCGCTGGCGTTACTGCCACTGCGGGTGGTAACGTCTCGACTCTGACCGCTGGTGACTCGATCTCCGGTGGTGCCGGCACCGACCGCATGAACGTTCTGGGTAACGCCAACGCTACTGCATTCACTGGCGCGACGGTCAGCGGCGTTGAGCAGATCTTCGCCCAGTTCGATGCTACCGCCGGCGCGATCAATGTCTCCGGTAACGCTGACGTGACGGAAGCTTGGGTGAGCAAGTCCACTGTAACCAGCGCCGGCGCAGCTGCCGGTACGGCTGCTGTGACTCTGAAGAAGGCACAAGTTGCCGGTATTGACGGTACGATCACCAACACCAATGCCACAGATGATGCTGCAAACATCTCGACCGTGACCTTCACGTTCACCGACGTGGCCGGCGCGGCTGATACCGCCACCCTGGCGCTGAATGCTGCCTCTTTTGTCAAGGCCGCTGCGAACACCAAGGGTGTGACTTCTGGCGTTACTGTGGCCGGCGTTGAAACGCTCAACATCGCTGCTACCGGAACCAGCAGCATCGGCGTTCTGACCGCTGCCAATACCGAAACCCTTAAGGTTACGGGTTCTGGCAAGGTGACCGCTACTGCTGCCGGAGGTACGTTCAAGACCATTGATGCATCGGCGAACACGGGTGGTTTGACGCTGAACATCGCTGCACTGGCCGCCGCTGACTTGAAGGTGACTGGTAGCACGGCTGCCGACGAAATCACTATCGATTTCGCCAACCTGACCAAGGTCGATGTGATTGATCTGGGCGCTGGTACTGACACGCTGGGCTTTGCCACCAGTGGCGTGACGCTGAATGATGCTGCTACCGCAGCTCAGTTCACCGGCGTGACCAACGTCGAGACGCTGAAGTTCAATGGCGCCATCGCTGCCACGATCGATGCCGCTCGTACGGCGATCACGGGCTTCAACGTCAGCACCACGGGTGTTGCCGCGCTGAGCAACTTGCAGAACACCGACAGCGTCACCATCGGTGCTGTGACGGCTGGCGCCAACACCTTCGCGATGGAACTGGGTTCGAATACCCTGGCTCTGACCTTGGCTGGTTCTGCCACTGCTGCCTCCAATGCTGCGACTCAGCAAGTTGTGACTGGTACCTCGATCGTGAACATCACGTCGTCTGGCACCGCTGGTGTTGCAGCCAATACGCTGAACATCAAGACGGCCGACAACAACCTGTTCAATGTGAGCGGTTCGCAAGACCTGACGCTGACCATGACCAACGCTGGTGGTGTTACGGGTAATACCGTGAATGCCTCGACGTTCACGGGTAAGCTCGATGTGACGGGTACCGCTCAGGCTGACAAGATCACCGGTGGTACCGGCAATGACACCGTCCGTGCCACGACCGGTGGCGACAACGTCACTCTGGGTGGCGGTACGGACACCGTGATTCTGACCAACGTGAACCAGTCCACGACGGCTGCGACCCTGACCGTCACCGACTTCGTAACTGGCTCGGATAAGTTGGACGTGTCGGCGATCAGCACGGGCACCGGTGCTTTTAGCACGACGGCCGTGACCGTGACGTCTGCAACGACGCTGACCCAAGCCCTGAACTTGGCTGCTGCTGGCGACGGTAGCGCCGCAGGTGTGGTGTCCTACTTCCAGTTTGGCGGCGACACCTACGTTGTGGTCGATAACACCGCTGCTACTACGTACGCTGCTACCGACGCCGTCATTAAGCTGACCGGTGCCGTGACCCTGGCCGCCAGCGACATCGTCGCCTAAGTCAGTTCGCTTGCCGATTCGTCGGCAGTGACAGCAAAAAGACCAAGCCCGAGAGGGCCTGGTCTTTTTTTTTGGCTTCGATTACGGCCACAATAGACACATGAACGACTGGACCTCCGGCTACGTTGCCGAAATTGGCTATACCTATGGGTATTACCCTGAACTTAATCCGCTACGCGCGAAATGGATCGCGCTTCTTAGAGGAGTCGCTGTTTCACAAGGGCTTGGAACTTCAGCAGGTGTCTCTTGCGAACTGGGGTTCGGGCAGGGCGTAAGCGTCAACATCCATAGCGCAGCAACAGGCTCGCAGTGGTGGGGTACCGATTTCAATCCCTCTCAAGCTGCTTTTGCGAAGGGTCTCGCAGACAGTCCAGAGGCGGCTTCGCGTCTTTTTGACCTTTCCTTCGAGGAGTTTGCCAAGCTTGATTTACCTGAGTTCGATTTCATCGGATTTCACGGTATTTGGAGCTGGATTTCCGACAGCAACAGGAAAATCATCACGGACTTTGTTCGTGCCAAGTTGAAAGTCGGAGGTGTTGTTTATTTGAGCTACAACACTCAACCGGGTTGGAGCGCTTCAATGCCGCTTCGCCATCTGTTTACCGAGCATGCCCTCCGTTTGGCTTCCCCAGGAAGCGGCATCGTCAACCGCGTGGACGGCGCTTTGGCTTTCGTTGATAAACTCATCGCAACCCAACCGAAGTACCTTCTGGCAAATCCTCAAATTCCGGACAGGATAGCGCGTATCAAAGAACATGAACGCGCG
Source organism: Caenimonas sp. (assembly GCA_040376925.1). Taxonomy (GTDB): domain Bacteria; phylum Pseudomonadota; class Gammaproteobacteria; order Burkholderiales; family Burkholderiaceae_C; genus RAM1. The sequence goes on along the minus strand of JBEIPU010000002.1, from coordinate 24,239 downwards.
TATCTCGCGCATGAGTACTTCAACCGGGATTGGCACCCTATGCACTTCGCGCAGACAGCAGAAGTCTTGGGGGAGGCGAAGCTGGGATTCTTGGGAAGTGCCGCTTATCTGGAGTTGGTTGATGGGCTGAACTTGTCTGAAGCTCAGCGCGGGCTTCTGTCGGATGTGGCGGATCCCATTTTTCAAGAGACCGTCAAAGACTTCTGCTTCAACCAGCAATTCCGTCGCGACCTGTGGTGCAAGGGAGGCCGCAGGCTCTCCAGCATTGCACAGGTGGAAGCCATTCGTTCCGCGCGGTTCATACTTGTTCAACTGCGTAAGCTGGTGCCGAACAAAGTATCAGGCTACCTCGGCGAGGCAGACCTGCAGCCAGCGTTGTACGGCCCGGTCCTGGATTTTCTGGCGGATAACCGGCCTCATTCTTTTGAAGAAATTGAGAGACACGTCGCCGAGCACAAGATCACGCATCTTCAGTTGCGAGAAATACTGACGGTGTTGCTCGGCGCGAATGCCCTGGCGCCCGCCCAAAGCGACGAGGCTGCTGAAAGTGCGAGAGCGCAGTGCGAACGTATCAATACGAAGCTCTTGATCGCGGCGCGAGCGGATGGAGGCATCAGTTATCTGGCAAGCCCTGTCTTGGGCGGGGGGGTGGCGGTCACTCGATTCCACCAACTCTTCTTGCTGGCGCGACAACTTGGCTACAAGGGCGCCCACGAGTGGGCGAACTGGGCACATGGCGTGCTTCAATCTCAAAAGCAAAACATTCTCAAGGAAGGCAGGGCATTGGAAACGCCGGAAGAGAATCTCGCGGAACTGCAAAATCAGGCGCACGGTTTTGCGGCTGTGCAACTACCCATTCTTATCAATCTTGGCGTCGCGAAGGACTGAAAAGAAATGGGTTCCGATATTTGGTCTCAGGGCTATTTCGCGCGAGATTCCTATACCGTCAACTATTACCGTGACCAGTCACCCGCATTGTTGGCGTTCAATATGTTGTTGGAGGGCCTTGAATACCCTCAAATTGACGATGCCGCGACGCATTGTGAACTCGGATTCGGTCAAGGACTGACCCTCGCGATTAACGCAGCTTGCACCGGAGGTCGATGGTTCGGAAATGACTTCATGCCTGAACACGTGCAGCACGCTCAGAACTTGCTGTCCAGCTTTCGCAATGATGCGGAAGTTACCGACCAGAGTTTTGAGGAGCTTGTGGGCGCGTCCAGCAAAATGCAGTTCGATACAGTATCGTTGCACGGCATATGGTCTTGGATCAACGACACGAATCGCTCTTTCATCCTGCGGTTTTTGAGGGAGCGTGTAAAGCCGGGTGGGCTCGTCTATCTTTCATATAACGCTCAGCCTGGTTGGTCTTCGGGTGTCCCGGTTCAATTCTTGATGAACTATCTGAGGACCAGGGTTGTTCCTAGTGCTAGTTCGGCCTCCAAGCAGACGCACGACGTATTGAGTCTGATTCATCAGATCGCCGATCTGCCGAGCGGTTACTTCGAAAAGAATTCCGCCGCGCGTGAGTGGGTGAAGGGCTTGGCCCGTCACGACACGACGTACCTTGCGCATGAATACTTCAACGATCAGTCTCGTGCTTTCCACTTCGCAGAGGTGTTTGACCAGTTGGCGCAAGCAAAGTTGGAGTTTGGAACGCGATCGCATACGCTCGAACAGCTTGAGGCTGACGCACTTCCTCCTGCTGCTTCGGCGATGCTGGAGTCGACCGGAAGTCGACGAGATCGGGAGCAACTGAGGGACTTCTTCATCAACCGATTGTTTAGGCGGGACATCTTTGTACGGGGTGCAAGAAGACTGTCTCCCTTGGTGAAGACCGAAAGAATCATGGCCACTGAACTGATCTGCTTACTGCCCCAAGCAGATCTGGATAAGGCGCTTGGGGAAGCAGGTATCCGCACTACAGTCGATAGCTGTGCCGCAGTCGTATCGGTTCTCGAAGCGGGCGGTCCCAAACCGATGCGGATCAGTGAGATTGCAACTAAAACAAAAATGCATACGGTTGATCTATTGCGCACAGTGGTGATGCTTACAGGCGCCGCTTTTGTCGTTCCATGTCAGCCGGTAGATAGGCGCGAGAAGACACGCGCTGCGTGCGTGGCGCTGAACATGCATCTGCTTGAACAAATGCGCTGCGGATACCCTCAAAAGTACTTGGCCTCCCCTGTACTCGGAACTGGCGTAGGGGTCAGTCAGATGAATCAGGTATTCCTGCTGGCCGAGGAGCGAGCACCCAACAGCCCTGCGGAATGGATCATGGAGTGGCTCAAGCAAAAGGGTGAGCAAATCAGGCGCGGGGAAACGGTGCTAAGTGACGAAGATGCCGTGAACTCCCTCAAGTCCGAGTACGCTGTATTTCGTTCGGCCATTCGTCCACGCTTGGCTGCTCTGGGTTTGGTATAGGGAGCTCATGCACCAAATCCGTCCGTCACGCCGATCAGCGTGATCGCAGCCGCAGTGCTGGTGGCGGTGACTGCACCCGCAATCGCCATGCCGTTGCTGATGGACGCCTCAGGCGAGTTGTAGTTCAGGCCCATGTCCACGGCAAACTTCTGCGCTACGGCGGCCTTGTTGTCCAGCAGGTCGGCCACGTAGCCGTAGGTGGCATCGCCCTTGAAGGTGTGCGCCGTGGTCAGGATGCTGGTGACCAGCCCGCCGCGGCTTTGCGCGCCTGAGTTCAGGGCCGTCGTCCAGTAGGCCAGGCCATCGGCGTCCGCGCCACCGGTGCGTCCCAGCACATTGCGGTAAACAATGTTGATGAAATCCGCATTGCTCATGGCGCTGCTGTAGCCGGTCTGGGTGGGGTACGCCAGTGCCGCGTTGTAGAAGGCGCCCGCAATGCTGTTGATGGATTGACCTGACCGCACCTGGTCAATCCAGTAAGACAGGCCGTCCGCATCCGGGATGCGGTTGAAGAATGCCACGTACAGCTCCTGCAACTGCTTGAGCTGGGGCTGCGTGATGGTGCGGGCCTTGGCGCCGATCTGCAGATTCACGGTCATGTCCCGGAATGCAATGCGTTCCACATCGGTCAGTGCATCAATGCCGTCGAGGCCCAGGCGGTCGGTAACCGTGACCACTGGGCCCCAGGTGGCGATGGCGTACTCGTTGCGCGTGCCTGTGTAGTACGCGGTATCCGTACCCCCGGCGCCGTTGATGGTGTCGTTGCCGCCTTTACCCCAGATGACATCATTGCCGGGCGTACCGTTCAGGATGTCGATGGATGCGGTGCCAGTGACGGTAGGTACGATGGTGCCCGGGACCGCGATGGGGCTTGCGCCCCCGCTGGCAGTCGATACCAGCGTGGCCGATACGGTGTAGGTTCCGGCGCTTTCGCTGAACCCGTAGGCCGAACGAACGCCCAGGTAATAGGTGCCGGCGGTGGTGCTGGTCCAGGTGATCTGGGCATCCAGCCCGGTGCCGCCGTCGTCGTTGCTCGTGAGGGCCGCGCCGCCGCTGTTGTACAGCGTGGCGTGGGGGTCCAGAAGGCTGCCGGCCAGGCTTGATGCAGCCTTGACATCAAACCGGTAGGTGCCGGCATTCAGCGTGACGCGAAACCAGTCGGTGTCCAGGTTGGTCTCCAGCGTGCCGCTGCGCGAGGCCCCCACGGCAAGGATTGTCTGGGTTGCGACCGAGCCGGCATGGTCGTCAGGTATCACGGGGGTCTGCATCGCACCCGTATAGCCCAGTACGCTGTTGTTGTTCGACATGGCTGCATCCAGCCACGCCATGTTACCGGGGCCGAACAGGCCGGCGTAGGTGGATGAGGTGTTGGCGCTGTTCCCGCTGGAAAGTACGCCAACGACCTGGCTTCCCGTGGTGGTCGTGCGCAGCAAAGGGCCGCCGGATGCGCCCCGGCCCAGTGAGGAGTAGACGTCATACACGCCAAAAAAGCTGGAGGCGTCGGCGTAAACGACCTCACCCATCAGGCCCGTGCCCCGGCCTGGATAGCCCGCCATTTCGCCGAAGAAGTCGCCTCGGTGTGCAGAGGGTGTCACCCAGCCTGTGGTGCTGCCCAGCGCGGTGGTCATGCCCAGCAGCGCCATGTCGTATTGGGCTTCTGCGCCAGAAAGCAGGTTGTCGTAGTTGGTATCCCAGTTGACGGTGCGGGCGTGGACGGAACCGACATTGCTGTATGAGCCGAAGGGCGCGACCCAGGTGGGCGAGGTGTCCGCGCCGGGCGTGACGGTGATGCGCGTCGCGTACCCGCCGGCACCGGCATTGAAGATCACGTGGTGTGCCGTCAGCACGTCGTTCACGCCCACCAGAACGCCGGATCCGGTGGCCACGGTTCCGTCCGCCCACTGGCAGCGGATGTGGCAAACAGCCGCATAGGGCTGTATGACCCTCGTGTTGATTTCGTACATTGCCCCCCCCTTTGTGTTAAACGGGGAGGATTTTATAGGTATTTATTTTTAATTCTTTGGGAAATCAGGGCTATCAGGTGATGAAACCGTCCGTGACGCCAATCAGGGTGATCGCAGCCGCCGTGCTGGTGGCGGTGACTGCACCCGCAATCGCCATGCCATTGCTGATGGATGCCTCTGGCGTGTTGTAGTTCAGCCCCATGTCCACCGCAAAGGTCTGCGCCACCGCGGCCTTGTTGTCCAGCAGGTCGGCCACATAGCCATAGGTGGCATCGCCCTTGAAGGTATGGGCCGTGGCCAGGATGGTGGTGACCAGGCCGCCGCGGTTCTGGGCGCCGGAGCTCAGTGCGGTCGTCCAGTAGGCCAGGCCTTCGGCATCGGCGCCCCCGGTGCGCCCCAGCACGTTGCGGTAGATCACGTTGACAAAATCGGCGTTGGTCATGGCCGCGGTGTAGCCCGTCTGCGTGGGGTACAGCAGTGCGGCGCTGTAGAAGGATTCGGCAATGCTGCCCAGCGTCTGGCCGGCGCGGGTCTGGTCGATCCAGTAGGCCAGCCCGTCGGCGTCTGGCACGCGGTTGAAGAACGCCACGTACAGCTCTTCCAGCACCTTGAGCTGTGCGGGGGCGATGGTGCGGGATTTGGCGCCGATTTCCAGGTTGACCGTCATGTCGGCAAAGGCCACGCGCTCGATGTTCAGCAGGCTGTCGATACCGTCGCGCGCGGGGGCCGTGTCGGTCACGGTCACGCTGGTGCCGGTGTTGAACAGCCGGTAGCCGGACCGGTTGCCGCTGTAGCTGGCCGTGTCGGTGCCGCCCAGGCCGTTGATCACGTCATTGCCCTGCAGGCCGGTCAAGGTCTCGTTGGCCGCAGAGCCGGTCAGCGTGTCATCGCCCGTGGTGCCGGTCAAGCTGACGGGCGCCACGGCGCCGGGCGTCAGGGCAAAGGCCTGCACCTTGTAGGTGCCCGCAGTGCCGAAGCCACCGCCCGGCGAAGTGACGCCGATGTAATAGGTACCGGCGGTGGTAAAGGTGTATGTCAGCGATGCATTCAGCCCGGTGCCGGAATCGTCGTCGGTGCGCAGCAGCACGCCGCTGGCGTTGTACAGGTCGATCACCGGGTCGGGCAGCGAGCCATCATTGGTGCTGCTGCCGCGCGCCTCAAAGCGGTAGGTGCCCGCAGCCACATTGATGCGGAACCAGTCGGCGTCCGTCACCGTCTCCAGGGTGCCGCTGGCGGCCACGCCGGCGACCAGCACGCCAGGTGTGGTCACGCTGGCGGGGTAATCGTCGGCGGCGGGCGAGCCCGGCTGGGTGGGGGTGTTGCTCAGCACGCTGTCGTTGGCGGCCAGGGTGCTGGTGAACCAGTCCCAGTTGCCGGGGCCAAACAGCCCGGCGTAGGTTGATACGGTGTTGGCCGTGTTGCCGCTGGACAGTACGCCCGTCACGTAGGTGCCGCTGGCGTCCGTGCGCAGCAGCGGCCCGCCCGACGCGCCCGAGCCCAGGCCAGAGCGGATGTCAAACACGCCGTACTGGCTGGACGCATCAGCGTATACATCTTCGGCCATCAGTCCGGTGCCGCGGGCGGGGTAGCCCGCCATCACGCCGTAAAAGTCGTTCGCCACGGCAGACGTGGCCAGCCACCCTGTGACGTTGCCGATGGCGCTGCGCATGCCCAGCACGGCCATGTCGTACTGCGATTCAGAGTCATACAGCAGGCCGTCGCCGTTGGTATCCCAGTTGGCGGTGCGCGTGTTGATGACGCCCACATCGCTGTAGCTTCCGTAGGGAAAGTCCTGCGGCCGCACATCGGCGCCCGGGCTGACCGTGATGCTGGTGGCATAGCCGCCGCGCTCGGCATCAAACACCACATGCGCGGCAGTCAGCACATCATTCAGCCCCACGATCACGCCCGAACCGCGCGTGGTCGTGCCATCAGACCATCGGCAGACGATGTAACAGATGCTTTTGTAAGGCGCGGTGGTACGCGCGGTGATTTCGTACATGTGTGGGTCGGCTTGGGCGAATTACTGATTCTGCGCCGGGCAAGGGGTGTGTCAATGTGCCTTAAGTCATGGCTTTGGGGGCCCATATCACCGGAGCGGCGCTTGAATCAACCCGCGCCACCCCCAGATAAGCCCCACATCACAAGTAAAATCGCAGGCTTTGCCTGTCTCAAAGCCCATGGCCCTCCAAAACCCTGTCAAGTCGCGCCTGCATTCAGAGCTGGGCGAAGCCTTCCGAGCTTACAAGGGGGCCTTCATCACAGTCGGTGTTTTCTCCTTTGTGATGAACATCCTGGGCTTGGTTCCGTCGCTTTACATGCTGCAGATCTACGACCGGGTGCTGGCCAGCCGCAATTACGGCACGCTGATCGCCCTGACGGTTATTGCCATGGCACTGCTGGCGCTGCTGGCCGCTCTGGAATGGGTCCGCTCGCGGATCCTGGTACGCGTGGGCAACCGGGTGGACGCCGAAGTCAATGAGCGCATCTTTACCGCTACCTTCGCCAACACCCTGCGCCAGGCCGGCGGCAACCCAGCGCAGGCGCTCAACGATTTCACCAATGTGCGCCAGTTCACCACCGGCACGGGCGTTGCATTCTTTGACCTGCCCTGGGCGCCAATTTACCTGGCCGTGTGTTTTGCGCTGCACCCGCTGCTGGGCTGGGTGTCCACCTTTGGCCTGATTGTTTCCATTGCGCTGGCGTTCGCCTCTTCGCGCCTGACCGACCCGCCGCTGGCCCAGGCGCAGACGGCGGGCATGAAAGCCAGCGGCTTTGCCAACAACAACCTGCGCAACGCTGAAGTCATTGAAGCCATGGGCATGCTGGGCAACCTGCGCCGGCGCTGGGCGACCTACCACCAGGAGTTGCTGGTCAGCCAGTCTCTGGCGTCTGACCGCTCGGGCCTCATCCAGGCCATCAGCAAGAATTTCCGCATCGGCATGCAGTCGCTCATCCTGGGGGCGGGTGCCTACCTGGTCATTGAGGGCAGCGCGACGCCGGGCACCATGATTGCCGCTTCCATCCTCATGGGCAAGGCGCTGGGTCCGGTGGACCAGGCGATTGGCGCATGGAAGCAGGTGGTATCTGCCCGCGGTGCGTGGGACCGCCTGACGGCGCTGCTTACAGCCTTTCCCAAAGCCAAGGACGTCATGTCACTGCCCGCCCCGCGCGGCGTGCTGTCGGTGGAGGCCGTGGTGGCTGCGCCACCGGGCGTGCAGGCCGCTGTGCTCAAGGGCGTTACCTTCCATGCACTGCCGGGTGAAATCCTGGGCGTCGTGGGCCCCAGCGCCTCGGGCAAATCCACCCTGGCCCGTCTGCTGGTGGGCATCTGGCCTGCGGCCAGTGGCAAGGTACGCCTGGACGGCGCCGACGTGCACACCTGGAACAAGGGCGAGCTGGGCCCCCATGTGGGCTACCTGCCGCAGGACATTGAATTGTTTGACGGCACCGTGGCCGAGAACATTGCACGTTTTGGTCCGCTGGTTTCCGAAAAGATTGTGCGTGCCGCCCAGATTGCCGGCGTCCATGAAATGGTGCTGCGCCTGCCCAACGGCTACGAGACCCAGCTGGGCGCCGGTGGCAGCGCGCTGTCTGGCGGCCAGCGCCAGCGCATTGCCCTGGCCCGCGCGCTGTATGGCGATCCGGCCTTTGTGGTGCTGGATGAACCCAACTCCAACCTGGACGACGCTGGCGAAGCCGCGTTGCTGCAGGCGCTGGCCATCTTCAAGCAGCTGGGCAAGACCGTGGTGGTGATCACCCATCGCCCTTCCGTGCTCAATGGCGTAGACAAGCTGCTGGTGCTGCGTGAAGGCACGGTCATGCTGTTCGGGCCGCGCCAGGATGTGTTGAATGCCCTGGCCCAGGCGCAAGCCCAGGCCCAGGCACAAGCCCAGGAAAAGGCGGCGGCCATCGCGCAGGCCAATGCGCCGGCGCAAGCCCCCGCGGACCCCGATGCCGGGGCAGGCGCCGTAACTGACAAGGAAGCCTGACATGGCGCAAAACGAAGACATCATTGACGTCCCCCAGCAGGCGAAAGCGCCGTCGGACGTCAAACGCTCCCTGCGAACCGGCCTGTGGGTGCTGGGCCTGGGTTTTGGCGGCTTCATCCTGTGGGGCGTGACCGTGCCGCTGGACGAGGGCGTGCCTTCGCCGGCCACCATCGCCGTGGAGAACCATGCCAAGCAGATCCAGCATCCCACGGGGGGGGTGGTGACCAAGGTGAACGTGACCGAAGGCCAGAAGGTCGCCAAGGGCGATGTGCTGATCGAGCTGAGCAGCACCGAAAGCAAGGCCAATTACGACTCCACGCGCATCCAGTGGCTGTCCATGCGGGCCTCTGAGGCGCGGCTGTATGCCGAGCAGATCGGCGCACCGCGGATCACGTTCCCCCCGGAACTGCTGGAGTTGCGCGCCGACCCTTTGGCCCAGCAGCAAATGGCGCTGCAGGAGCAACTGTTCACTACGCGCCGGCTGGCGCTGCAGTCGGAGCTGGCCGCCTTGGGCCAGACAGCCCAGGCTGCGCAGGCCACACTGGCTGGCCTGCGTGAATCCATTGCGGCACGTCAACGCCAGCAGGCCCTCGTGGAGCAGGAGCTGGCGGGCGTGCGCCTCATGGTGGCCGACGGCTACACCGCGCGCACCAAGCAAAACGAGCTGGAGCGTCAGGCGGCGGACGTGGCGGCCGCGCTCGCTGATTTGCGCGGCAACCAGGCCCGCGTGAATGAGAGCCTGGCTGAGGTGCGGCTGCGCCAGGAACAGCGCCGCCAGGAGTACCGCAAGGAAGTGGAGACGCAGCTCACCGAAATGCGCCGCGAGGCCAGCTCGATGGGGGAGCGCCTCAAGAGCACACAGGAAGCTTTTGAACGCACGGTCATCAAGTCGCCAGTTGCCGGCGCGGTCGTGGGCCTGCAGGTCCAGACGGCCGGTGGCGTGGTGGCGCCGGGTGCGCGCATCATGGAAATCGTCCCCGATGACGCACGCCTTGTGCTGGAGGCGCAGATTCCCACGCACCTGATCGACCGCATCCACCCCGGCATGCCGGCCGATATCAACCTGCATGCCTTTACCAACCTGCCCCAGCTGGTGGTGAGCGGGCGCGTGGTCACGGTGTCTGCCAGTGCCATCAGCAATCCGGCGGCGCCGCAGGCCCCGCCGTACTACCTCGCGCGGGTGGAAGTCACGCCCGAGGGTCTCAAGAAGCTCGCGGGCCGCGAGCTGCAGCCGGGCATGCCGGCCGACGTCGTCGTCAAGACCGGCGAGCGCACGCTGCTCAATTACCTGCTGCGGCCGCTGCTCAAGCGCTTTGGCGAATCCCTGAAAGAGGCCTGAGCGTGCGCGCCGCGTTCGTCCTCATGGTGCTGGCTGCGGGTTGCGCTCAGGCACAGGCCCCTGCCGCCGTCCCCCTGTCTTTTGGCCGCGCCATTGATCAGGCCCGCACCTATGAGTCCAAGTTCCAGGCCGCCCAGGCCAGCTACCGGGCCGAAAGCGAGATCCTGCCGCAGGCGCGCGGCACCTTGCTGCCCGAAATCAGTGCCACGGCCAGCCGGACCTACAACCGGCTGGACGCCGTATTCGGGGCGCAGTCCGGCCAGAGCCTGAATTACTACTCGGGTGGCTCCAGCGTGACCCTGCGCCAGCCGCTGTACCGGCCCGAAAGCTGGGCCCGCTACCTGCAGGCCAAGGCCGAAGTCCGCCGCCTGGATGCCGTGCTCGTGACCGACCGCAACCGGCTGTCGGTGGAGGTGGCCGGCGCCTACCTGGAGGCGTTGCGCGCCCATGCGGAATACAAGTCGTACGAAGCGCAGCTGAAGTCGTTGCAGGCGCAGGCTGCCGCTGCCGAGCGTGCCCTGCCCCTGGGGCTGTCCAGCACCACCGACCGCGATCAGGCCCGCGCCCGTGCCGAGCTGGCCACCTTGCGCCTGCTGCAGGCTGAGGGCAAGGCTGCGGACGCCCGGCGCCAGCTTGAAAAGATGGTGGGCGTATCGGCATCTGAATTGCTGGCCCCCAGGGACGACGACTTTGCGCCCGGCAGCCTCATTGCCGACGACCTGATGGTCTGGCTGGACAAGGCCCGAACCGGCTCCTACGAGGTGCGCGCGGCGCGCGCCAACCTGGAAGTCGCGCGCGAGGGCGTTGACCGCGCCCGGGCCGGCCACAAGCCCACGCTGGACCTGGTGGCCGGGCGCAGCAAGTCCACCAGCGAAAGCTTCAGTTCCATCAACAACGTCTACTACAACAGCTCCCTGGGCGTGCAGCTGACGGTGCCGCTGTATGCCGGCGGCCGGGTGGACTCCGGCGTGCGCCAGGCCGTGGCCCAGATGGAAAAGGCGCAGGCCCAGCTGGACGGCGCCCTGCGCGAGACCGATGTGATGGTCGAGCGCGAGTACGTCACGCTCAAGCAGGCCGAACAGCGCCTGCGTGCCCACACCGCGCTGGTGCAGTCCGCCCGCCAGAATGCCGCTGCCGCACAAAGCGGTGTCGAGCGCGGCAACCGGTCCCAGCTCGATGTGCTGGAAGCGCAGGGCCAGCTGCTCAGCGCGCAGTACGAACGCTCCGGCGCCTGGCTGGAACTGCTGGCGGCGCGCATGCGGCTGCAGTCGCTGGCCGGCGAGGTGGACGACCAGACCGTCGCGCAGCTGGACCGCCTGCTGGTGGTGCCGGTTGCATTGGGGCGCAGCCCGGTCGCCGCCAAACCCTGACGCTGAACACGACGCCCGGCCATGCTGATTCTGTTGATATTCAGTGGCGCCGTGGCCTTCGTGCTGTGCGCGCTGCTGGTGCGGTTTGGCCGTGACTGGGCCCGCCTGTACGACGCTGCCATGCCCCAGCGTTTTCACGCCGGACAGGTGCCCCGCCTGGGCGGCATGGGCATGTTTGCCGCCTACAGCGTCGCCTGGCTGTGGATGCTGGTGGCGCCCAGCCTGGGCGTGGCCAACCAGATCCATGTGGAGCCGCTGACGGCGATTGCGTGGTGGGTCGCCGGCGCGATTGCCGTGGCAGGCGGCATTTACGAAGACCTCACGCAGGTACTGACGGCGCGCTACCGCATGTTCCTGACGCTGGTGGCGGCCCTCGCGGCCACCTGGTCGCTGCAGCTGACCGTGTCACGCCTGGGCCTGGGGGCGCTGGACGGCTGGTGGGCTGCCATGCCCTGGCTGGGCGTGGCCCTGGCGGTGGTTGCCATCACCGGCCTGCCGCATGCCTTCAACCTGATTGACGGTTACAACGGCCTGGCCGGCCTGGTGGCCATGATCGTCTGCCTGGCCCTGTCGTATGTGTGCCTGCAGGTCGGTGACCGGCAGCTGGCCGGCGTGGCGCTGGCCCTGGCCGGCACCACGGCGGGTTTCCTGGCCTGGAATTACCCGCGCGGGCTGATCTTTGCCGGCGATGGCGGTGCTTACCTGTGGGGCGTGGTCATTGCCGTGCTGAGCGTGCAGCTGGTGCAGCGCCACGGCCTCGTGTCGCCCTGGTTCCCGGTGCTGCTGCTGATCTACCCGGTGTGGGAAACCGTCTTTTCCATCTACCGCAAGGCCGTGCGCGGCCAGTCGCCCGGTGTGGCCGATGCGCTGCACTTTCACCAGCTGATCTACCGGCGCATCGTGCGCAGCGTATTCCATGACGACGCGTCGCGGCGCATGCTCATGCGCAACAACCGCACTTCGCCCTACCTGTGGGGCTTCACCATCCTCACCGTGATACCGGCGGTGCTGTTCTGGCAGAACACCGTGATGCTGATGGCCTTCACGCTGCTGTTCATCGTGTCGTATGTCTGGGCCTATGTGGCCATCGTGCGCTTCAAGGTGCCCAGCTGGGTGCGACGCTGAAGAAAGCACCGGGGCGCCGGCGCACATGCGGCACAATTTGCGCATTCCAAATCCCACCCCCACCGGTGCCATGACTACAGACCTGCCCCACATAGCCCCGCGCGACAAGGCCGAAATCCTCGCCCAGGCGCTGCCCTACATCCGCAAGTTCCACGGCAAGACCATCGTCATCAAGTACGGCGGCAACGCCATGACCGACCCGGCCCTGCAGGCCGACTTTGCCGAAGACGTGGTGCTGCTCAAGCTGGTGGGCATGAACCCGGTGGTGGTGCACGGCGGCGGCCCCCAGATTGAAACCGCGCTGAACCGCCTGGGCAAGAAGGGTGAGTTTGTGCAGGGCATGCGCGTGACCGACGCCGAAACCATGGAAGTGGTCGAATGGGTGCTGGCCGGCGAGGTTCAGCAGGACATCGTGGGCCTGATCAACCAGGCCGGCGGCAAGGCCGTGGGTCTGACCGGGCGCGACGGCGGGCTGATCCGCGCGCAGAAGCTCAAGATGGTGGACAACCAGGACCCGACCAAGGAACACGACGTGGGCCAGGTCGGCGACATCGTGGCCATTGACCCCAGCGTGGTCAAGGCGCTGCAGGACGACGCCTTCATCCCCGTCATCAGCCCGATCGGGTTTGGTGAAAACAACGAAAGCTACAACATCAACGCCGACGTGGTGGCCGGCAAACTGGCCACCGTGCTCAAGGCCGAAAAGCTGATGCTGCTGACCAACACCCCCGGCGTGCTGGACAAGACCGGCAAGCTGCTGACCGACCTGACCGCGCGCGAGATAGACGAGCTGTTTGCCGACGGCACCATCTCGGGCGGCATGCTGCCCAAGATCGCCGGCGCGCTGGACGCCGCCAAGAGCGGCGTCAATTCGGTGCACATCATCGATGGCCGCGTGCCGCACGCCATGCTGCTGGAAATTCTTACGGAGCAGGCCTACGGCACCATGATCCGGTCTCACTGAAGGCCCGGTCCTCTGGATCGGCAGGCTGAATTACAATTCGGCTCCTTGTGTAATTCAACGGATACGCCATGCGCAGCACGATCACGCAACGCGGCCAGACAGTCATTCCAGCGCAAATCCGCCATCAGTTCGGGCTGGGCCCCGCGGATCGGCTGGAGTGGGTTGTGCAGGGGGGGCAGATCAGCGTCGTACCGGTCAAAGCCAACCCGGTGCATGCATTCCGCGGACGCGGCATGGGTGGCGCCACGCAGCGGCTGTTGGCTGAACGGCGCAAGGACGCGGCCGGGAAATGAAGCGCTATCTGCTGGACAGCTCTGCCTTGCTGACGCTGCGTGATGACGAAGCGGGCGCCGACCGCGTGGCCGCGTTGCTGGAGCAGTCCACCAAAGGCAAGTCGCAATGCCTGTGTTGCTTCATGTCGCTGATGGAAGTGCTGTACCGCGTCTGGCGTGACGAGGGCGAGGCCGAAGGCCGGCTGGCTTATCAGCAATGTCTGGCGCTGCCGGTTCAATGGCTTCATGAAACAGAAGCGATGCTGGTCAAGGCCGCGGAGATCAAGGCGGCTCATCCGCTGTCAGTGGCCGACGCCTGGATCGCAGCTTGCGCGCTGCTGTCCAATGCGACGCTGGTACACAAGGACCCTGAGTTCCGCGCGGTGGCGGTGGCGCAGGAAACCTTGCCCTACAAGGTAGCAACCTGATGCGCCTGCTCCTGGTCGAAGATGACGTCATGGTCGCCAGCGGCATCAAGCTGGGGCTGACCGACGCCGGCTACGCGGTGGACTGGGTAGGCAGCGGCGAGCGTGCCGAGGAGGTGCTGCGCACCGACGTGTTTGACGCCGCGATCATCGACATCGGCCTGCCCAACATGGACGGCCTGGAGCTCACGCGGCGCCTGCGCCGCCCCGAGGTGGCCAGCCACGCCATGCCGGTATTGATACTGACCGCACGCGACGCGCTGCACGACCGCGTGCAGGGCCTGGACCTGGGCGCGGACGACTACATGATCAAGCCGTTTGAGCTGCCCGAGCTGCTGGCGCGGCTGCGCGCGTTGCTGCGCCGGTCCCAGGCTGCCACCACCGCGGTGCTGGCGTTTGGCCCGATCGAGCTGGACACCGCCAACCGCCGTGCGGTGGCCATGCGCGCGGGCCAGGCCCACCCCATCGAGCTGGGCCCGCGCGAATGGACGGTGATGGAGTATTTGCTGATCAACGCGCCCAAGCCCGCCAGCAAGGAGAAGCTGCTGCAGGCGCTGACCGGCTGGGACAAGGAAATCACCCCCAACGCCGTTGAGGTGTACATCTCGCGCCTGCGCGGCAAGCTGGAGCCGCATGGCGTGGCGCTGCGGTCCATTCGCGGTTTTGGCTACCGGCTCGAACTGAGCGCGAGCGGCCCGGGGGAATGAGGCCGTGACGCGGCCCGGTGCGCCGGCCATGACGGGCGGCCTGCAGCGCCGGCTGCTGGTCATGCTGATCTCGCCGCTGATCCTGCTGGCGCTGCTCAATGCGTGGTTTGACTACCGCTCGGCCGACAACGTGGCCCTGCAGCAGGACCAGCGCCTGGTGGCCCTGGTGCCGCTGCTGGCGGACTCGGTCATTGGCGACGAAGCCCGCCCCGGCGGCGGCCTGTTGATGCTGATGGCGCCGCCGATCGAGGAGTTCCTGAAGGCCGGCCCGGGCTTCGCCGCCTTCAGCATCGTGGACCCGGACGGCAAGACACTGGGCGGCGAGAAATGGCTGGCCGCGCTGCCGCCCGCCACCTTCGAGCCTGAATTCCACAGCGAGGAAAACCAGGGCACCACCTGGCGCATCGTGCGCCAGCGCGTGCAGTCGGTGGCCGGTGAAATCACCGTGGCCCTGGCCGACGGGACCGACCCGCGCCAGCAGTGGTCGCGCTCCATCCTGTTCAAGGTGCTGCTGCCCAACCTCGTGCTCATCACGCTGGCGGCCTTTGCCGTGAACTGGGCCGTGCGGCGTGCGCTCAAGCCGCTGCTGGAGCTCAAGGAGGCGGTGGAGCGCCGATCGCCGCGCGACCTGAGCGCCATCGACGAACAGGCCTCGCCCGAAGAGGTGCGCCCGCTGGTGCAGTCGCTCAACCGGCTGTTCGGCCTGGTGAACGTCCAGGCCGAAGGCCAGCGCCGGTTTGTGGCCGACGCCGCCCACCAGCTGCGCACGCCGCTGGCCGGGCTGCAGGCCCAGGTGGAAGCCTGGGCCCAGGCCGCCAACGCCCAGCCGTCGCAGCCGTCGGTCACGCTGCGCGCCGAGCAGGTCAACAAGCTGCGCAGCGCCACGCGGCGCACCTCGCAGCTGGCCAACCAGCTGCTGGCGCTGTCGCGCGCCGACGCGCGCGCCATGCACCCGCAGCCCATGCAGCGGGTGGATTTGAAGGAGCTGTGCGAAACCACGCTGCAAACCCACCTGGACGCCGCCACCGCCAAGCGCATGGACCTGGGCCTGGACGCCCAGCCGGCCATGGTCATGGGCCACGACTGGCTGCTGCGCGAGCTGCTGGGCAACCTGGTGGACAACGCGGTGAAGTACACGCCCGAAGGCGGCACCGTCACCATCCGCTGCGGCGAACGCGAGGGCGTGGCCTTTGTGGAAGTGGAAGACGACGGGCCGGGCATACCGCGCGCGGAGCGCTCGCGCGTGCTGGAGCGCTTTTACCGCGTGCAGGGCACGCTGGGCGAAGGCAACGGCCTGGGCCTGGCGATTGCCGACGAGATTGCGCGCGCCCACCACAGCCATCTGGAACTGCAGGGCAGCGCGGGCAACCGCGGCCTGAAAGTCACGCTGCGCTTCACGGGGTAAGTACGCACTTGGCCCGCCGGGGGCGTGCCGCGCGCCTGTGCGAGAATCAATTGAACACACATTTTTCACGCCATGTCCGACGCCGAGCCCAGCACCACGACGACCCCTGCCGACAGTGACGCCGCCGCCCCCGTGCGCAAGCGGCCCAAGCCCGGCGAGAGGCGCGTGCAGATCCTGGAGGCCCTGGCCACCATGCTGGAGCAGCCCGGTGCCGAGCGCATCACCACCGCCGCGCTGGCGGCCCGGCTGGAAGTGAGCGAAGCCGCGCTGTACCGGCACTTTGCCAGCAAGGCGCAGATGTTTGAAGGCCTGATCGAGTTCATCGAACAGACCGTTTTTTCACTGGTCAACCAGATCACCGAACGCGCCGACGACGCCGCTGGCGCCGGCAACCGCCAGGCTGCCAAGATCGTGGCCATGCTGGTGCAGTTTGGCGAAAAGAACCCCGGCATGACGCGCGTGATGGTGGGCGACGCCCTGGTGTTCGAAAACGAGCGCCTGCAGCAGCGCATGAACCAGTTCTTTGACAAGATCGAAGCCACACTGCGCCAGTGCCTGCGCGACGCCGCGCAGGCCGACGGCGCGGCCACCCCCAGCGTGCAGGCGCAGGTCAGCGCATCGCTGCTCACGGCCTTTGTGGTGGGGCGACTGCAGCGCTTTGCGCGCTCGGGCTTCAAGCGCATGCCCTCTGAACACCTGGAAGCCAGCCTCGCCCTGATGCTGTGAAAGGGGCGCTGCACATCCGCCTGGCCGGCGCCGATGTCGCACTGCACCCCACAGGCGGCGCCTGCCTGATCGAGCATCAGACCCTGCTGGTGGCCGACGCCCACTTTGGCAAGGCCGTGAGCTTTCGCAAGCTGGGGGTGCCGGTGCCCCAGGGCACCACTACAGAAACCCTGTCCCAGCTCACTGCGTTGACAGCCGATACCGGCGCGCGACGCATCGTGTTCCTGGGCGACTTTTTGCATTCGGCACGGGCCCATGCCCCCGCCACGCTGGCCGCATTGGCCCGCTGGCGCGCGGACCATGCAGGGCTGCAACTGACCCTGGTGCGCGGCAACCACGACGACCGCGCGGGCGACCCGCCGGCTGCGCTGGGCATGGACGTGGTGGATGAACCGCTGGCGCTGGGCCCGTTTGCGCTGTGCCACCACCCGCAGCCGGTGCCCGGTGCCTATGTGCTCGCGGGCCATTGGCACCCCTGCATCAGCGTGCGCGGGCGCGCCAACGACCGGCTGCGCCTGCCGTGCTTCTGGTTCGGCGACGAAACGCAACACCCGGTGGGCGTGCTGCCTGCATTTGGCAGCTTCACCGGCATGCACCCGGTGGCGCTGCGCGACGGCGACAGGGTGTATGCGCTGGCAGATGCCACCGTCCGCGAACTGCCGCGCGCCGGCTGATCAGGCGTGCAACCCGGCCTTGGCGGCCGCCTGCCCGATCTCGGCCCAGGTCTGGTCATCGATCGTGATGCCGGCCTGCGCGCGCTGCACCCGGGCCTCGCGCTCGGGCTCACCGGCCAGGCGCACACCGTCGCTGCCCGGCGCTGCGGGGCTTTGGCGCAGCCAGTCCACAAAGGCCGTGGCTTCCTGCTCAAACGACGCCTGCGTGCCCAGCTTGGCCGGGTCGATCAGGATGGTGAGCATGCCGTTGATGACCGCACGCGCATGGTCGGCCGGCCGGTGCCAGGTGCCGCTGCCTGTGAGCGCGCCGCCCAGCAGCTCGCAGGCCACGGCCATGCCGTAGCCCTTGTGTTCACCAAACGCCATCAGCGCGCCGAACAGGCCGTTGGATTGGGGCACGACCACCACGCCGGGGTCGGTGGTCGGGCGGCCGTGCTCGTCAATCAGCGTACCGGGCTCCACCTGGCGGCCTTCGTTGTGGGCCACGCGCATCTTGCCTTGCGCCACCCGGCTCGTTGCAAAGTCCAGCACGAAGGGTTCATTCGCCCCCATGGGCACACCGATGCAACAGGGGTTGGTGCCAAAGCGCCCATCACCGCCGCCATACGGCGCCACCACGGGGCGCGACAGCACGTTCACAAAATGAATCGACACCAGCCCCTGCGCCACCGCCATCTCGGAAAAGTGGCCGATGCGCCCCAGGTGGTGCGCGTTGGCCAGCGTCATGATGCAGCTGCCGTGCTGCCTGGCGCGCGCCATACCCAGCGCCATGGCCTGCGCGCCCACCACCTGGCCGTAGCCGCGCTGGCCGTCCAGCGTCAGCAGGGTGCCCATGTCCAGCACGGTGCGCACGCCGGTGTTGGGCTTCAGGCCGCCTTCGAGCACCGCATCCACATAGCGCGGCACCATGCCCACGCCGTGGGAATCGTGCCCGCTGAGGTTGGCCAGCACCAGGTTGGCGGCAACGGTCTGTGCCTCCTCGGCGCTGCTGCCGGCGGCGGCGATGATGGCCGCGACGCGTGCCGTGAGGTCGGCGGCGGAGAGTGTGTGTGACATAAATGGAGGGGTGGAGTTACATCACCGCGCCAACCTGCCAGGGCACGAACTCGTTTTGCCCGTAGCCGTGGCGCTCGCTCTTGGACGGTTCGCCCGACGCGGTGGCCAGTACCAGCTCAAATATGCGCTGGCCCATCTCCTGGATGGACGCCTTGCCGTCGATGATCTCGCCGCAGTTGATGTCCATGTCTTCTTCCTGCCGCTGCCACAGCGCGCTGTTGGTGGCGAGCTTGAGCGAAGGCGAGGGCGCGCAACCATAGGCCGAGCCGCGCCCGGTGGTAAAGCAGATGATGTTGGCGCCGCCGGCCACCTGGCCCGTCGCGCTGACCGGGTCGTAGCCCGGCGTGTCCATGTACACAAAGCCGTGGGCCACCACCGGCTCGGCGTATTCGTACACGGCCTCCAGGTTGGTGGTGCCGCCCTTGGCCACCGCGCCCAGCGACTTTTCCAGGATGGTGGTCAGCCCGCCTGCCTTGTTGCCGGGCGAGGGGTTGTTGTTCATCTCGCCGTTGTTGATGCGGGTGTACTCCTCCCACCACTTGATGCGGGAGATGAGCTTTTCACCGACTTCCTTTTTCACCGCGCGGCGCGTCAGCAGGTGCTCGGCGCCATAGACCTCGGGTGTTTCGCTCAGGATGGCCGTGCCGCCATGCGCCACCAGCAGATCCACCGCCGCGCCCAGCGCCGGGTTGGCGCTGATGCCGCTGTAGCCGTCGGAGCCACCGCACTGCAGGCCGATGGTGATGTGCGACGCGCTGCAGGGCTCGCGCTTGACGGCGTTGGCGCGCGGCAGCATTTCCTTGATCAGCGCAATGCCTTTCTCCACCGTCTTGCGCGTGCCGCCTGTGTCCTGGATATTGAAGACCTTCAGCGTGTCGCCCTCGCGCAGGCTGCTGTGGGCCAGCCAGGCGTTGATCTGGTTGGCCTCGCAGCCCAGGCCCACCACCAGCACACCCCAGAAGTTGGCATGCGTGGCATAGCCCGCCAGCGTGCGCTCCAGGATCTGCATGCCCATCCCTTCGGTGTCCATGCCACAGCCCGTGCCGTGTGTCAGCGCCACCACGCCGTCCACCATAGGAAAGTCAGCCAGCGCCGCCGGGTTGGTCTGGCGCGAGAAGTGGTCCGCGATCGCGCGCGCGGCCGTGGCCGAGCAATTCACGCTGGACAGGATGCCGATGTAGTTGCGCGTGGCCACGCGGCCGTCTTCGCGCTTGATGCCCATGAAGGTGGCTTCCTTCTTTTGCTGCATCGGCTTGACGTCGGCGCCGAACGCGTAGTCGCGCGCGAAGTCACCGCCCTTGTCGCCCACGCCCAGGTTGTGGGTGTGCACATGGTCGCCGGCGGCGATGGGCTTGGTGGCGAAGCCGATGATCTGGTTGTACCTGCGGACCGGTTCGCCGGTGGCGATGTCCCTTGTTGCCACTTTGTGGCCCGGCGGGATCAGGCCCCTGATGGTGACATTTTCTGCTTGGGTGCCGCCTACCAGTTGGCTCCGGGCAATGAGTACGTCGTCCGCGGGATGGAGGCGAATAAAGGGTGTCATATCGTGGTTCCGAATAGGTGTCGGCCGGCGGCCCCAACAGCAGGCAAGCGCCTTTCAGGGCAAGGGTGTATCGCAGCGGTTCCCGGTTCTTCAGGTTGCCGGAGCGACGTAACCAAATCAGGGCTCCCCTCTTCACCCCGGCGGGGGTGAAGAGGGGCGGGGGGGTGAAGGGGGGGAAAGCGGGGTTTCACTAAAGCAAACCAAACCAGACAAAGCAACTTCAATAGAACATCTTCGGCAACCACAACACCAAAGAAGGAAAGTAGGTAATGACCGCCAGCGACCCCAGCAAAGGGAACAGCCAGGGCAAGATCGCAATCGTCGTCCTCTCCACAGACAGCTTGGCCACCCGCGCCAGCACAAACAGCACCATCCCCATCGGCGGATGCAGCAGGCCGATCATCAGGTTCAGCACCATGACCAGGCCGAAGTGAACCAGGTCAATGCCCAGCTGCTGGCAGATCGGCACCAGGATGGGCACCAGGATCGTGATGGCGGCCGTCGGCTCCAGGAAGCAGCCCACGAACAGCATCAGCAGGTTGGCCAGCAGCAGGAACACCCAGGGCTCCTTGGTGAAGCCCAGCACCCACTGCGCAATGGCAGATGTGACGCCGGTGGCCGTGAGCATCCAGCCAAAGATGCTGGCCGCCGCCACGATGAACAGCACCGTGGCCGTGGTCTCCACCGTGTCCAGCGAAATCTTGATGAACATCTTCCAGTTGAGTGTGCGGTACCAGGCAAAGCCCAGCACCATGGCCCACAGGCAGGCGGCAATGGCGCCCTCGGTGGGTGTGAAGATGCCGGTGGTCATGCCGCCGATCAGCAGCACCGGCGTCATGATGGGCAGCGCGGCCTGGAAGTTGAAGAACTTGTCCATGGCAAACAGCACCACCAGCGCCGCCACCACCGTGATCTGCGGCGGCAGGCCTGCCTTGGCAATCAGCAGCCACACGGCCACTGGCCAGCCGATGACCACCGCGGTCTCGCCCAGGGCCTTGATCACGCGCGGCCATTCAAACTTGATGTCACCGCCCCAGCCGTTCTTGTGGGCGAAGTACGCCACGGTCAGCATCATCAGCACGGCCATCAGCACGCCGGGCAGGATGCCCGCCAGGAACAGCGCGCCCACGCTCACGTTGGCCATCATTCCGTAGATCACGAAGGGCAGGCTGGGCGGGATGATCGGCCCCAGCGTGGCCGAGGCCGCCGTCACGCCCACGGCAAATTCCTTGCTGTAGCCATGGTCGGTCATGGCCTTGATCTCGATCGTGCCCAGGCCCGCCGCATCGGCGATGGCGGTGCCGCTCATGCCGGCAAACACGACCGAGCCCACCACGTTCACATGGCCCAGGCCGCCCTTGAGCCAGCCCACCAGTGCCAGCGCGTAGTTGTAGATGCGGTTGGTGATACCGGCGTTGTTCATCAGGTTGCCGGCCAGGATGAAGAACGGCACCGCCAGTAGCGGAAAGCTGTCAATGCCGCTGACCATGCGGTGGATGACAACGAACGGCGGCAGGTTGCCCGTCCACCAGATGTACAGCAGGGCGGAGCCGGCCATGGCGATGGCCACGGGAATGCCGCCGGCCATGAGGAACAGGAAAATGATCTTGAGCATGAAGGCTTCCGGTCAGCGGTCGTCCATCGAGGATTCGGGGCGTTCAAGCACGCTGTAGCCGCGCTTGTGGTGAAACAGGGCGATCTGTACCGCGCGGAATGCCATGGCCGCAAAGCCCAGCAGGCAGATGCCATAGACCCAGTTCATCGGCAGGTCCACCATGGTCATGCGTGAATTGCTGCCCAGCTTGAGCATCATCATCACCGTCAGCACCGCGGCGGTGGCATAAAAACCCACCCGCAGCCAGTCCACCAGCGTGGACAGGGCGCGCGACATGGGCTTGGGCATGAACTTGTAGAAGAAATCCACCTGGATGTGGTTGTTCTTGACCACGCCGATGGTCGCACCGGTGAACACCGTGGCGATCAGCAGGTAGCGCGCGATCTCTTCCGTCCAGGCGGCGGAATTGTTGAGCACATAGCGCGTGAAGAACTGGTAGAACACTGTCGCGCCCAGCAGCCAGAAAAAGCCCAGGGCGACCCAGGCCTCCGGCTTCGTGCCCGACAGGTCCACCGCCTCGTCCTGCGCATGGAACTCGCCATCGGCCCCCATCACGGGGGCCATGTCGTCGATGGTTTCGATGGACATTTACTTGATCGCAATAATGCGGTCCCAGTCCTTCTTGTCCAGCTTCATGGACTCAAAGGTGATGGCCTTGAGCACGCGCTGCTGGAAGTCATTGCGGTCCACGGTCACCACGTTGTTGCCCTTCTTCTTGAATTCCTCCACCAGCTCGCCTTCGCGCTTGCGGATGTCGTTGGTGGCCTTTTCGGCGGCTTCCTGGGTGATGTCGGCCAGCAGCTTCTGCTCGGCGGGGGTGAGCTTGCCCATCAGGTTGGGCGAGATCACGGTGAGCAGTGCGTCGGAGATGTGGCCCGTCAGGATGATGTTCTTCTGCACTTCAAAGAACTTCTTGGCCTCGATGGTGGGCAGCGGGTTTTCCTGTGCGTCCACGGTGCCGTTCTGCAGCGCCAGGTACACCTCGGCAAAGGCGATCGGCGTCGGGTTGGCGCCGCAGGCGCGCGGCAGCGCGGTGTAGGCCGGAGAATCGGGCACGCGCATCTTGAGGCCCTTCATCTGGTCGCAGTTGGTGAACAGCTTGTTGCTGGTGGCGTGGCGTGCGCCGTAATACGTGAGCGCCGTCACGGTGTTGCCCGTGGCCTTCTTGTAGCCCTCGGCCAGCTCCTTGAACACATCGCTCTTGCCGTACTTGATGACGTGGTCCGCATCACGGAAGGTGAACGGGTAGTAGCTCACGGCCAGGCGCGGGAACGAGTTGGACGCGAAGGACGCACCGGTGAGGATGATGTCCACCGTGCCCAGCTGCAGGCCCTGGTTGATGTCGGATTCCTTGCCCAGGCTGGACGCGGGGAACACCTGGATCTCGTACTTGCCGTTGGTGCGCTTCTTGAACTCGTCGCCGGCCCAGACCGACCACTTGTGGTACGGCTCGGACGTCTCGTATACGTGGGCCCATTTCAGCTTGGTCTGGGCCTGGGCCAGGCCGGTGGCGCCGACGGCGCCGGCCATCAGCGCGCAGGCGGCAATGGTCTTCAGGGTGAATCGCTTGCTCATGGTCTGTCTCCTCTAGGTGGGTGAAAGTGAAAGTTGCTGGCCTTCAGGAACCGGATTTCTTCGCGCGGCGCCAGCTCGCGCTGAATCGTGAATGGGACTTGTCCAGGTGCTCATGCATGGCCGCGCGCGCCGCCTGCGCGTCGCGCGCGCGGATGGCTGCGTGGATGGCCTCGTGCTCGGTGATGGCCGAGCGCCAGGAATCGACGGTTTCAAAATAGCCGCCCAGCCGCTCGAACAGGGGGCCGCGGCGTGAATCCCAGAAGCCCTGCACCGTCTCGATCAGCACCACGTTGCCGCAGGCCTGCACGATGGCAGTGTGAAAGGCGCGGTCGCCGTCCAGCGGCATCACGTTGCGGTCGGCGTCGGCGCGCATGGCGTCAATCGCGCGGGCCATGGCATCGGTGTCCTTGCGTTTGGCCTGGGTGGCGGCCAGCGCGGCAATCTCGCCTTCGACCACGCGGCGCGCGCGGATCAGCTCCAGCGGCCCCCATTCGGTGGGCGGTATCTGCGCCTGCGCGCGGCTGCCTTTGGCGTTCTGGCTGGTACGGTCCAGCACATACACACCCGAGCCGGTACGCACCTCGACCCAGCCTTCGACCTCCAGCGCAATCAGCGCCTCGCGCACCGAGGGGCGGCTCACGCCCAGCTGCTTGGCCAGGTCGCGCTCGGCCGGCAGCCGTGAGCCGCCCGCGAACTCGCCGCCCGCGATCAGCGAGCGCAGCTGCTCGGCGATCTGCCGGTACAGGCGTTGCGGTTCCACGGTTTGCAGGGGCATGCGCTGGGTAGGGTGAATTGATTAAGGGTTAGCCTGAACTGGCCAAGTGGTCAGACCAATTTAGAATGCCACGAACACCACAAGACACCATCCGGCAAAACCCTGAACGGCGCGCCGGATCCCAGGAGAACCCATGAGACTCAAAGGTAAAACCGCGCTGGTCACCGCAGCGGGGCAGGGCATTGGCCGCGCCTGCGTGCTGGCCATGGCGGCCGAAGGCGCCCAGGTCTGGGCGACTGACGTGAACCCCAAGCTGCTGGACAGCTACGACGGCGTGCCCAACGTGCG